>CAZFAT010000369.1:0-5977 GCA_964517075.1 uncultured Solibacteraceae bacterium
GATCGGCTCGTGGCGTCGATCCGCACGACCGGCCTGAACGACGCCGTCATCTGCGGATCGGGCACGCTCGACGGCATCCCCACCGTCATTGCCGCCATGGAATACAGCTTCATCGGCGGCAGCATGGGCGTGGTCGTCGGCGAGAAGATCACCCGGGCGGCCGAGCGCGCGCTCGACACCGCGGCGCCGCTCGTCGTCATCTGCTGTTCGGGGGGCGCGCGCATGATGGAAGGCGCCCTCTCGCTCATGCAGATGGCGAAGATCAGCGCCGCCCTGGGCCGGCTCGATCGGGCCGGCCTGCCTTACATCGCGGTGCTGACCGATCCCACGACCGGCGGCGTCACCGCCAGCTTCGCGATGCTGGGCGATCTCAACATCGCCGAGCCCAGGGCACTCATCGGCTTCGCGGGCCCGCGCGTGATCGAGCAGACCATCCGCCAGAAGCTCCCCGACGGCTTCCAGCGTGCCGAGTTCCTCCTCGAGAAGGGGTTCATCGATCTCATCGTCGATCGGCGCGACCTGAAAGCCACCCTTGCGCGGACGCTGCGCCTGCTCATGGGGATGCCCGCTGCGGCCGCCGCCTCGCGGGCCGTCGGCGCGCCCGAAGGCTAGTCCCCACGAGGACTCGCGAGTGACGCCGCGCGAGTACCTGCGCTCACTGGAACAGTTCGGCATCAAGCTCGGCCTCGAACAGATTCGCGGTCTGCTCGACGCGCTGGACCGTCCCGATCGGGCGTTTCCGTCCGCCCTGATTGCGGGCACCAACGGCAAAGGCTCGGTCACCGCCATGGTCGAACGGGGTCTGCGCGCGGCCGGCTACCGGACGGGCCGCTACACCTCGCCGCACCTGGTGCGCCTCGAGGAACGTTTCGCCATCGACGGTGAGCCCATCTCCGGACGCCTGACGGACGACGTCGCGGCGCGCGTGCGGGTCGCCAGCCAGCGTTTGCCCGCGCCGCCCAGCTTCTTCGAGGCGACGACGGCGATGGCGCTGGAAGCGTTCCGGGCGGAAAGGGTTGACGTGGCGGTCCTCGAGGTCGGCCTCGGCGGCCGCCTGGATGCGACGAACGCCGTCGACCCGATGGCCGTCGCGATCACCGCCATCGATTTCGACCACGAAGCGTGGCTCGGATCCACCCTCGAGGCCATCGCCCGCGAGAAGGCGGGCATCATCAAGCCAGGCGTCGTGACCGTACTGGGCCCGAACCCGCCGGAGGTGGACGCGGTGGTGGCCGCGGCGTGCGCCGACGCCCATGCGCCACTCGTGCGCGCGGCTGACGCCATCGTGCACGACTTCGGGCTCGTCGACGGTCATGCACGGGTGATGGTCCGCACCGCCCGCGCCGAGTACCGCGGCGTGACGCTGGGACTGGCGGGACGCCATCAGGTGCAGAACGCCGTGGTGGCGATTCGGCTGCTGGAGGAACTCTCCGCGGGAGGGCTGTTCCGTGTGCCTGCCGCGGCGATCCGCGCCGGGGTGGAACAGGTCGTCTGGCCGGGACGGCTGGAGCGCATTCGCCGGGAGGGCATCGATCTGCTCGTGGACGGCGCCCACAACCCGGCGGGCGCGCGCGCGCTCACCGCGTTTCTCGACGAGGTCTACGGCCGACGGTTGCCCATGGTGGTCGGCGTGATGGCCGACAAGCGCGTCGACGCGATCGTCGAGGCCCTGGCGCGCGGTGCGTCGCATCTGACGTTCACGGCGCCCGATACGCCGCGCGCGGCGCGTCCCGCCGACCTCGCGGACATCGCCGCGCGCGTCGCTCCCGACTGCCCGGTCGCCTGCCGCGAGCGGCCGGAGGACGCGCTGCGCCACGCCGCGAGCCTCGGATCGCCGGTGGTCGTCGCGGGATCTCTCTATCTCGCCGGCGAAGTCCGCGGGGAGTTCCCGTAAGATGAACGGGTTGCGATACTGGCCTCTCGTCGCACTTGGACTGAGCCTGCTGGCGGCGGCGCCGGCCGCGGCGCAGAACCCGTTCTCCGACTGTTCGCAGGACACCATGCGGCAAGACGGCCGCCGGGTCGAACCCATTGAGGATCCCCAGCGGCCGAACGCGTTCCGCGTCTTCTTGACGGGCTCCGTCCACATTCCCTGCACGGATGCCGCGCTCTGGGCCGACGAAGTGATTTACGAGACGGACACGCGGTTGATCCGCGCGACCGGCCACGTGTCCTTTCAGCAGGCCGGCCTGCATCTGTTCGCGGAGCGGGCCGAAATCAACGGCGTCACGAAGGTGGGGACGTTCTACAACGCGAGCGGCCGCGCCCGCCTGGGCGACGCGCCGGCCGAACGGAGCCTGTTTGGCACCCTCGAGCCCGATGTGTTCTTCGAGGGAGAACGCATCGAGAAAGCCGGCCCTGCCCTCTATCGCATCACCAACGGCAGCTTCACCACCTGCACGCAGGCGGAGCCGCGGTGGGAGATGCGAACGACCAACGGCACGATCACGCTCGACCGGCACGCGCTCCTCCGCAACGTCGTCCTCAAAGTGAAAGGCGTGCCGCTGCTCTATCTGCCGGCCATCTACTACCCCATCGACAAGGAAGGCCGCGCGACGGGATTTCTCCTGCCGAGCTACGGCTCCTCCTCGGCGCTCGGGTCGTCGCTCAGCAACGCGTTCTTCTGGGCCGTTAGCCGGAGTCAGGACGCGACCTTCTACCACGATTGGTACACGAGGAACGGGCAGGGCTTCGCCACCGAGTATCGCTACATGACGGCGCCAGGATCTGAAGGCCGCGCGAAGCTGCACGTGCTGAGCGCGCCCGCGGTGCTCGGCGGCGACGGCACGATCCAGCGCGAGGCGCGACGGTCCTACCGGATCGACGGCACCGCGGCCCAGGGGCTGCCCCGCGGGTTCCGGCTATTTGGTGAGGTCAACTTCTTCAGCGACGCCGCGGCCCAGCAGCTCCACCAGGACGTGAACGTCTTCTCGCTCCGCGAGCGCTTCTTCAAAGGCAGCCTGACGGGCTCGCTCGGACGCTATCGCATCCATGCGGTGTTCGAGGAGCGCGATTTCTTCTCGGGCACGTTGCAGGCGCAGCGATCGGGGCAGGCGCCCTACGGCGGCGTCACCATCGGCGACTCGCCCATTGCCGGCTCGGTCGTGTACGCAGGCGCCTGGGCGGAAGGGGGGCGCGTCGTCCGCCAAACCAATCTCGACGACCCGACGACGGACCAGACCTTGTGGCGGTTCGACGCGGCGCCGAAGGTGCGCGTGCCGCTCAGCCGGCTGTCCTGGTTGTCCGCCACCGCCTCCGCGTCCTGGCGGATCACCCGATGGCTCGAGAGCCGCGACCCCATCACCGCCGAGCAGCGGCCAGTCGGCGTCACCCGCCAGTTCCTCGAGACGCGGGCGCACGTGTCCGGCCCGGTCGTGAGCCGCGTGTTCCAGACGCCGGGCAACGGCTATGCGGAGCGATTCAAGCACCTCATCGAACCGTCGGTGACGCTGCAGTGGACGTCCCCCTTCAACGGCCTCGGCCGGATCGTCCAGAACGATCCGGCGGACTACCCCGTCGTCACCGGCGAGACGAGACTGACCTACCAGCTCACGAACAGCCTGCTCGCCCGGATGACCAACGGCGGGGCGATCCGGGAGATTCTGCGCGTGGCCGTCGGCCAGACCTACTACACCGATGCGCGCGCCGCGGCCTTCGACCCCAACTATCAGTCGTCGGGCCGGGAGGGCGTGGTGCAGACCGGGACGTTCTCGCCGATCCGGATCGACGTCACGGCCCGGCCGGTGGACCGGGCCTCGGGGACGTTCGTGATGGAAATCGATTCGACGGCCCGGGCCGTGCGGACGATGTCAGCGTCCGGGAATCTGCACGCCACGCACCTGCAGCTCAACGCCGGCTGGACGAAACGGGGCTTCATTCCGGGGGTGCCGGGCTTCGACAACCCCGATTTTGCCTCGCAGTCGCTCAACACGGGCACCTCGGTGCGCACACGCGACAACCGCGCCGGCGGCTCGTATCACATGAACTACGACGTCCGGCGCCGCGCGCTCCTCCAGCAGCGCGTCGTCGCCTACTACAACAGCCAGTGCTGCGGCATCGCGTTCGACTGGCAGTCGTACGGGTTGCCGCTGCTCGGCATTCCCGTGGATCGGCGCTGGGGCGTGTCGTTCACGCTGGCGGGCATCGGATCGTTCTCGAATCCGCTCGGCTCGTTCGGTGGGAGATAATACCGGCGCTGATGAAGGGCCTGATTCTCAGTGGCGGCAAGGGCACCCGCCTGCGCCCGATCACCTACACCCGCGCCAAGCAGCTCGTGCCCGTCGCCAACAAGCCGGTGCTGTACTACGGGCTGGAGGCGCTGGTGGCGGCGGGCATCGAGGACATCGGCATCGTGGTTGGCGACACGCAGGCTGAAATCCGCGACGCCGTGGGTGACGGATCGCGCTGGGGCGCGCGCGTCACCTACATCGAGCAGGACGCCCCGCGCGGACTCGCGCACGCGGTCCTCATCAGTGAGGCGTTCGTCGCCGGCGATCCGTTCGTCATGTACCTGGGCGACAACCTGCTGAACCACGGCATTGCGCGGCTGGTGGACGAATTCGACCGCGAGCGCCCGGCCGCGCAGATCCTGCTGGCCCGCGTGCCCGATCCGCAGATGTTCGGCGTCGCCGAACTGGCCGGCGGGCGGGTCGTCCGGCTGGTCGAAAAGCCGGCGGCGCCGCGGAGCGACCTGGCGCTCGTCGGCGTCTACATGTTCGGCCGCGAGGTGTTCGAGTCCGTCAAGCAGATCCAGCCGAGCGCGCGAGGCGAGCTCGAGATCACCGACGCGATTCAGCACCTGATCGATCGCGGCCTGGAGGTCCGGCCGCAGATTGTCGAGGGCTGGTGGAAGGACACCGGCAAGCTCGAGGACCTGCTCGAAGCCAACCGGCTCATCCTGGACACGCTCGAACCGTGCATCGAGGGCTCGGTGGACGCCGAGTCCCGCATCGAGGGCAAGGTCGTCGTCTCGCCCGGCGCGGTGATTGAACGATCCGTCGTCCGGGGTCCGGCGATCATCGGGGCCGGCGCGCGGATCGTGCAGGCCTACGTGGGACCGTTCACGGCCATCGGCGATCGCGCCGAAGTCCGCGAGACCGAGATCGAACACAGCATCGTCCTCGAGGAGGCGCGGATCACGAACCTCGCGGCCCGGATCGAGGACAGCCTGATCGGACGCAACGTCACGATCTGCCGTCTGCCCGTGCGGCCGTCGGCTTACCGATTCATGCTGGGCGACAACTCCGAGGTCGGCATCCGGTGGTGACGCGATGATCGAGGTGCTCGTGACGGGCGGCGCCGGCTTCATCGGATCGAACTTCGTCCGCTGGGCCCACGGGGCGCACCCGGACTGGCGCCTCACGACGCTCGACAAGCTGACCTACGCGGGACGGCTGGAGAACCTGCGTGACGTGATCGACAGCCCGCGCCACCGCTTCGTCAAGGGCGACATCGCGGACGCACCGGTCGCGGCCCCGCTCGTCCGCGACGCGGAGATCGTCGTGCACTTAGCCGCGGAGACCCACGTGGACCGGTCGATTCAGTCCGCGGCCGACTTCCTGCAGACGGACGTCATCGGCACGTTCGTCCTGCTCGAGGCGGCGCGGACGGCGCCCAGGCTCCGCCGGTTCATTCAGATCTCCACCGACGAGGTCTACGGCAGCGTGGCCGAAGGGCGCAGCCGGGAAACCGACGAGCTGCGCCCGCGCAATCCGTATTCGGCGAGCAAGGCGGCGGCCGATCGGCTGGCCTACAGCTACTTCGCCACGCACGGCGTCCCGGTGGTCGTGACGCGCGCCTCCAACAATTACGGGCCGAACCAGTTTCCCGAGAAAATCATTCCGCTGTTTGTCACCAACGCGATCGACTCGCAGGCGGTCCCGCTCTACGGCGACGGTCTCAACGTGCGCGACTGGCTGCACGTCGACGACCATTGCCGCGCGATCGATCTGCTCATCGAGCGGGGCGAACCGGGCGA
>CAZFAT010000370.1:0-8182 GCA_964517075.1 uncultured Solibacteraceae bacterium
GCCGGGCCCGGCCAGGGCGAGCGTGCGGGAGACGTCACGCGCGGGCTGCCCGGCGGCCTCCAGCCGACACGACACCCAGAAGGTCGCCCGCGCACCGGCGTTGGCCGCGGGGGTCAGACCCTGGCGCACGAAGGGCAGGAAGAACAGGTTCACGACGCCGCCTCCAGCACCACCGCATGCCGCGTCCACTTCCGCTCGGCCGCCCGCGTCGGCGCGGCGATCAGGATCGCCTCCGCGAAGTGAAGGCCGACGTTCAGCGGATGTCCGGTCGCCGGCTGCGGCGGCGGCACCATCAGGCTGTCGAGCACGCGATCCTCGGTCAGCGACTCGTCGCTCGCCACGGCGCCGGCCGGCACGCTCCACGCCGTGCTCCCGAAGCGTGCGCCGCTCGCCAGACCGCCGCGGAACGGCTGGTCCTTCGGCGGCTTGCGCAGGTAGCGCCGCGTCGGGAAGACGTCGATCAAGTCGCTCATCTTCGCGACGCCGCCCGTCCCCACCAGCTGCCATGTGCCGGCGTCCGACAGGCCGTGCGCGTCGTAGACCTCGAGCGCGATGCCGAGCGGCAACTGCGCCTGGCGCACGTCGACCTGATCGCGCGGGTCCAGCGCGTCGGCAGCGCTGGGGCGCAGCCGCACGGCCGGGGCTGTCTGCCGCCGCACCGACCAGTTCGCGGGATCCGCCACGCCGTCGCCGATCACGCGGCGGGCCTCTTGCTGCGTCTGCTCGATCTGCCCCATGTCCGTGCCCCACTCGTAGGGGCCGAAGTCCTTGGACATATCGACGCCGCACACTTCCCAGTAGATCGTCCCCTCGATGGCCCACGGATCCGGGCCGGTCATCAGACCCTTCAACCCGGCGCTGAACAGGTCGCAGCCGAACAGATGCGCCGTGACCCGGAACTGGAGATTGAGGTCGAAGAGCGTCCGCGGCTTCCGCATGACGAGGAAGTTGAAGTCCGCGTCGGCGCGCAGCCCGCCCCAGCTCGCGCCGATCTTGACGTGCGCCGAGAAGCCGAACTGCAGGCTGGCCCAGGTGACCGCGAAGTAGCCCTGCAGGTTCAGATCGACGAAGTCGTGCGGATGCCACGACGCGCCGAGCCGCGCCGGCTCGCGGAGTCCCGCGGGGATGTACGGCCGGAACGACGGATGGAAGCCGCCCAACGTGAGCGCGAACTCGTCGTGCTCGCCCCACCGGATCAGCAGCGCCGCACCGCCGGTCAGCCGCACGCGCTTGAACAGCAGCGCCTCGGTGAGGGCCAGCGACACCCGCACGAACTTGTTGCGGTAGTCGTAGACCGCTTCGAGCCCGGCGCGCACGCGCAGGATGTGATCCTGGGTCAGCGTCGGGAAGCCCAGCTGCGCGGTGCCGTAGAGCGCGAACTGGATGTTGTCGAGCTCGGCCAGCAGCACGCCGCGGAAGTGGCCGAAGAGCGTGCCGGTCTCGGCGCGCCATTCGATCTCGACCAGCAGGCCCGCCACTTGGTGTCCTTCCGCGGCCGGGAAGAACCGGTCGATCATCGGCAGCACGACGGGCAGCTGTTCCTCGGGGCGCTCGGCGAAGAGCGCCATGTCGAGCGTGCCCGACGCCGGCCCCAGCACCGCGTCGCGCAGCGCGTCGATCGCCATGGTGCGGTTCAGCGCCAGGAGGCCGCCGACGGTCGTCAGCTTCAGGCCGAACGCCAGCGGGTACGGCGGCGTGAAGCGGACGGTGACGAAGAGCAGGAACGTCCACGGCCGGTTCCCACCCAGCTCGATCACGCCGAACGCGGCCAGCTCGAAGCTGTCGGCGAAGCGCAGCGCGAGGCCGCCGCGCCAGGTGACGCGCCCGTCCGGCGCCTCGATGCGCTGCAGGAACCCGCCGCCGGAGATGGAGGGCGCGTTCACCGCCACGGCCACGCCGTCGGGCATCTTGACGTCAATCGGATCGTCGACGGCCTCGCCGTCCTCGCCCATCGGGATGCGCCACACGAGGCCCACGCCGGTGAACGTTAGGCGCGCCACCTTGATGCTGAGCGACAGCGTGCCGCTCACGGTCACCGTCACGCGCACGCCGATCTTCGAGTCGCTGAAGAACGGGATCGCCGTGGTGGTGACCTCGAGGTGCCGCTCGTGCAGCGTGATCGGGCCCAGCTTCTGGTTGAGCGTGGTGACGACTTCGGTGGCCCGCTGCGACGGCGTGGCGGGCGACTGCCCCGTCGCGGGCGGCACGGCCACACCGCGCACCAGCTCGCCGATGCCGACGAACTTCCAGCCGCCGTAGGGCGACCAGGTGACCGCCGCGTCCAGCGGCAGGCTGATGCCATCGGTCGGCAGCAGCTGGCTGAGCAGCCCGTCGCCCGGCACGAACTTGATCCGATCCTCCTTGTCGTTCAGCGCCAGGCGCAGCTGGAACGATGTGTTCTCGGCCGTGGGCACGCCGACGAATCCCAGCGACACGCCCACCGACGGCGTCAGGCGCACCGTCAGTCCCGGCAGCGGTGACGCCGACATCGGGAACCGGAACGACAGCGACAGGCGCGTGCCTGCCGCGCCGCGCGGCGTCGCCAATCCCCACGGCTGCTCGAGGAAGGAGCGGCCCGTCGCCTCGATGCGGGCGTGGACACCCTCGCCGATCGGCTCGTCCAGCTGGAAGCCGCCGTCCCAGGCGACGAAGAGACGCCCCGGCTCCACCGTGTTCGCCGCAGGCACCATCGTGAACGACAGCTTCCGCGCCGGCCCCACGTGGCGCTGCTGCTTGCCCGGATGGATCAGCAGGCTCAGCGTCTGCCGCGCCAGCACCTCGGCGTTCGTCACGGTGTTGCGCGTGCCCGGCGCCGGCACGCGCGACCGTCCCTCCCACCCCGACACGAACGACAGCCGGCGGTTGTTGGCAATGGCGCCGAGCGCGATGCCGATGCCGGCCAGCACCAGTTCCGGCGAGAAGATCACCGGCGCCCGGTTGATTGGCCGCGGGTCGTGATCCTCGATGACGCCGATCGCCAGCTCGCTGAGCAGCCCCAGCGCGAAACGCAGCGCGCGCGGCGGCACACCGATGAGACCCGCCAGCCATGACGGCGTCGTGACCTGTTGCCAGAGCTCGGCCTCGGTCCGATCGCGCCACAGCGACCACAACCCGCCCAGCAGGTGCGACAGCACCGGCACGTGCTTCGTGACCGGCGCGCGGAAGGTGGCCAGCAGGCCCGCGACCGTGCTGGCGAGGCGGCTGTACTCATTGACCCAGTCCGAGCAGGCCGTGAGCAGGATGTCGTCGAGCCGCGCCGCAGGATCCGGCAGCGACTGGTGATACAGCAGCAGCCGCTCGAGGTCCGGCCGCACCATCGCCCGGGCCTCGCGGGCGAGATCGAGCTTGCCGAGCTCGCGGATGCGCGCGTCGACGTCGGATTGCGGGACGGCGTCGAGGACGGCGTCGGTGCTGGTCGCGAACGGCCCCAGCTCGCGCAGCACCTTGCGGCGGAACACCGGCCCGATGCGATCGGCGGCGTCGGTCAGCACCGCCTCGCGCACGATGTCGTCGACCACCACCGGGCTGCCGGCGAAGATCCCGTCGGCGCCGATGAAGCCGGCGGCACGTTCCCACAGCCGCGGGAGGGCGTGCAGCAGCAGCTGGAACGCCGGATCGCTGTCGTCGCCGCCCCAGCCGCCGTCGTCGACGATGCGCGGCCGGTCGGACAGCCAGGTCGTCGGCGCGGGCGGCGTCAGCGACACCTTGTGCACGATGAACGGCTGCAGGCCCACCGGCGCGAAGCCGGCTTCGGGCATCGGCGGCAGCTCGCCGGCCAGCACGTGGCGCACCGCCCACTGGTCCTGGAGGTCCTTCTCGAAGGTGACGACGCCGACGTTCGGCAGGAAGCAGAACACGCGGCCGTAGGCCATGCGGCGCGCAGCCGCAGCGTGCCAGCCCACGAGCGATGGCGACAACGGATCGGCGGGCAGCTCCACCGGCGTGGTGCGGCTCACGGCCGTCGGCGTCGTCGGGAACTCCTCGCGCTCGTCGCGCACCATGAAGGCGCGCCAGGCCCAGTTCGGGTCGCGCGCCTCGATCGTTCCGGCCGGCCAGCCGTGCGTCAGCACCACCGGCGCGCGCATCCGCAGCCGCGTGCGGTACGTCGGATGGGCCACGGATCCGTTCGGCACCGTCACGATGTCGCCGATCGTCGGCGGCTCCACTGGCACCTGCTTCAGCGGCGTGCCCCAACCCACGCGCTCGGCGTGGGGCTGCGTGGGCGTGGTGGCGGATTCGAAGATCTCGTGCGACAGCGTGTGGCCGATGAAGGCCGGGCCGTACTCGCCCCAGTCCTTCGTCAGGCCGCTCGACACCAGCTGGACGATGCGCGCCGTGCGCACTGGTTCCCCGTTGGGCGCCGACCAGTAGTCCGCGTAGGCCGTGAAACCGGCGTGGATGTCGCCCGACAGCAGGATCACCGACTCGTAGCGCGCGAGCGAGGCCAGCAGCGCCTCGTAGGTGCCGGGCTCGTAGGACCACGACTCCGCATCGACGCCCAACAAGAGGCGCGCGAGGCGCTGGAATGGGACGAGCGCCAGCTCCATGCCTTCCGGGCCCAGCGCGGGCACGGCCAGGACCACCAGCGTGATCTTGGTGTCGGCGGTCGGCCGCGGCGGCAGCGCCGCGGCCATCGGCGAATCACCGAACAGTCCGAAGCTCTGCTCGCCGGGCAGCCCCGTGGGATGCACGTCGCCCGGGAGCAGCGCGTTGCCGCCCTCGTAGTCCATGCCGCCGGCCTGCGACAAGCGGTGCGGGAACCGCCGCTTCGTGCGTCCGTCCACGACCAGCACGCGATGACACGGGCCTTCCACCTGGTAGGAGAACTCGACCAGCGGCCGGAACGTCGGCGTCGGTTGCGGCGGACTGCCCGGCGGCGGCGCGGGACGCGGCAGCCCGAGCAATTCGTGGACTCTGTCCGACGACGCGCGCCGCTCGGCCGGTGTCAGCGCCATGAACGCCCCGATCGCCTGCAGCAGGTTCGCCTCCGACCCCTGCGACCAGCGGCGCGGGTCGTTCCCCCACGCCTGCATCACCGTGTAGGCGGTGAGGCCGTTGCGGATGATGTCCACGCCCAGCGTGCGCGTGAACACGCGCTCGCGCCACTGGCGGCTGAAGTACCAGTCGTCGGTGATCTCGTGGTCGTCGCCGATCATGTACGTCGGCACGTTGGCCAGCGCGCGGCGCACGCGCGGCAGGCCGGCGCGGAAGCGGCGCGTGTACCACTCGAAGCGGTCTCGCGACCAGAACTTGCTCTCCAGCCATTTCACGCGCTGGCGGAAGAACCAGTCCACCTGCTCGCGCTCCGGCGCGTCCGGCCCCGGAACGACCTGGCCCTCGAGCCCCGGGATCACCTCTCCCGCGTCCAGCCTCTTCTTCAGATCGGCCAGCGCGTTCTTCAGCGCCTCGTAGTCGCCGGTGTGCGTGCGCTCGACCTCGTCGGTGAAGGTCCACTGCAGGAAGAAGTCCTCCGGCATCGGAATGTCGGCCGGGATGAAGTCGTCAGGCCACAGGTCGCGGGGCTGGTCGCCGGGGATAGCCGGCGGAGCTGGAGTCGTCGCATCCGCCTCCCACAAGGCCGGAGACCACGCCAGCAGGTAGTGCGCGATGAACTCGCCGAACGAGAACACGTGCGACGTCCCGCCGCTCATCGTGAAGTAGGCGCTGCGCACGGCGGCGCCGCGGCGGAAGGCCGGTGGGAAATTCTGGAGGATGGCTGGGACCGTGGTGGCGTCGACCGGATTGGAGCCCAGGTCTTCATCGCCCACCAGCAGGCGGCCGACGTGGTTCAGCACCGGCAGGACGACCGCCGACATCGAGTCGGCGTAGATCTGGTCGCCCGTCAGGAACAGCTGGTGGGGACGGCCCGCGAAGCGGAACTGCGGCAGCGAGGCGCGCTGGTCGATGAGCGCGTCCACCCACAACATGCCGTCGCGCTTCGGAAAGGTCGGGTAGGCGTCCGATGGAAACGGGTCGTTTGCGGGGTCGGGAACCGGCGCCGGGTCTTCGGGCGTGACCTCCGCGGTCGGCCAACCACCCGGCGGCTCGAACGGATCGTCGTCGAGCGCCGCCTCGTTCTCGACCGGCGGCACCGCGAATAGCTCACGACACGAGCCGTGCAGGATCACCAACTGCTCCCGCTGGTCCGGCGGCGTGACGAAGCTGGGCAGCTCGCCGCGGTCGTAGCCGAGCGGCACCGGATCGTTCAGCAGCCCTTCCGTCAGCAGCGTGTGGCGGGTGGCCGGGTCGTCGCGCGTGAAGAAGTTGAGGTCGTAGGAATAGGTGCGGTTCGGCAGCAGCGTGCCGTTGGTGCGCACCGCGTTGCCGCCGGGCGTGCGCAGGTCGAGCGTAATCGCTAGGACGTGGAGGTGCGGTCCGATCCGCAGAGTCGCCTGCACGTCCGACACCCACTCCGCGCGGTGATCGCCGAGCGGTGTGTCAGAAGCCGCAACGTCTCCGCCGTCGAACAGCAGCAGCGATGCGTTGCAGGGCTGAGAGGTGGCAATCCACACGCAGACGAGATCGGCTTCGACGCGGCGGAGCACCGGCCCGGCGAGCAGCAGTGGCAGGTCGCCTGGCGCAAGCGACATAGGGTGCGCAGGGTACCACACGGATAGGGCCGAGCAGGTCCGGCGGCCGAGTTAGCCAGAGCACGCAGCTCCTCCGAGTTCGCTCGCGATACCTACACGGCTAACTGACGTGCGTCCGGAGCGGGTACCGAGATTCGCCTGAGCCCTCGCGCTCAGGACGGGCGCTTCCATCCGTACGTGGCAGCCGGGCTCGGCATCAGCCACACAAATCAGGAACCCGTTGCATTCCTCCATCCATGCCGTCAGGTCGTCGACCTTCGACTGGTCATACACGCAGCTGTGAGTTAGGGACGGCGCAGCCTCGCGACCGGTGCCAGCATCACCGAGGAGCGGTTCATATCGGTGGACCGTCCACGTGCTCCTTCTCGTCGGCGTCAATCTTCGTGGTCCGAGTCCTCACCGAGGTACTCTTCGTCGCCTTCCGGCTCGACCGCGCGGCGCCTTGACCTTTCCAGGCCCGTTCTCTGACTCCTCGCGTGCCCCTCCGCTGGCTTTGGCGAAGTTGGTCGGACAAGAGTAGCGAGCCCGCTCGCGCTTGCCCCCGGCGGCGGACGTCCACTCGCCTCGCTCGACAGACTCGAGCAGGTCCTTCTCGTCCGCATCAAGCTTCATCGTCACTCTCTCACCGAGGTGGTCCTTCGTGGCCGTGCGGCTCGGGACATCAGCTGTCAGCTATCACGAACCAGCCGATCGTTGACGATGAGAGAGAGTCCGATCGCCGAGCTTCCACCGCAGAGCCCCGAACCAGCCCACGATGAGCGAGCCATGGAACCGGCTGCCGGCCGACCCGCGGAGCTCCGGCAGCGCGGCTTTCGTCAGTCAGGGACGGAGATTCTGTAGATGTTGCGGTGTGTCGTGACGCGCACGAAGGAATAGGTCGACGGATTCGCGCCGGCGAATGTCCGTTCCGCCGAAATCGCCTGAGCCCCTGGCAACTCCCCCGCTGCCGTCATCGAGGACAGCCCAGAGGGCGGGAGGTCCGGCAAATGCCGGCCTGGCTGAAGCGGCACGGCGTAGGTTTGTGTCCGGGCCGGCCCCGCCGACACGAAATAGACGAAGGCGCCGTCAGGAGACCAGCTCACGAGCGGCGGCGTGATGCCCCGGTTCGGTCCTCCACCGGTGGCACAGCCGCTGCAAACCAGCGTGCGCGTGCTGCCGTTCCGCGAATAGAGCGAGACATCCCCGAGAGATGTCTCGCCACGTGCTCCCGCCACGCCGGGATGAAGCGACTCGGCGCCGGCTCCGTCCCAGACGGCAATCGCCTCCCCGCCGGGCGAGACTGCGTACAGGAACATGATCGGCTGCGGCACGACCCGCCGGAGACCGGTGCCGTCCTCCTGCATGTGATGGAGGTGCAGCGAACCCCGGCTGCCGCCTACGAAGTAGACGCCGCCGGCCGGGTCGAACAGCGCTCGAATGACGGTGTCGAGCGAGATCAGCCGGCGCGGTGCCGCGCTGGCGTCGAGCGTCGCCAGCCACACCGCGGAGCGTCCGTCGTCGTCGACGCTGACGAAAACGACCTGCCGACCGTCGCGCGACACGCTGTAATGCTCCATGAGAAAGTCCGGGAGGAGCCGCTCGCGGCGTCCCGT
>CAZFAT010000371.1:0-3776 GCA_964517075.1 uncultured Solibacteraceae bacterium
CTGCACGGTATCCGGCAGCCGCCGGGCGAGCACACCAACCGTGGTGATCGCCCGACGCCGGGCCCGCTGTTCGAGGTAGCGCCCGACGTCGACCAGGGCCAGGATCATGACCACGGCGTGAAAGTGGTAGACCTCCAGGCCCGGAAGCACGATGGCCGCGAGGCTGGCGGCATACGCCACCACCACCCCCAGGGAGATCAGCAGGTCCATGTTCGGCGTTCGAAACAGCGCCGCGCGAAAGCCGCCGTACAGCACCGGGGCCCCGGCCGGCGAGCACAGGGCCATCCCGCATAACACCGCTTGCAGGGCCCGCCACCACACCGCATGTCCGGGCTGGGTCGAGGCCAGCGCCGGCCCCACGAGTTCCAGGGCCAGAACCGGTGCGGCCCACATCCACACCGCTTGAAACATCGCCTGGCGGGCCTCGCGCAACTGCCGGTCGGCAGCCTGGTCCTCGGCGCTGGCCGCTCCTTGGGGCTGCATCATCGAGGCGTCGTAGCCGTGGCGCTTCAGGGCTGCCGCGAGGGTCGGGAAGGCCAGTTCCGGCGCTGCGGTCACCACCGCAGTGTGCGTCGCCAGATTGACCGCCGCCTCCGCGCGTGATTCCTGCACGTATCCCATCGTGGCGTTGAGCAGGACGACCGCGAAGATGGCGATGGCCTCGTACGGGAGCGCCGCATCGCGCTCCAGCGCCCAGAGGATGGCGGAGATGGCCGTGGCGATGAGCAGCAGGACGACGAGCACGTCCTCGAACTGCGCCAGGAACCGCCGCCACGCGGGAACCACCGGTTCGGCGGCGAGCTCATTGGGCCCGAACGTCGCGAGCCGCGCCCGCGCGTCCTCCTCGCTCAGCCCGCGCTCGGCGTCGGTGCGGAACGTGGCGATCAGATCGTCAGCGCTCGTGCGATAGGCGAGGGCGGGGTCGGGCATGTCGCCCGGTGCGGTCGTCACGTGATCGGGTCCTTCCGGGGCGGCACGCCAAGCCCGCGATGTTACCCCCCAAAGCAGCCGGCTTGTTCAAGGACATCAGGCTGAACCCAAGGGAGCTCGGCCAGCTCGAAGCCTTTCTCCGGGCGCTGACCGGCGATCTCGGCGCCGCCGGTGGTGACGCCGCGACCCTGACAGAGAGCCTCCACTGAGGCGAGAGTCGACGCCGGCCCGGGAGACTGTGCCAAAGGGTACAGACGCTTTTCGCCGTCCCGGCTAGTGTTGTCGGTGGCGAGCTAGTCTTCCCCAGGTCCATCGCCGGCCGGATAGCGCAGGCCCCCGTGCTTCACGACTTCGTCTCTGAGAATCGCCAGGAAATCATCCACCGATGCCGCGCGAAGGTGCAGGCACGCTCGATTCCGCCTCCGACCCCCGCGGAACTCGAGTACGGAGTCCCGACGTTCCTCGACCAGCTCGTCGACGCCCTCGGGGCTCACCCCGCCTCGCCGAGCGGGATTGACTCGAGCGCGGCGCTCCACGGGCGCGATCTGCAGCTGCAGGGCTTCACGGTGTCGCAGGTCGTCCATGACTATGGCGACGTCTGCCAGTCCATCACGGATCTGGCGGTCGACATCGGCGCGTCGATTAGCGCCGACGACTTCCGGGTGCTGAACCGGTGTCTCGACGATGCCATCGCGAGCGCCGTCACAGCCTACAGCCGGGAATGCGGCGACTCTCGCCGGCGCGACGACGAGAAGCGGGAGGACGAACGCTTCGGGTTCATCGCGCACGAGATGCGCAACCTGGTTCACACGGCCACCCTGGCTTTCAACGCGCTCCAGACCGGCAACGTGGGTGTCGCCGGGAGCACCGGCCTCGTGCTCAAACGCAGCCTGTCCGGGCTCCGCGCGCTCGTCGATCGGTCGATCGACGAAGTCCGCCTGCGGCAGCGTGTGCAGGACCGCCGTCCCCTGGTCCTTGCCGACTTGATCGAGGAACTCACACCGGCCGCTTCGCTCGAGGCCGCCGCCCGCGGCCTTCATCTCACCGTGCGGGCCGGAGGGGGGACGGGTGCGGTCGTCCGCGCCGACCGCCCGATTGTCACAGCGATTGTCGTGAACCTTCTCCAGAACGCGTTCAAGTTCACACGCCCGGGCACGGGGGTGACCCTGATCGTCACGGCCAATGAGGACCGCGTGTGCGTCGCGGTTGCCGACGAGTGCGGGGGCCTCCCGGACGACGTCGAGGTGCTGTTTCGCCCGTTCGCGCAGGGCAACGCCGATCGCACGGGACTGGGGCTGGGCCTCGCGTTCAGCCGCTGGGGCGCCGAGGTCCATGACGGTCGGATCCACGCGCGCAACGTCCCGGGTCACGGCTGCGTCTTCACCCTCGACCTGCCGCGGGTACCGGTGCTGATGCCGGCCACGGCCACGATGTGACGTGATGGGCCGCTGCTGCTGGCCCGGTACGGCGAACCCAAGATCTCGCACCGCACTCTTCCGAGGGTGTCTCAGCAGTTGCTGGCCGAGATGGTCGGGACGCCCTGCTGAGCGTGCTCCTGCGGGACTGAGCGGAACCGCCTCGGCGCGGCCGGGCCATCGTCTGAGCGATCACTTCCGGCGTGGTGCCGCCTGGACTATGATGCCTGCTTCAGACCATGGCACGGCATCATCGGCTCCGCACGACCGGGCCCCTCGCGGTTCTGTGTATCTCTCTCCTCATTGGCAGCGCCGGACGCGCGCAGCAGACGACCCCGGCGGCCCCGCTCACCGGCGCTGACGCGCAAGCGCGCGAGACCTTCGGGCGCGTGTGCGTGAAGTGTCACCCCGTCGAGCGGGTGCTCGCCGAGGGGCGGTCGCGCTCGCAGTGGGAAAACACCATCGTCGCGATGCAGACGTCGCACAGCGCGGTCATCTCGCCCGAGGAGTTCGACATCGTCCTCGACTACCTGGCGAAATTCCATGCCCGGGATACGCCGGCGCCGCCGGTTCCGGCGGGCGCCACGGGTGCGGCCGGCGGACGTGGACGCGCGGCTGGCCCCGCCCGCGGAAATCTCGGCCCGCGGCCGAATGTCGGCGCGGCAGACCGGCATCGTGTGGATCCGCCGGCCGCCGCGCGTGGGCAGAAGGTCTATGCGGCTCAGTGCGTGACCTGTCATGGCGCGAGCGCGCGCGGGACCGAGCGCGGGGCGAACCTCATCCGTTCGACGCGGATGCTCCGCGATCGGTACGGCAGCGCGATCGGGCCGTTCCTGCGAGCCGGGCATCCCACGGAAACCGGAACGGGGGCGTCGCTCACGGACGCCCAGATTACCGACCTGTCGCACTTCATCTGGGATCGGATCAACAGCACGCTTCGGGGCGCGCCGGAGTTCGACGTCAAGGACGTCCTCACCGGTGACCCCGCGGCCGGCCGGGCCTACTTCGAAGGCGCGGGAGGCTGCACGGCGTGTCATTCACCCACCGGCGACCTCGCCGGGTATGGCGGCCGCAACGCGCCGGTCGACATCCAGCAGCGCTTCGTGTTCCCGTCGGCCGGCGGCGGCCGGGGCGGCCGGGGCGCGAAGCCGCGCCCGCAAGTGACGGCGACCGTCGCGGCGCCGGGCGCCGCGCCCGTGTCGGGCGTCCTCGTGAGCATGGACGATTTCCATGTCGCGCTCCGGGACGACGCCGGGACCTACCGCGCGTGGACGCGGACGCCCGCGCTCCAGGTCGTGAAGACCGATCCGTACGCGGCGCACGTCGCCTTGCTGGATCGGCTGACCGACAAGAACATGCATGACGTGGTCGCGTATCTGGAGTCCCTGAAATGAGGCGGCCTCTTCCTGCTCTCTGCCTCGGCGCGCTGAT
>CAZFAT010000372.1:0-10206 GCA_964517075.1 uncultured Solibacteraceae bacterium
AGCCCCGCGGCTGCGGTGGCGAACTTCGAGGCCCTCGCCCGCGAAGGGCTGGCCGGCCCGTACGGGTTCTACGAAGCGTGGGACTGCCGGCCGCTCGAGGCGGCGACCGAGGATCGCACTGAGTCCCGCACCGCCCATCCCGTGATCGTGCGCGCCTACTTCGCGCACCACCAGGGCATGTCGCTCGTGGCGCTGGGCAACGTCCTCTGCGGGGATGCGTTCGTGCGGCGGTTTCATGCGGATCCGCGCGTGCAGGCCACCGAGCTCCTGCTCCAGGAGCGCGTGCCCCGCGTGGCCATCCTCTCGGAGCCGCGGCCGGCCGAGGGCGCGGGCCTCACGCCACCGGTTCCGGTCTTCGCGTCGAGACGGTTCAAGTCGCCGCACACCGCCAATGCTCACATGCACTTCCTCTCGAACGGCCGCTACACGACCGCGCTGACCCACACGGGCGGCGGCTTCAGTACGTGGCGCGGGCTGGCCGTCACGCGCGGACGCGACGATCGGACCGTCGACTGCGGCGCGCATTACCTCTACCTGCGCGACCCGTGGTCGGGCCGGGTGTGGTCCCCCACCTACCAGCCCGTGGGCCAGGAACCCCTGGACTTCGAGGCCGTCTTCGACCTCGACAAGGTGACCTACCGTTGCCGCGACGAGGACTTCGAGACTCAACTCCAGGTGGCGGTCTCGGCCGAAGACGATGTCGAAGTGCGGCGCCTGTCCATCATCAACCGCGGCGATCGCCCACGCGAGATCGAGGTGACGAGCTACGCCGAGATCGTGCTCGGCCGGCCCGAGGACGACGTCGCGCACCCGGCGTTCGGCAAGCTGTTCGTTGAGACCGAGTTCGACGCCCAGGGCGCCGGCATTCTGTTCAGCCGGCGGCCACGCGGCACCGACGAGGCCAGCGTGTGGGCGTTCCATGTGCTGGGCGTCGAAGGACGGCTTGGCGGCGCCGTGGAATGGGAGACCGATCGCGCGCGCTTCCTGGGGCGGGGCCGCTCGCCCGCGAACCCGATCGCGCTCAATGGGCGGCCGCTCTCCGGCACGACGGGCGCGGTGCTCGACCCGGTGGCGGCGCTCCGCGACCGTGTCCGCCTGGCGCCCGGCGCGTTCGTGCGCGTGACGTATGCGACTGGCATCGCGGAACACCGCGACGCCGCCCTCGCGCTCATCGGCAAGTACCGCGATGGCAGCATCGCCGCGCGGGCGTTTTCGATGGCGTTCACCCACGTGCACATCACGCTGCAGCATCTCGGCCTCACCGACGACCAGGCCATGCTCTTCGAACGGCTGGCGTCGCGCGTGTTCGGCCTCGACGCCTCGTGCATCAGCCCGGCGGACCTGGCACGCAACACGCTCGGACAATCCCACCTCTGGGGGTACGGCATCTCCGGCGACCTCCCCATTGTCGTCGCGCGGGTCGAAGAGGCGACGTCGATGGCGCTCGTGCGGCAGTTGCTCCAGGCGCAGGAGTACTGGCGGCTCAAGGGTCTCCGTGCGGACCTCGTCATCCTGAACGAACACCCGGCCGAGTATCGCGACGAGACGCAGGAGTTCCTGACCGCACTGCTGCAGGAACCGCGCTGGGCGGGCTGGAACAACCAGCCCGGCGGCATGTTCGTGGTGCGGGCCGAGGGGATGCCGGACGCGGACCGTCACCTGCTCTCGGCCGTCGCCCGCGTGGTGCTGCGCGGCGATCTGGGCGGGCTCGCGCCGCAGCTCGATCGCCCGGCGCCGTGGATCTACCCGGCCGAGGGCGTGGCGCCCTCCGCGACATTCCCTCGTCCGACGCCCGCGCCGGTGCCGGCGCCGGCGCTCGTCCTGGACAATGGCACCGGCGGCTTCACGCCCGACGGCCGCGAGTACGTGATCGTGCTCGACGGCGATCGGGAAACGCCGCTGCCGTGGTCCAACGTGCTGGCCAACCCGGGATTTGGTTCGATCGTCACGGCGTCCGGCGCCGCGTTCACCTGGGCCGGCAACAGCCGCGAGAACCGGCTGACGCCGTTTGCGAACGACCCCGTCAGCGATCCGACGTCCGAGGCGATCTACCTGCGCGACGAGGACTCGGGCGCGGTGTGGGGCGCGACGCCCGGCCCCTTGCCACGCGAGCAGGACGGCGGACGCTGGGTCGTCCGGCACGCCCCTGGTGTCACACGCTACCAGCACGCGGTCGCCGGCCTGACCCAGGAACTGGCCGTGTTCGTCGCGCCCGAGGACGCGGTGAAAGTATCGATGCTGACGCTGACGAACACGTCGACGACGCTCCGACGTCTGCACGTGTTCGGCTACGTCGAGTGGAGCCTGGGGCCGCCGCGGCGCAGCGACCGGCGGTTCGTCGTCACGGAGCGCGAGGAGGCAACTGGGGCGATTCTCGCGCGGAACGCGTTCAGCGCGGAATCTGGCGGCCAACTGGCTTTCTGGACGACGACCGGACCGGTCGTGGCCTATACGGCCGATCGCGGGGAGTTCGTGGGGCGGCACCGTTCGCTCGCGAAGCCGGCCGCGCTCCTCCGCGAGACGCTGATGGGAAGAATCGGGGCCGGTCTGGATCCCTGCGGCGCCCTGCAGGTGATCGTGTCGATCCCTCCGGGCGAGTCACGACGCCTGGCCTTTGTCCTCGGCCACGGTCCGGACCGACCCGCGGCCGTCGAACTGGCCGCTCGCTACGGGTCGCTGGCGGCCTGTGAGGCGGCCGTGGCGCGCGTGCACGCGGAGTGGGACGGCATCCTGGGCGCGGTTCAGGTCAAGACGCCGGACGACTCGTTCGATCTGATGGTGAACGGCTGGCTGCTGTATCAGACGCTGGCGTGCCGGATCTGGGGACGAAGCGGACCGTATCAGCCGGGCGGCGCGTTCGGGTTCCGGGACCAGTTGCAGGACGTGCTCGCGCTCCTGCTCAGCCGCCCCGACCTGTGCCGTGAGCACCTGCTGCGTGCGGCATCCCGACAGTTCGTCGAGGGGGACGTGCAGCACTGGTGGCACCCTCCAACGGGACGCGGCACCCGCACCCGCTGCTCGGACGACTTCCTCTGGTTCCCGTACACGCTCGCGACCTACGTGGCGAGAACCGGTGACGCCAGCGTGCTGGACGACGTCGTGCCGTACCTCGAGGCGCCGTCACTCCAGCCGACGGAGTCGGAGGTGTACATCCTTCCGCAGGTGTCGGTGCAGACGGGAACCGTCTTCGACCATGCCACACGGGCCATCGACCACGCCATGAAATACGGGGCGCACGGGCTGCCGCTCATCGGATCGGGCGACTGGAACGACGGCATGAACCGCGTCGGCCACCAGGGCCAGGGCGAGAGCGTCTGGCTCGGCTGGTTCCTCGTCGCGGTCCTCAACATGTTCGCGCCGATCTGCGCGCGGCAGGGCCGGCCGGATCTGGCCGAGCGCTACCGGAACGAGGCGCGGTGGCTGAACGGGATGCTCGAGCTGTCGTGGGACGGCGGCTGGTACCGCCGCGCGTACTTCGATGATGGGACGCCCCTCGGGTCGGTTCAGAACGACGAGTGCCGGATTGATTCGCTGACCCAGTCGTGGGCGGTGCTGTCAGAGGCCGCCGATCCGCGCCGCGCCGAGCACGCGATGGACGCCGTGCGCGCGCACCTGGTCCGGCGCGACGCCCAGATCGTGCTCCTGCTCACGCCGCCGTTCGATCGAACGTCGCTCGATCCCGGCTACATTAAGGGCTATCTGCCCGGCATCCGCGAGAACGGCGGGCAGTACACGCACGCGGCCCTCTGGGTGGTGATGGCGCTGGCACGCCTCGGCTGGGGCGACGACGCGATGGAACTGTTCCACATGCTCAACCCGGTCAACCACGCGCGCACGGCCGAGGGCGTCGAGCGCTATCGCGTGGAGCCCTATGTGGTGGCCGCCGACGTCTACGCGCACCCGATGCACGTGGGGCGCGGCGGCTGGACCTGGTACACCGGATCGGCGGGCTGGATGTACCGCACGGCCATCGAAGGGCTGCTCGGCCTGTACCGCGAAGGCGCCACCTTCCGGATCGACCCCTGCATTCCCGCGATGTGGCCGGAGTATGCGATGGACTGGCGTGTCGGAGGCGCGCGCTACCGAATCACGGTCTCGAACCCGGAGCACTGCTGCCGCGGGATCCAGTCGGCCACCCTTGACGGCGCCGCGGTCGATGCCGCCGCGATTCCCCTGCGGGACGACGGCCAGATTCACGAGGTGGCCGTGGTGCTCGGTACGCCGCGCCCGGCCAGCGCCGAGCCCGGCGGTAGCGGGCGGCGTCGGGCGCGGATGGCGCCAGGTTCGCGCTAGTCGCGACGCACTTGCCGAACGACCCGATGGAGGGGCCGCAGCCCTGATAGGATGCGGCGCCGCCTCCCATGGCCCAGCTCAGCCGCAGGCTCAACTTCTTCGACGGCGCCACGCTGCTCGTCGGCTCGGTCATCGGATCGGGCATCTTCGTCGTCCCGAGCCTGATTGCCCAGCGGGTGCCCGAACCCGGCCTGGTCATCGCCATCTGGATTTTCTCCGGCCTGCTGGTGCTCTGCGGGGCCCTCGCGCTCGCCGAGCTCGGCACGATGCTGCCGCAGTCGGGCGGGTTGTACGTCTACATGCGCGAGGCTTACGGGCCGTTCTGGGCCTTCCTGTACGGCTGGACGATCATGCTGATCGTCATTCCCGGCTCGATCGCGGCACTCTGCAACGCGTTCCTGCTCTACCTCACGCTGTTCATTCCGATGAGCTGGGCGGCCGGCAAGGTCGCCGGCATCCTGCTGCTGGCCGGCCTCGCGGCCATCAACGTCCGCGGCGTGAAGCATGGCGCGGGCGTGCAGAGCCTGTTCACCGTGCTGAAAGTGTCAGGCCTCGTGGTGCTCATCGGCCTCGCCGTCCTGACCGGACGCGGCACGACGGAACACTTTCAACCGCTCTTGCCCGAGGCGTTGTCGATGAGCCTCATCACGGCCATCGGCCTGGCGATGATTTCGACGCTCTTCGCCTATGACGGCTGGCACTTCGTCGGGTTTGTGGCGGGCGAGATGCGCGACCCGCAGCGGAACGTGCCCCGCAGCATCATCCTGGGCGTGCTGATCGTCATGGCGATCTACGTCAGCGCCAACCTGGCCTACATCTACGTGCTCGGGCAGGAGCGCATCGCCACGTCCGAGCGGGTGGCCGCCGACGCGATGTCGGCGATGGTCGGTCCCGCGGGCGCCACCTTCATCACACTGACAATCCTGTGCTCCACGGTCGGCGCCATTTCCGCCAACGTCCTGGCCGGACCGCGCGTGTTCTTCGCGATGGCGCAGGACGGCCTGTTCTTCTCCCCGCTCGCGCGCGTGCACCCGCGTTTCCACACGCCGGCCGTGGCCATCTGGTCGATGGCGCTCTGGGCCGGGCTGCTCACGCTCACCGGCGGCTACGAGCACCTCATCACGCTGTCGGGGTTTCCGAACTGGATCTTCTTCACGATGGTCGTGCTCGCGGTGGTCGTGCTGCGGCGCCGGCAACCGGACCGGGACCGGCCGTACCGGGCGGCCGGTTATCCCGTCACCGTCATCGTGTTCGTGATCGTGTCGTCCTTCTTCGTCCTCAACACGCTCATCGAATCGCCGCGCAGCTCCCTGATGGGCTTCGCGTTGCTGCTGCTGGGTGTACCGTTCTATTTCCAAAGGCGACGCGTGCGGTGACCGCGTTGCGGAGAGGCCCCTATGCGCGCCATTCTCACACTCGCGCTACTGATGGCCGCCGGGTGCACGTCATCAACGCCCCGGCAGTCCTTTGACGTCGTCATCACCGGCGGATCCGTGCTCGACGGCGAAGGCACGCCGGCCGTGACCGCCGACCTTGGCGTGCGCGCCGGCCGAATCGCTGCTATCGTGCCCGCCGGCGGCCTCGGCGACGCCGCCGCCACCGCCCACCGGATCGACGCCAGCGGGCGCATCGTCGCGCCCGGCTTCATCGACATCCACAACCACTCGGACTACACGATCCTGGTCGAGCCCAGGGCCGAAAGCGCCGTGCGCCAGGGCGTGACCACGTTGATGCTGGGCGAATCGCGATCGGCGGGGCCCGTGAAGCCTGCGGCCAACCCGGATCCCCGTGCCGATGGCATCGGCGTCGACTGGACGACCTTGGGCGGGTACTTCCAGCGGCTCGAACGCCAGCACGTGGCGACCAACATCGCGTCGTATGTGGGCGAAGAACAGGTGTGGACCTACGTCAAGGGCTACGACCAGACACCCATCACGCCGGCGGAACTCGAGGAGATGAAGGGGCTCGTCGCGCAGGCGATGGAAGAAGGCGCGATGGGACTTTCGACCTCGCTACTCAACCCGCCGTCCAGCCTGGCGACCACGGAGACGTTGATTGAGCTCGCGAAGGTCGCGCGGGCGTACGGCGGGATCTACTCCACGCACATCCGCGACGAGGGCGAAGGCGTGTTCCGGTCGATCGAGGAGGCCCTGGCCGTCGGCAAGGGCGCCAACATCCCGGTGGACATCATCCACATCAAGATCGCGCACAAGAAGCTCTGGGGCCGGATGAACGACGTGATTGGGATGGTGCAGCAGGCGCGCGACGCCGGCCTCAACGTCCAGGCGAACGTGTATCCGTACACGGCCGGCCAGAACAACCTGGCGTCCATCATCCCGCCCTGGGCCGTCGACGGCGGCCGCGCGCGGATGCTCGCGCGGTTGAAAGATCCCGCACTCCGCCCACGCTTGCGCCGCGAGATCCTGAACGGGCTGCCCGGCTGGTACAACCACTACCTGGCGACGGGCGACGGATGGGCGGGCATGCTGCTCGTGTCGCTGCGGACCGAGCGGAACAAGGCGTTCCAGGGGCGGCGGATGAGCGAGCTGATCGCGTCACGCGGAGGCGATCCGGCCGATGTCTTGATGGACGTGCTCCTCGAGGAAGGCGGGAGCGTCCCCACGGTGTTCTTCCATCACGCCGAAGAGGACATGCAGTTGGCGATGCGGCAGCCGTGGACCTCCATCGGATCCGACGGCGGCGCCCTCAGCATCGACGGTCCCACCAGCCGCACGCACCCGCACCCGCGCTACTTCGGTACGTTTCCCCGGGTGCTGGGCCGATACGTCCGCGAGCTGAACGTGCTCACGCTGCCTGAGGCCATCAGGAAGATGACCAGCCTGAACGCCGACAAGGTCGGCATGAAAGAGCGCGGACGCCTCAAAGAGGGCTACTGGGCGGACATCACGGTGTTCGACGCGGCTCGCGTCATCGACACGGCCACGTTCGAACGGCCGCATCAGTACCCCGAAGGCATCGAGTACGTCCTCGTCAACGGTGTCCTGACCGTCGACCGCGGCCGGCACACCGGCGCCTTGGCCGGGCAGGTTATCTACGGGCCTGGACGGAAGTAGCGTTCTTCGCTACTGGCCGCCGCGACCGCCGCCCGGCTGCGGCAGCGGCTTGCGTGGCAATCGCTCCTCGCGGTTGGCGGCGAGGTAGGCGAACGCGGCGGCAATGGTGGCATTGCGGCGCATGTCCTCCGGCTGGAGCCGCTCCCAGCTGTCCAGGTTGTAGTGATGCGTGAGTGAGTTGTACTCGAGCGGATCCTGGATGAACTGGAAGCCGGGAAGGCCGACGGCGTCGAAGGACTGGTGGTCGGTTCCTCCCGTGTTGCCGATCGTCAGGTGCGTCATGCCGAGGCCGCGAAAGGGCTCCATCCAGGCGCGAAAGATCGGAGCCACCTCGGCGTTCGCCTGCAGGTAGATGCCGCGAATCGCGCCCGTGCCGTTGTCGATGTTGAAGTAGGCCGACAAGGCGGCGTGGGCTGGCGTGAGCGTGCGTGCCACCGCTGGCGCGCCACCGCGACCGCCGCCGCCTCCGCGCGCAAAGTGCCGGGCCACGTAGTCGCGCGACCCGTTCAGTCCCTGCTCCTCGCCGTTCCAGAGGGCGATCCGCACCGTGCGGCGCAGCGTCACCCCCGACTGCTTCAGGATGCGCATCGCCTCCATCATCGCCGCCGACCCGGCGGCGTTGTCCGTGGCGCCGGTCGAGCTGTGCCAGGAGTCGAAGTGCGCGCCGAGCATGACGAGCTCGTCGGCCTTGTCGGTACCGCGGATCTCGCCGACGACGTTGAACATCTGCGGGGTCGGGTGGAACGTGTTCCTGATGTCCGCCTCGACGGTGACCGGAATGCCCCTGGCAATGATCCGCGCCATTCGGCCGTAGTGCTCGGCGGGAATGACGATGGCCGGCAGCGTCGCGGCCGGATCGGCGGCGCGGTTGCCGCCGATCGTGTAGATCCCGTGGCCGCGAGCGCTCGTGGAGAAGATCGCGGCCACGCCTTCGCGAAGAAAGAAGGCGTGGCGATTGAACGGCGGGCCCGCGGCCGGGCCGCCCCCACGGCCACCGCGGCCGGGACCGGCAGCGGCCGGCGCACCACGTCCGCGGCCGGGAGGCGTCACGCCAAACTCGGGCGGTCGAGGCGTCTCGGTCCGATCGAGATCCTCCGGGGTCAGCCGTACGGCGGGCGGCGTCCACCATGCCGCCACGTCCGGTGGCGCGAGGCCCAGCACGAACGCCCCTTTGAGCTGACCGATGTACTTCTTCAGGGCCTCCTCGGACGTCTCGGTGATGAGCATCACCGGGCCGCGGACGAGGCCGTTCGTGCCCGGCGTCCAGGCGGTGGGCGTCCCCGGAATCGAGAAGGCCTGCGGCGAGACGGCGTGCAGGTAGAACTTGTCGTTCGACCAGCCGCGCACGAAGCCGCGCGGCTCGGTCCACGGTTCGAGCGCCACGTTCACCAAACCCCACTCGCGCATTTTCGCGACCGCCCACTCGCCCGCTTTCTGGATGTTGGGCGAGCCCGAAAGCCGCGGGCCGTGAACGTCCGTCAGCCAGCTGGCGACGTCCATGACCTGCGACGTGGCTGGATTCAGGCCCTGGGCCCTGATTCGGGCCAGCCCGGCGTAGTCGATCGGCTCGTCCGCCGCGCGCACGGACAGCCCAGCCAGGGCGGCGACCACAACGACGGCGAAACCAACTCCACGGACGTGCTGGCGCTTCATGGGTCACTCCAGGGAACCCGATTCTATGGCACGGGAGACGAAAACGACGAGACGCGGCTGGCATATCCTGAACGCCCATGGCCCTCGCGCACCTGACGCTCCCCACGCGAGACGTCGAGCGAACGGCGGCGTTCTTCGAGCGTACGCTCGGCTACGCGCGCGGCCGCGTTCCCGGCAACAGTCCTGTCGAAGCGCTCTGGCTCGACGTGGGCCAGGGGCAGACGCTGCACGTGTTCTATGTTGAAGGATTCGAGGTGTCGCGGTTCGAACACGAGTTCGGGCGGCACGTCGCCGTGTTTCACCCGCGTTCGGACTTCGACGCGCTCAAGGACCGCCTGACGAGCGCAGGCGCGGCACTCATCGCCCCCCTCCGCCCCACGCCGTTCGACCGGTTCTTCTTCCGCGAGCCGGTCAACGGCTATGTGTTCGAGGTCATCGAGGCTGGCCGCGAGCGGGAGGGCTAAGTAGCGCCTGCGGTCGAGGTGAGGTCGTGCCTGCGCCGACTCGAGCGACGCGATGAGCGGCAGCACGAAACCGACCCGCAGGGAGCGAGCGGTTCGAGCGCCACCGCACCCTGATTGCTTCCCGGCGTGGCGCGATGAGCGTCAGGTGGAACCGCGAGCGGACGGAGGGATCGGTTTCGAGCGTCGCGAGTGGAGGCGCAGGCACGACCTCACCTCGGCCGCAGGCGCGGGCCCGCGGGGCTGGAGCCCCGCGGCTACCGGTTTCTTGCTACCGGTTCCGTGCAAGCCACTTCGACCAATAAAACGTCAGCGGCACCTTGCCGGTGTTGACGATGCCGTGGAGGGTGTTACCGGCGCAGTACATGATCGCGCCCGGTCCGACCTGAGTGATCGTGCCGTCGCAGTCGATCTCGCCGGAGCCCTCCGACACGATGAGGAATTCTTCTTCGGGGTGCCGGTGCGGGGGATGCGGGCTCGCGCCGGGATCGACCACGGCCATCCCCGTGCACATGACCGCCAGCTGATCGGTCGGGCCGTTGTAGTGCACGAACACGCGGCAGCCGCTGGCGAGCTCCGGGGTCAGTTGCTCGATGCCGAGCACGCCCTCCGGGAGTTTCGCCGAGGTCTTGTCCGTCTCGACAACTGCTTCCTGCTTCTGCGACATGACGAAATGCTCCCCGATCCGCCGGACACGGTCAAGATCGATGCGCCAAGACCGCGTC
>CAZFAT010000373.1:0-22973 GCA_964517075.1 uncultured Solibacteraceae bacterium
CGCCGCCCGGGCGGCCTGGTTCCCCGAGGTGTCGGTCTCCGAGAGCTGGCAGCGAAGCAACCAGCCGGTGTTCGCCTTCAGCGCGCTCCTCGCCGCGCGCGCGTTTACCGGGGCGGACTTCGACACGTCACGCTTGAACTCCCCCGAAGCGGTGTTCGCCACGTCGGGCCGGGTGCTGGTGCGGCAGGTGCTCGTCGATCGGCACACGGGCGCGGGCGTGGCACTCGACGCCGCCCGCCATGACGTCGCGCGCGCCGCTCTTGATGAACAACGCGCGGCCGTCGCCCTCGAGGTCACGCAGCGCTACGGACGCCTGCTCGTGGCGGTTGCCGCCGAGTCGGCCGCCCGCGCGGCTGCCGTGGCGGCTCGCGAAGATGTCCTCCGCGCCGAACGGCGCCGCGACGCAGGGCTCGCCACCGACGCGGACGTGCTGGCATTCTCCGTCCACGCCGCCGCCATGGAGCGGCGACGCATTGCCGCCACCGGCGCGGTCACCGTCGGCCGGGCCGAGCTGAATCGGCTCACCGGACAGCCCGTTGATCGATCCATTACGGTCGAGTCTCCAGCGCTGCCGGCCGGTGAGATCCAGCCCGTCGACGTGCTGTTGCGACAAGCGGAGGAGACGCGGCCGGAATTCCGGCGACGCGCGGCCGAACGACGCGTGGCCGATGCGGGCCGCCTGCTGGCCGGCGCCGCCTGGCGGCCGCGCGTGACGGCCCAGGCCGGATATCAGGTCGACGGACTCGACCTCTTCGAACGGGCCGGCTCGTGGATCGTCGGCGGCGACGTGTCCTGGAGCGTGTCGCTTGGCGGCGCGGAGCGAGCCCGATCACGGGCCGCGCGCGCGGCCCTGTCGGCCGCCGATGCGCGAACCGACGACACCCGCGCCGGGCTTCACCTCGACGTGATGACCGCCGTCAGCGCGCTGGAGACGGCGCGCGCTCGCGTGAATGCCGGCGCGCGCGCGGTCGCCGAAGCCACCGAGCGCGAGCGCATCACGCGCAACCGATACGACGCCGGGCTCGCCGGCGCCATCGACGTGCTTGCGGCGGCCGCGGCCACGCTCGATGCCGACGCCGAGCGTGTCGCGGCGCTGGTCGACGCCATCGTCGCCCACGCCATGCTCAATCGCGCCCTGGGCCGGCCGGCGGAGGGCCGACAGCCATGACGTTCCCCTGGAGATCTTCGGCTGTGCTCGTCGGTCTGTTGACGCTGACGACCGCCTGCTCCTCGCACTCGGCCACGGCCGACCCGAACGAATCCTCGCCGCCGGTCGACGTGTCCGTCGCGCCCGTTGATCACCGCGAGTGGGCCACGTTCGTCGAAGCCGGGGGCGTTCTGCGCGCGAGGACGTCGGCCGTCGTCTCCAGCAGGCTGCTCGCGCCCGTGCTCGCGGTTCACGTGCGGGCCGGCGATCGGGTGAGGCGCGGCCAGGTGCTCATCGAACTCGATGCGGCAGCCCCCCGCGCCGAGGCTGCCAGGGCCACGGCGTCCGTCGATGCCGCACGGTTGTCGGCCGATGCGGCCGCCGCGGATCTCGCGGGCGCGAAGGCCTCGCTCACGCTCGCGCGCGCGACGCACGATCGCATCCGCCGGCTACACGACACGCGATCGGCCACTCCGCAGGAACTGGACGATGCCGTTGCCGCGCTCGCGGCCGCCGACGCGCGCGCCACGGCCGCGCACGCCTCCCGAGCCGCTGCCGGCTCGGTGCTCGAGGCGGCCCGGGCCGGCGCCGAAGCCGGCGGCATCGTGGCGGGCTACGGCCGGTTGCTGGCGCCGTTCGATGGCGTCATCGCGCGGCGGGACGTGGATCCCGGCACGATGGCTACACCGGGTGTGCCGCTGCTCGTCATCGACGATGCGAATGCGCCGCGGCTCGAGGTGGACCTGGATGCAACGCGAGTAGCAGGCATCGGCCCGGGACACGCCGCCCTCGTCCGGATCGACCGTGACGGATCGGCCGCGCCGTGGGTCGCCGGGCGGGTCGCGGAAGTCGCGCGTCTCGATTCGGCCGCGCCCGCCTTCCGCGTTCGGATTGATGTGACCGGCCTCCCGGCTGAGCGTGCTGGACTCTTCGGCCGCGCCCGCCTGCCGGCGGCGTCGCGTGACGCCGTGACGGCCCCGGCGGCCGCAATCGTTCAGCGCGGCCAGCTCACGCTGGCCTTCGTCGTCGGCGCCGACGCGGTGGCCCGATTGAGAACCGTGCGCACCGGCGATCGCCAGGACGACCGGGTCGAAATCGTCGCGGGCCTCACCCTCGGAGAACAAGTCGTCCTCCATCCTGCCGCGACGCTGGCCGACGGCACGCGGGTGCGCGCATCGGCAGCGCCGGCGCCGGGAGCGGGCCGATGAACGCGCCCTACGGCATGGCCGGGCGACTGGCCGCCGCGTTCGTGCGCTCCAAGCTCACGCCGCTGATCGTCGCCACGTCGACCCTTCTCGGGATCGCCGCGGTCATCGCGCTGCCGCGCGAAGAGGAACCGCAAATCATCGTGCCGATGATCGACGTGTCCGTCGAGCTGCCCGGCGCCTCGCCGGCCGAGGTCGAACAGCGCGTGACGCGCCCCATCGAACGCCGCCTCTGGGAAGTAGCCGGCGTCGAGTATCTCTACTCCACGTCGAGCCCGGGCCGCGCGATAGTCATCGTCCGGTTCTACGTCGGCGAGGACGTCGAGCGCGCGCTGGTCCGGCTGACGCAGAAGCTCGAATCGGTCGCCAACCTGCTGCCGCCGGACGCATCGGCCCCCCTCGTCCAGGCGCGGTCGATCGACGACGTGCCGGTGATGGCGCTGACGCTGTGGGGAGCCGCCTACGACGCCTCGTCGCTCCGGCTGATGGCCGCCGAGCTCCGTGACGAGATCAAACAGGTCACCGAGATCTCGGAAGTGACGATTATCGGGGGTGCGTCGCGCCAGCTCACCGTCGACCTCGACGCGCCGGCGCTCGAGGCGCGAGGTCTCGATCCACTCATGGTGGGCCGCGCCATCGACGCCGCGACCGTCCGCCGGCGGGGTGGGGCGCTCGTCTCGGCCGGACGTGCCGTGGGCGTCGAGGCCGGCACCTGGGTGGCCACGGCGGGCGACCTCGCCCGCCTCGTGATCGGGTCGAGCGGCGGGGCGCCGGTGTATCTCTCCGACGTGGCCGCCCTGCGCGACGAAGGCGCCGAGCCGGACACGCACGTGCTCTACCACCCGAACGCCACCGAGGCGCACCCGGCCGTGACGCTGGCGATCGCCAAGCGCCCTGGCACGAACGCCATCGATCTCACCCGGCGCATCGAGGCGAAGGTCGACACAGTGCGCGGCCGCCTGTTGCCGGGCGATCTGCAGATCGCGGTTACGCGCAACTACGGCGAGACGGCCGAACACAAGTCGAACGAGCTTCTCCTGCACATGGGGATCGCCGTGTTGTCGGTCGCGGTGCTCATCTGGCTCGTGCTCGGCCGGCGCGAGTCGCTCGTCGTCCTCATCGCGATTCCCGTGACGCTCGCCCTTACCCTGTTCGTGTTCTACCTGTACGGCTACACGCTCAACCGGATCACGCTTTTCGCCCTGATCTTTTCGATCGGCATTCTCGTGGACGACGCGATCGTCGTCGTCGAGAACATCGCGCGGCACGCCCGGCTGTCGTCCGGCGCGGGACCATTCGAGTCCCTCGCCATCCGGGCGGTCGACGAGGTCGGCAATCCGACCATTCTCGCCACGCTCACCGTCGTGGCCGCGATCCTGCCGATGGCGTTCGTCGGCGGCCTGATGGGTCCCTACATGCGTCCCATTCCGGTGGGCGCGTCGGCGGCGATGCTCTTCTCCCTCGCCGTGGCGTTCATCGTCACGCCATGGGCCGCGGTGCGATTCCTCGGATCGGCGGCCGCGCACCACGACGAGCGCGAGGATCGATTCACGGCTGCCTATCGTCGCGTCATGGGACGGCTGATCGGCCAGTCGCGGGCGCGCTGGGGCTTCCTGGCCGCCGTGGCCCTCCTGCTCGTCGCCGCCGCGTCGCTCGTGCCGCTCGGGCTGGTGACCGTGAAGATGCTGCCGTTCGACAACAAGAGTGAACTGCAGGTGGTCGTCCGGCTGCCCGACGACGCGCCGGTGGAGGAGACGGCGCGGGTGGTGGGGGCGCTCGCCTCCGAGGCCCTGGCCGATCCGGTCGTCATCAGCGCGCAAAGTTATGCCGGCGCGGCCTCGCCCTACACATTCAATGGGCTCGTCCGCCGCTACTTCCTGCGCGACCAGGCGAGCCAGGGCGATGTGCAGATCCAGCTGCTACCGAAGGACGACCGGTCCGAGCAGAGCCATGAGGTAGCCAAGCGGCTGCGCGACCGCCTGCGGCCGGTGGCGGCGGCGCTCGGCGCGACGATCCAGGTTGTCGAGGTCCCGCCCGGCCCGCCCGTGCTGCAAACGCTGGTCGGGGAGGTGTACGGGCCCGATCCTGAGGCTCGCGTCGCCATTGCCAGCGCGGTGAAGCACACGTTCGAGACGACGCCGGGCGTCGTCGACGTGGATTGGTACGTCGAGAGCCGGCGTCCGGTCTGGCGTTTGGAGGTGGACGCCGACAAGGCTGCGGCCGCCGGCGTGTCGGCCGCCGACGTGGCCGCCGTCGTGCGCATGGCCGGCGCGGGCACCGGCGTCGGGCGCCTGCAGGATCCCCGCGCGCGCGAGGAGGTGCCGATTGTCGTCCGGCTGCCGCGCGACGCGAGAGGATCGCTCGACGCTCTCCGCGCGATCCGGCTGCACGGCCGGACCGACGTGGCCGTGGGCGATCTCACGCGCGCGTCCGCCACCGCCGAGGCGCCCAGCGTGTACCGCAAGAACCTGCAGCCGGTGACCTACGTGACCGGCGACCTGGCCGGAGCAGCCGAAAGCCCCGTCTACGCGATTCTGCAGATGAACGGCCCGATTGGCGCGCTCACGGGTCCCACCGGCCGGCCCGTGGAGGTGCTCAACACCGTGCAGCCGTCCGACAGCGGCACCTATGCGGTCAAGTGGGACGGCGAGTGGCACATTACCTATGAGGTCTTCCGCGACCTCGGCATCGCCTTCGCGGTCGTGCTGGTGCTCATCTACATCCTGGTCGTGGGCTGGTTCCAGTCGTTCACGACGCCCGTGACGATCATGCTCGCGATTCCCTTCTCGCTCGTCGGCATCCTGCCGGCGCACGCGGCGATGGGCGCGTTCTTCACGGCCACCTCGATGATCGGCTTCATCGCCGGCGCCGGCATCGTCGTGCGCAACTCGATCATCCTCGTCGATTTCATCGAGCTGCGCCTCCGGGACGGCCTGCCGCTCGAGCAGGCGGTCATCGACGCCGGCGCCGTCCGGTTCCGGCCGATGGCGCTCACGGCCGCGGCGGTCATCGTCGGCTCGGCCGTCATCCTGTTCGATCCGATCTTCCAGGGCCTCGCGCTGTCGCTCATGGCGGGCGAAGTGGCCTCGCTCTTCCTCTCGCGGATGGCCGTGCCGGTCATCTACTACATGGCGCATCGCGTGCCGGCGCCAGCCGTGGCGGTCGTCGAGGCGCACGCGTGAGGACTGCCGGGCCTGGACCCGCGCGTCGATTCATGACAGATCCGGGCCTGTCCTGCTCGTCCGGAAGAAGAGGACCCATGACAGTCGAAGCTGGACTCCGGTTGGTAGGTGGAACGTTCGTGCTGGCCAGTGCCCTGGCGGGCATGTTCGTCGACCCGCGATTTCTGTGGTTCACGATGTTCGTCGGCGCGAACCTGATGCAGTCGGCGTTCTCGGGCTGGTGTCCGATGATGGCGATTCTGCGCCGGCTGCGCTTGCGCGAGACGCAGGAGGCGATTGGGTAGCCGTGCGCCAGTCGCCTCAGCGGGCCCGCTCCTTGTCAGTCACGAGGCCGCGTCGCGCCGTGGCGCATGGCTCAGCGGTCCGGGTGACGCGCCTCCTCGATGGACCGGAACTTGACGACGCCGCGCGGATAGACGCGTGGCGCGATCTTCCAGTAGCGTGCGCAGTGTCGCAAGAAGCGATCGAAGTCCGCCCGCGCGGACGAGCGCAGAGGCGCGGGGGTCGCCGACTGCGCCTGCGCGAGACGCAGGAGGCGATGGGGTAGCCCGCGCCGGGTCAGAGAATCGTGGTGGACAGGTGAGGCTCGCCCGGATGGGCCCGCGGGTCAGTCCTCGTCGTCGTCGTGTCGGTTGGGGTCGCCGATCTCCGCGTCGATCTCCTGTTCGGCGCGCAGCCAGTCGTCGAGGTCCAGGCCATGCTCGCCGCCGCGGGCTTCGTAGAGCTCGAAGGCCCGCGCGGAGATTCGGGGCAGTCGATCGTCGCGCAGATCCTGTTCCGGAACTGGCAGGGACGGTTCCTCGAGCGGGTGCTTATAGGAAGCGGTCATGGCGATGCCTCGCCTTTCTACAGGCAAACGCCATTCCACCGCGCCGCGCGCCGGGGACGACCGTCGGATCGACGCGGGGCCGCCGGAGCGGTCCGGACCGAGGGTTTTTCTGGGTGACTGGGGAATTCCCCGCCCCTGGCCCTATCGATTGACGTCTGCCAGCCAATCGAACACGCGTGTCTGGACGGGCCCGCCAAAGCGGTTGACGTCCACGGGCGTGTCCAGGGTGACGCCGGGGATGGCCTGGACGGCCGCGCGCACGTCCGCGACGCGCGCGTAGCGATCGAGGGTCGGCGCGACGAGCAGCACCGGACGCGTCGCGGCGAGCGCCAGCGGGTCGTCGAAGTCGAACGGAAGCCGGCTCTCGTGCCCGGCGAAGAACCCGAGCCGGGGCATGAGGCCGTGCAGGTGCGAGTAGTGCCGGATGCCTTCGACGCCGCGGTCGGCCGTCGCCACGCGCAGCGGATCGAAGCCGGCCACCGCGGCCAGCGCGTGCACGCGGTCGTCGAGCGCCGCGGTCAGCAGCCCCACCTTCGCGCCGAGCGCGTAGCCCATCAGCGAGATGCGCGACGCGTCGACCATGTCGAGGGCGGACAACGCATCGACGGCCGCCCGTGTGTCCGCGACCATCTTGCCCATCAACGACCAGTGCGGATAGCGGTGGTAGAACTCGCGCGCGTCGCGCACCCGGGTCCCGAAGCCAATCTGATCGAAGGCCAGGACGGCGAATCCGCGTTTCACGAGTGCCGGAAACGACGGGCGCTGATCGCGCCGATAATCCGCGCCCGCGGACGTCCACGGCGAAGCAATCGACCATCCGTACTGGTAGCTGTAGCCGTGCAGCCAGATGATCACGGGCCATTTCCCCTGCGGCTGTCCGGCCGGGTAGAAGAGATCGGCCTGGAGGTCATCGCCGAAAGGCACTGCGGCCCACGTCATGCCTTCCTTCGCGGCGCGCTCTCGCGCGGCGACGTCGGCCGAGGGACGGCCGAACATGTTCGCCAGCCAGTTGTCGCTCGCCGTCGCCATCACTCGGTTGGCCACGAGTCTCCTGACGCCGGGAGGCTCGGTGCCGAGCGCCCACTCAATCCGTGTCCGCCGCGCGGCCGCATCGTCCTCGGCGCGAAAGCGACTGACGGGATACGACAGGGGATCCACGCGCTCGCCCGACAGCTTCTGCCACTCCTCGAACGTGTAGCCGTGCACCCACGTCTCGCGCTTGGGCTGCGGCCGGCGGCCGAACACCGCATCGAAGAAGTCGATGAAGGTTTCGACGTCCTCCGCCGTGGTGCCGTGTTCGCCTTCACGAAGGTTCAGCCAGAGGTTCTGCTCGCGTCCGAGGAATCGGTACACGCGAAGGGCCGATCGGTACGCCTGTTCGTAGCCGATGGGGTTCGCGGCCGATTCGGCGTAGCCCGTGTACATCATCACGCCGCGCGGGGCGACCAGCGCCACGAGTGAGTGCTGATCGACCGGCAGCTTGTCCTCGCGGCCGCTGAAGAACCGCAGGCGCGGGTGGAACCAGTGCGACTGCGCGCCGGTCAGCAGCTCGATGCTCTCGTTGGCGAAGGGCTCCGTCGTGAACCGCCACGGATCGAGCTCGCCGCTGTTGCCGCTCGAGGGCACGACGGCGCCGATGCGCTCGTCGAAGGCCGCAGCCAGCAGCGCCTGTTTTCCGTTGCGGGAGTGGCCTGCCAGACCGATGCGCGCCATGTCGGCTTCGGGCATCGTCGCCAGGTAGTCCACGGCGCGCGAAGCCGCCCAGGCCCACCGGGCGAGCGTGGACCAGTCGTAGTCCGGATAGATCTCAACCCACGCGTCCGAGTCGTCTCCGTTGCCGTAGTTCGGGTCGGTGGCGTGGTAGATGCAGGCCATGTAGCCGCGTCGCACGGCCGTATAGATCCACGGACGATTCCGGCCGTGGTTCGTGAGGAACACGGGGAACGGGCCCTGGCCGTCCGGAATGACCAGTTCCACGCGCAGCGTCGCGCGCTGGTCTGGTCCGAACGCGAGCCGGACCTCGCGCACCGTCGCGCCGCCTTCGCGGCGGCTGGCTGTCACCAGGGCCCGGAGATTGCCGGGCGCGGGCGGCATCCGCCCGAACATCCACTGTTCGACCTGGGCGCGGAGGACGCGCTTCTGCTGCGCCCAGAGTTCCGGGGTCGTCACCGGGATGGCGCGGCCGTTCCCGCGCAGTACGAGGGGGTCGGGAAGCTCCGGTATCGACGGCATCGACGCGAAGTCGGGAGGCAGCTCGCCGGTGCGGCGCAACCAGTCCTCCCACGTGCGATCGACGGCGTTGATGCGCCCGTTAGCGGGAGGTCGGCTCGGCCGCAGCACTCGCAGGAGCTCGTCGAGCGTCTGCCGCCGTACGTCTGTCGACTGGCTCAGCACAGCGACAGGCGCGAGGGCCACGAGGGCGAACAAGAGCAGCCGCGGGGCTCGAGCCGCGCGGGCGACGCGGCGGCCTGACGTTCGCCGCCTGCCGCCGAGAAGAGCGCCAGACCACCCGCGCACGCGCCCCCCTATTTGGCCGGACCGATCGTCACCAGGTCCACACGATTGGAACTGCTCTGGTGAATGACGAGGTGGCCACTCGGCGTGGCGCGCATGTGGCGGATGATGCCTACACCCGACGGGATCGCCCAGCTCGGGAACGTTTCCGTGCCCGGATCGAACCGCACGAGGGCGTCCGGCCGCTGGCCCGACTCGTTGTACCAGACGATGTCGTTGACGACGGCGCCACGCCCGCGTCCGCCGCCGCCTCGCCCGGCGCCGGGGCCCTGGGCCTCGATGGCCAGTGACGTCATGAGGCCAGCCGCGAGCCCGGCCACGAGCAACCGTCCGACTGGAGTCATCGCTTCCTCGTGGAATACACGGATCTTCGAGTACATTACCCGCTTCCGCACAAGGGCGCACCTGCTGATCATGACGTCGATTCACCTCACCCGCGCGATCCTGGCGACCCTCGCATCGACGCTTCTCGGCGTCGCGGCCTGCCAGTCCGCGCCCGCCCCGTCCAGCACCGCCGACCTGGTGCTCACGGGCGGGAAGGTCGTGACGATGGATGCGGGCCGCCCGCAGGGGGAGGCGGTCGCCCTGCGCGGCGACCGGATTCTGGCGGTGGGCGGCGCGGACGAGATCCGGCGTCACGTCGGCCGCGACACCGAGATCATCGACCTCGCCGGGCGGCTCGTCATCCCGGGCTTCATCGAAACGCACGGACACTTCGTGCCGTTGGGTGAGGCCCGGATGATTCTGGACCTGACTACGGCACGCACGTGGGACGAGATGGTGCAGAAGGTGGCCGACGCGGCCCGAACGGCACCGCCGGGTTCCTGGGTCCGCGGCCGCGGCTGGCATCAGGAGCGATGGACGACCGTCCCCGAACCGAGCGTCGACGGCGTCCCGGTGCACGAGTCGCTGTCCGCGGTCTCGCCGAACAACCCCGTGCTGCTGACGCACGCGAGCGGACACGCGTCGATCGCCAATGCCCGCGCGCTCGCTGCGGGCGGCATTGTCCGGAACACGCCCAACCCCAGTGGGGGCACCATCGTGCGCGATCGGTCGGGCGAGGCCACGGGTCTCTTGCGCGAGACCGCGCAGCGGCTGCTGGATCCCGCCATCGCGCGGGCCGAGCAGGGCCGCCCGGAGGCGGACGTGGCCGCGGAGTTCCGCGAGCGGGTCCGGCTCGCCGGTGAGGACGCGCTCTCGAAAGGCGTGACGTCTTTTCAGGACGCGGGCTCCAGCTTTGCGACCATCGATCGTCTGAAGGCACTGGCGGACGTCGGCGAGCTTCCCGTGCGCTTGTACGTGATGGTGCGGCGCGAGAACAACGACGCGATGGCCGCGCGGCTCGCGCCGTACAAGATGATCGGCGCCGCGAATCACTTCCTCACCGTGCGCGCGATCAAGCGGCAGATCGACGGCGCGCTCGGATCGCACGGCGCCTGGCTGCTCGACCCCTACACGGACCTCACGACCACGGCCGGCCTCGTGCTCGAGCCCGTGGCCGACATCGAGGCAACGGCGCGCATCGCCCTGCAGCACGGCTATCAGCTCAACACCCACGCGATTGGCGACCGCGCCAACCGCGAAGTGCTGGACCTGTACCAGCGCGCTTTCCAGGCGGCGGGAGTGCAAGGGACTGCCTTGCGCTGGCGGATCGAGCACGCGCAGCATCTGCACCCCGCCGACATTCCCAGATTCAGGGAACTGGGCGTGATCGCGGCGATGCAGGGTGTCCATGCCACCTCCGACGGGCCGTGGGTTCCCGCCCGCATCGGCGACGACCGCGCGCGCACCGGCGCGTATTTGTGGCGCAGCCTGCTGGACGCCGGGACCGTCGTCGCGAACGGCACCGACGCGCCTGTCGAGAACCTGGATCCGATCCCGAGCTTTTACGCCAGCGTCTCCCGGCGCCTGGCCGACGGCCGCGTGTTCTACGGCGATCAGCGGATGACGCGCGAAGAGGCGCTGCGCAGCTACACGCTCGCCGCCGCCTACGCCGCGTTCGAGGAAGACCTGAAGGGCAGCCTCGCGCCGGGCAAGCTGGCGGACCTGGTCGTGCTGTCGAAGGACATCCTGACGGTGCCCGAGGAGGAGATCCTCACGACGCACGTCGATCTCACGATCCTCGGCGGCCAGGTGCGGTACCGCGCGGCCGCACGATGACAGGAGCTCACTCATGCGATCCCTCTTCACCGCGTTCGTCTGCTTCCTGGCAGCCGCGTCCACCCAGGCCCGGCAGCAACCTCAGCCCCGCCTGAACGTCGTCTTCATCCTGGCCGACGACCTGGGCTGGGGCGAGGTCGGAGCGTTCGGCCAGGAGAAGATCCCGACGCCGCACATCGATCGCCTGGCCGCGCAGGGGATGCGATTCACGCAGCACTACAGCGGGGCTCCCGTGTGCGCGCCGTCGCGCGCGGTGCTCATGACCGGCAAGCACCTCGGGCACGCGGAGATTCGCAGCAACCTGCCGGCGCGTAACCGGATGCCGGAGTTCGAGGAAGGGCAGTACCCGCTGAGTGCCGGCGCCGTCACGATCGCGCAGATGTTCCAGCGCGCCGGGTACGCGACGGGCGCGATGGGGAAGTGGGGCCTCGGGCCCGTGGGCAGCACCGGTGATCCGAACAGGAAAGGGTTCGACCTGTTCTTCGGTTACAACGACCAGGCGGTCGCGCACAGCTACTACCCGCCGCATCTCTGGCGCAACGCCGAACGCGTGATCATCAATCGCCCGCCCATCCCCGGCCACGCCCAGCAGCTCGAAGGCGAGGTGACGATGGAGCCTTGGATTGGGGAGACGTACGCGCCGAGCCTGATGGTGGCGGAAGCGGAGCGCTTCATCGCCGCGAATGCCGCGCGGCCGTTCTTCCTCTATCTGCCGTTCATCGAGCCGCACGTCGCCATGCACCCGCCCGTGGCTTCGGTCAATCAGTTTCCGCGCGAGTGGGACACCGAACCGTACCGGGGCCTCAACAACTACCTGCCGCATTCGCGCCCACGGGCGGCGTACGCCGCGATGATTGCGGATCTCGACCGCTACGTCGGCCGCGTGACGGCCGCGCTCGAGGCGGCGGGCGTCGCCGGGCGGACGCTGGTGGTCTTCACCAGTGACAACGGCGCCACGCATCCGGGCACCAAAGATCCCCGGTTTCACATCGGCGGGGCCGATCCGCCGTTCTTCAACAGCACGCGGGATCTGCGCGGCTACAAGGGCAGCGTGTACGAAGGCGGCATCCGCGTGCCGATGATCGCGCGCCTGCCGGGCCGTATCGCGGCCGGCGCCGTCAACGAGACGCCGGGATACTTCGCGGACTGGTTCCAGACGCTCGCCGATGCGACCAGCCTTCGCGCACCTGATGGGCTCGACGGCGCGAGTCTGTGGCCCACCATGACGGGCCAGCCGGCGGCGGCGGTGCGGCGTCCCATGGTCTGGGTGTTCCCGGCCTACACGGGTCAGGTCGCGGTCCGCGTCGGCAACTTCAAGATCCTCCGGCAGGGACTGCTGACGATGAAGCCCGGCCCGTGGGAGGTGTACGACCTCTCGCAGGATCGCGGAGAGCGGCGCGACCTTGCGGCGACGCGCGCGGATCTCGTCGACGAGGCGCGCGCGATCCTCGCGCGCGAGGTGGCGCCCAACGACGTGTTCCCGATGCCCATTCCGGATTTGCCGCTGCGGTAGGATTCGTGACCAAACCGGCCGGCCATTCTCGACAGGACCGGCAACCGATAACCGAGGACTGAGAACTGACCAGTCTCAGCGCAGTTCCTGAATCGTAATGTTCCGGAACCGCACGAGCGCCTTGCCGCCGCCGTGGACCTGCAGGCCGATGAGGCCGGTTTGGGGCAGCGTCTCGTCGGTCTCCGTATAGTCCACCGTCTGCTGGCCGTTGAGCACCAGCCGGATGCGCCGCCCCTCGGCGTGAATCTCGTAGCGGTTCCAGTCGTTGAGCCTGACGTGGGTCATCACGGTCTTCTGATCGGGCGCGGCGAGGACACGCTTGCGGCGCTGCTCGTCGTAGAGCGCGCCCCAATAGCCCGTGCCGATGTCCGCCTGATAGCCGATCATTTCGTACGCGGGCTTGTCGAGCCGCAGGCTGCGGAACTGGATGCCGGAATTGAGGAAGCCCTCGGTGCCCTCCAGCTTGTATTCCAGTCGCAGGATGAAGTTGGCGTAGTCGCGCGTCGTGACGAGGAAGTCGTTGCGGGGCACGGTGGTGGTGAGCGAGCCACCCACGATGGCGCCGTCCTCGACGCGCCAGGTGGGGCCGATGTCTCCCTCCCAGCCGTTGAGGGTCTTGCCGTCGAAGAGGGGCACGGCCGGTGGCGTCTGTGCCGCCACCCCCACGACGGCCGCGATACACAGGGCGGCCCACACCGGAATGCGGTTCGACGTCATGCGCGTGTCCTCCTGGGGATCGTGCCGGCCGCCATCGTAGCCTGAAACGACCGTTTCGGGTCCCGAACCGGATCGTGTCAGAATGCCCGCCGACTTGACGATGAAGGTTCTCTACATCCACGCCCACTTCGACGATTTCGAGTTCACCGCGGCGGGCACGTTCGAGTTGTGGCGGCGCCAGCTCGGTCCGGGCTTCACGGGCCGCGTGCTCGTCTGCACGGACGGCGCGGCGGGCCATCAGTTCCGCACACGCGAGGACACCGCCCGGATGCGTCTGGCCGAGCAGGCGGCGTCGGCGCGCCTCGGCGGGTTCTCGTTCGAGGTGCTCCGCCTGCCGAACGGCCAGGCGCCCCGCGAGGCCGCGCTGCAGCTCAGCACGGACTTCCTTGCGGCGCTCTGGAAGGCGATCCGCGACTTCGAGCCCGACTATCTGCTGTGTCCGCCGCTGCCGACCGATCCGCTTGCCGGCGTCCACATCGATCACCTCGTCATCGCCGAGGCCGTCCGGCGCGTGGCGTACATGATTAACGTTCCCCACGCGTTCACGCCGGAGTATCCCGCCGACGAGACTCAGTCGCGGCCGTGCAAGGTGCCCGTGATCGTCAACGTCTACGATGGCTACATGTTCGGCAGCAACGCCTACGATCTCGCCATCGACGTCGACGAGACGTTTCCGCTGATCGAGCAGATGACGTGGTGCCACGCGTCGCAGGTCCGCGAGTGGCTGCCCTGGGTGGGCCGGCACGACATGGCGCCGCCGACGTCGCTCGACGAATGGCGCGTGACCCTGCGGCGGCGGTTCGATCGCAAGAACCGCGAGCTCGGGATCCCCTCGCCCCATGCGTTCGAGGTGTTCACCGTGACGGCGTGGGGGGACGTGCCGGCGGCGGATCAGCTGCTGCGCGATTTTCCGGGCGTCAACGCCGAGGCGTCGAATCTGGACGCCCTGCGCCGCAAGCTGGATATGTGGCGGGGGATGCCTGACTGATCGCAATGGAGGGGCCGACCATAAGGTCGGCCCGCGCGCCGATTGGGCCGACCTGAAGGTCGGCCCCTCCATCAATACAACAGAAACGCCTTGCGGCTCTCCGCGAACGCCGCCGCGTCCCGCGCCCATTCCTCGAGCAGCGCCGGGAGCGTGCCGGCTTCAATCGCCAGCCGCACCTTGTCCGACCCCGTCAGCCGGTCGATGGTCGACCGCCACGCGAAGTCCCTGGGATGCTGTCGGCGAATCTCGTCGATGAGCAGCAGCGCCGTCCGCACTGGCCGGTACGCCTGCCGGTCCGTGATCGCGAAGCGGATTGCCGGAATCGTCTGCCCCGGGAACTTGCCGGCCGTCTTGTCCACGGCCATGGTGATGGCCTCGAACCGGATGCCCGGAGGCGGCTTCGCGTTCATGGTCGTCGCCACCGCCGCCGCGTTCAGCCAGGGCGCGCCGATCTGCTCGAAGGGACGGTCCGTCCCGCGCCCCTCCGCGATGTTGGTGCCCTCAAAGTAAACCGAGCCGGGGTAGCTGCTGAGCGCCGCGAGCGATCGGAGATTCGGCGACGGGTTCATCCACGGCAGTCCCGTCTGGTCCTGCCATCGATCGCGTCGCCAGTGTTCGGCGCGCACGACGATGAGGTCCGTGCCAAGGCCGTGCCGCTGATTGAACAGCGTCGCCAGTTCGCCGACCGTCATCCCGTGGCGGGCCGGGATGGGATACATCCCGACGAACGAGGCGAACTTCGGATCGAGTCGCGCCCCTTCGACGATCTCCCCGCCGATGGGGTTGGGCCGATCGAGGACGACGAACGGGATGCCTTTCCGCGCGGCGGCCTGCATCGAGAGCGCCATGGTCGAGACGTACGTCCACGTGCGCCCGCCGACCTCCATCAGGTCGTAGACGATGACGTCCACGTCCTTCAGCATTTCGGGTGTGGGACCGCGGTCGTCGGTCATGTACAGCGAGTGCACCGGCAGGCCCGTCTTCGCGTCGACCTCGTTCGCGACCTTTGCCCCGGCGGGCGCGTCGCCACGGATGCCATGCTCCGGTGCGAACAGCGCCACAAGCCTCAGATCCGGGTGCGTGGCGATCAAATCGATATCGGGCGTCCTCGCTCGATCGGTCGCGCTCTGGTTGGTGATCAGGCCGACGCGCCTGCCGCGCAGCCGCGCGGGGACGTCCGAGAGGAACACCTCGATGCCGGGGCGGACGACCGAGGTGGGTGCGGCTGGCCGGGGAGGGGCGGGTGCCTGCGGGAATGCCGCGAGCAGGAGCAGGGCCGACAGGAGCGGCTTCATCATGGCGTCTTCCGGAACTTCGGGCATAATCACCTGTTGCTTACGAGGTCACCCCCGCATGTCCACAGTGAAACTATCCGATCGCCTTGCCGTCTGCAGCTGGTCCGTAAAGCCCGCATCACCGGCGGAGCTCGCAGACAAACTGAACGCCATCGGCGTTCCTCGCGCGCAGCTCGCGTTCGATCCCATCCGCAAGGGCGGGGCCTGGGCCGACGGCGTCGCGAAACTCACCGACCTCGGCATCACGGTGGCCGGGGCCATGTTCGAGGCGGTGGGTGAAGATTACACGACCCTCGACTCCATCAAGCGGACCGGCGGCATCGTCCCCGACGCGACCTGGCCGCAGACGTTCGACAACTTCAAGCAGATGGCGCCAATGGTCCAGCGCGCGGGCGTGACCCACGTGATGTTCCACGCCGGCTTCCTGCCGCACGAGCACAGCGATCCAGACTACGCCAAGCTGACAGACCGCCTCGTCCAGGTGGGCGCGCTGTGTGCCGATCACGGGCTGACCTGCTGCCTCGAGACCGGTCAGGAGGAAGCGCCCGCGCTCCTGTCGTTCCTGAAGGAGCTGAACAAGCCCAACGTGCGCGTCAATTTCGATCCGGCGAACCTGATTCTGTACGACAAGGGCGATCCGATTGCCGGCCTGAAGACGCTCCTGCCTCACGTGGCGCAATGCCACATCAAGGACGCGACGCGGACGAAGGCGCCCGGCACCTGGGGCGCCGAAGTCGTCGTCGGCACCGGTGAGGTGGACTGGCAGGCGTTCTTCACCACGCTCGGGTCCGGATTCACCGGTACGCTCGCGCTCGAACGCGAGGCGGGCGACGATCGGGTTGGCGATCTTCGGACGGCGTACACGTTCGTGCGCGGCCTGCTGGAGAAGTGACCGTGCTGCGCATCGGACTCATCGGGCTCGGGTTCATGGGGCGGATGCACATCGCCGCCTACGAGAAGATCAAGGACACGCGCATCGTCGCCGTCGCGGATCAGGATGCCAAACGCGCCGCAGGGGACTTCTCGGGCGGCTGGGGGAACGTGGCCGGCGCGGCCGAGCACCTCGACATGACCGGCATCACCGGGTCGACCGATTTCCAGGCGCTCATCCGGAATCCGGACGTGGATGTCGTCGACATCTGCGTGCCGACGCCGGCGCACGAGGCCCTGGCGACGGCGGCCCTCGCGGCCGGCAAGCATGTGCTCTGCGAGAAGCCGCTCGCGCTCGACTCGGCGTCGGCGCAGCGGATTGCCGACGCGGCCGCGAAGGCCAAGGGCCTGTTCATGCCGGCCATGTGCCTCCGCTTCTGGCCGCAGTGGGAGTGGCTGAAGCAGGCGGTCGTCGATCAGCGCTACGGCGCGGTGCGCGCCGTGACGTTCCGCCGGGTCGCGTCCATGCCGCCCGGCTGGTTCGGGAACGGCGCGATGTCAGGCGGCGCGATCCTGGACCTGCACGTGCACGACACGGACTTCGTGTGTCACCTCTTCGGCCAGCCCAACGCCGTCTTCAGCCGGGGCTACACGAAGACCAGCGGTCGCACCGATCACGTCGTCACCGAGTATCTCTACGATCGCGGTCCCTCGGTCGTGAGCGCCGAAGGCTCGTGGTGCATGGCGGACGGGTTTGCATTCACGATGCGCTTCACGGCCAACTTCGATCAAGCGACCGTTGACTACGAGGTGGGCCGGGAGCACTCGCTCGTCGTGAGTGCGAACGGCAAGGCCGAATCCGTCGATCTGCCGGGCGACGGCTATGAAGCGGAGATCCGGCACTTCCTCGACTGCGTCCGCGCGGGACGGAAGCCGGAACGCGTCACCGCGGAGGACGCCGTGATGGGGCTGCGCGTGATCGAAGCCGAGCAGCGCAGCGTCGAGTCCGGGAAGATCGAGCGCGTGTAGGCGTCTCAGAACCCCACACCCACGCCCACTCGGAACTGATTCACACCGAGATCGCCGCCCGTCAGGACGGACTGCACGGGGTTGCTGCTGACGACCTTCGTGTAGCGGTAGCCGAGGTCGATGAACACCGGGCCACCCTGCAGGACGATGCCACCGCCGAGGTTCAGGATCGGTTCGGTGCGGTCGAGGAAGCGGAGCGCGGTGTCCACGATGGCCTCGACTTCCGCGCTCCCCCCGTCGAAGTCCGTGCTCATGCGAGCGAAGCCGGCCGCCGCCTCGACGTAGGGCCGCGCGGTGCGGCCGGGACTGGCAATGATCCGCACGCCCGCCTGGCCATAAAGCGCCGAGAGACGGACGTTCACGGGCGTGAAGTCGAGGAGCGTGGCGAGGGTCGGCGACATCATGTCAGTCAGCCGGCCGCCTTCGACGCTGATCTGCACGTTGTCACTGAGGGGCACGCCCACGGCGCCGCCGAAGGTGGGGGCCGATCCGAAGTCGCGCACGACGGCGCCGCCAAAGACCTGGATCTGGCCCTGTTCCTGCGCCGCGGCGGGCACCGGGACGAACAGCGCGGCCAGGGCCGCCACCGCCGGAAGTGCGATTCGATACATGCGCTGCCTCCTTCGAGCCCGTGGGGCCCGGCAGCTCTACTTGCAAGCATCGGGCCGGAGTGGGGCGTCCACTGCCGCGCCGTGCCGCGCGCCGTTGCGAGGGCGCACAGCCGCCGCTGTCACCGTGAGGCCACGCCAGACAGACCGGGCGCCGATTCGGGTGATCCCGATAGGCAAGGCCGGCGCTCAGTTGAGCGCGAGTCGGACGAGCTGTTGCAGCACGACGCCCGCGAGTAGCGGGTACAGGACCAGCGCAAGGATCTGCGGGCTGATGCGACGCCGGTCGCGCACCGCCGATCGGTGATTGACGCTGGCGAACCAGAGCATCAGGAGCAGGTAGCCGGCGCCGGCCAGCAGGATCAGGACGAGGAACGGTGGATAGTAGCCCGTGCGCATCACCGCGTTGAGGGTGCGCCTTCCGATGAAGACCTGAGTGAACTGGTCGGCGTTGCTCCACAGCAGGAGGTTGACGGGCATCGCCACGAGCAGGGCCTGCAGGCCATTGCTGGAGAGGGAGGAGACGTACAGGCTCGCGGCCACCACGCCGAGCAATAGACAGACCCACTCAGGCCTGAACGCCCAGGCCGAATCGCGGCCGGACAGAGCGGCCGGATCCACCAGGGCAATGACCTGCGGCAGACCGAAGGCCAGAACGAGCGTCAGGCCCATCGCGACGCCTGCCTTGAGGAACCACTGCTGCGCGCTCGCCACGGGCTGCAGCAGTTGCCCACCCAGCGTGCCGAGCCGGCGCTCTTCGGCGCTGGCCATCGCGCCCGCGAGCAGCGCCACGAATACGCCGTGCATCAGCGTCACGGCAAACGTCACCGCCTGATGCGGCGCGGGATCGTTGAACCGCCAGTCGATCAGCCAGATAACCGCCGCCAGCGCCGTGATGGCGAAGAGTGACTGCTGGAGCGCCAGCTCCTTGCTGACGAGGGCCACTATCGGATGCGGCCGGTGCGACGCCGTGCGCGTCCGGACGCGGCTCGGCCAGCGCGCGAAAACCCCCACGTGTTCGCCGGAGTCCTCGATCGCTTGCAGGCGCGTGAACCGCCGCCAGCCCGCCACGGCGGCTGCCAGCAGGACGATCGGCGTCGCCCACCGGAGCGTCGCCTCCCGGAACGCCCCCTCATCCGGTACGAGGTCGGACCGCCAGCGCGCGAGCTGGTCCGCCAGTACGGCATGGCCCGCGACCCAGATCAGGGCCAGGGCGATGGTGAAGATCAACCCGGCGCGGGCATTGCCGGCCCGCAGCGTGAGCCAGGGCGCGAGCGTCAGCCCCACGGCGGCCCCCGCCCCCAAGAGCCATACGTCTGGCGCCCCCGGCCCCAACGCGGCGAGGATGAGCGTGCTCACCATCAGGACCAGGACCGTGACCTTTTCGACGGCCTGCTGCCTGCGGCTGAGTGGCTGGACCAGTAGGAGCGACATCGTGCGGTGGCTGAACTCGTGTCCGACCGACCACGTACCCAGCGCGATCGACACGAGAACGGCTAGCACACCGCCGAACTCGAACGGCCCCACCCGCACCAGCAGAATCGCCGCGAGCCCCGCGCCCCACACGACGACCAGCGCGCGCGCCTCCTTCCGCAGGCGAACAGCGGCCACGCCGCTCACGCCGCGGCTCCTCTGGCGCCAAGGGCCGCGACGAAGATCTCCTCGAGGCTGAGCGCCTCCACGCTGAGCGTTTCCGGCGAGTGCGCACGCAGGCGATCCACCACACCGGCTGCATTACCAGGGATCACAATCTCCAGGCTGCGGCCCTGCCGCCGGATGGCGCCACTGCCGGCCAGATCGGGGACGGCGTCCTCGCGCGCGAACGTCGCATGGACTCTCTGGAAGCGCTCGCGGGCGGCATCCGCCTCGAGCGTGAGTACATCGCGACCGCCATCGATGATCGTGAACTCGTCGATGAGCCCCTCGAACTCGCCAATCAGATGCGTGGAGACGAAGACCGTGCGGCGGTCGGGCGCGCCATCCTGATAGGCGCCGATCACCGTCTGGATGAACTCGCGGCGGACGATGGGATCCAGGCCGGACGTGGGCTCGTCGAGGACGAGCAGATCCGGTTCGGGGGCGATGCCCGCGACGAGCGCCAGTTGCGTGCGCTGTCCTTTCGAGAGCTGCGATGTGCGGCGCTCGAGCGGCAGGCGGAACTGGCTGACGAGCGCCCCTTCGAGGTCTCGGTTCCAGTGCGTGCGGAACGACGCCAGGTAGTCGAGGGTGGAGCGCACCGTCATCCACGGGTAGAACGCCACGTGGTCGGGCACGTAGGTGAGCCGCGACTTCACGCCGACTTCGTCCCGGGCCGGATCGAGGCCGAACACGCGGACCGTGCCCGACGTGGGACGCAGCAGCCGCAGCAGGCATTTGATGGTGGTCGTCTTGCCCGCGCCGTTCCGGCCGAAGAAGCCGTAGCAGCGGCCGGGTTCCACACGCAGGCTGAGGCCGTCGACGGCCTCGGTGCGGCCGTAGCGATACGCCAGGCCGCGAATGTCAATCGCGAGCGGCCTGTCATTCCCGGTCGAAGCGATCATGGCCGTCCTCCACTGGCGGTGCGCGCCCGCCCGTCCGCAAGCAGGTCGAAACGTTCGGCGGTCAGCCGGAGGAACTCGCTCCGGCCGATCTGCATGTGATGGGCGTACACGGCCGCCTGGTCGATCTCCTCGGTCAGGAGGCGGAGGCGCTCGGTCTTGTAGAGCGGGGAGTCGGCCTGGCGCACGAAGCAGCCCTTGCCAGCCAGCGTCTCGATGACCCCCTGACGCTCGAGCTCGGCGTAGGCCTTGGCAATGGTGTTGCGATTGACGCGCAGTTCCTCGGCGAGCGGACGGATGGACGGCAGCGCGTCGCCCGCCCGCAGCGCGCCGGCGGCCGCGGCGGCCTTGACCTGGTCCACGACCTGGAGGTAGACGGGCTTGCCGGAGTTGAAATTGAGCTGCAGGCGCATGTCGTTACTGTCGTATGACAGTAGGACAGTTGCGCCGAGGGTGTCAAGTGAGGGTCACCGTGCCAGCCGGATGTCCTGGGCGCGGCGCTCCCCCTCGGCCAACGTGACGCGCAGTGCGCCAGGAACGACCTGCTCGAGATACGCCGGCTCCCGCCAGTCGCTCTCGAGGGTGGGCAGCACGGCCAGATAGTAATCGCCGGCTGGAAGACCCGTGAACACGAAGCGGCCGTCGCTCGCCGGATGTGCCGGCTCGCGCATCCAGCGCGATCGCTCGTGCCACAGCGACGGATTGACCGGAAATGCAATGACGAACAACTCCGGTGCGGGCCGATCGGCCTGATCGAGCAGACGGCCGGAGAGTTCCGTCACTCGGTCGGTCAACACGACCTGGAGATCCTCGACGACTCTGGCTGGCTCAACCGTAAAGGGCGCGTCGAGAACGTCTCGCCCGCCGAGCATCGCCGAGCGCACGGCCCAGGTGTCTCCCCCGATGGCCTCGGCAATCGACACCTCGAGGCGATACGAACCGGGAGCCACGCTCGTCCAGCGCACACGCCCGTCGGCATCAATCGCGGGCACGGAAGGTGTCGCGGTCGCCGACCCGGGGAGTGCCTGCAGCCGAAGGCCGAGGCGTCGTTGATCCAGCGGCGTCCTCCCCGCCTGCGCATCCATCACCACGCGGCCGGCGACGGTGCCGCCCGGCTGGAGCGTGAGCACGAGAGTCGCCACGTCCTCACCGGCGAGCGTCGTGGTCGCGCTGGCGAACTGCGCACCGGAGGGGCCGGGTGCTTCGGCAAAGAGCGTGTGCCGGCGCGGTGGCTGGCCGACAAACGAGAACCGCCCTTGCGCGTCGGTCTGTGACCTGGTGGTTCCAAGCCGCACGCGCGCGTCCGGCACGGGCCCGCCGTCCGCGCCGACGACGACGCCCGCGATCGACGCCGTGGAGACGAACTGCAGCGGGATGTCGATGCCCGTGCGCTCCTCACCGGCGTCGACCCTGACCTCGGCGGCGGCATCTAAGTCGGTGACGCCAGGATAGGCCACCGGCGCGTAGGACACCGGGCGGGCCGCCGCGGGCGTGGCGGACCCCACACGTGAATCGCTCAGCCGTTGCGCCCACTGGATTTCGGTCGCGGAGGGAACCGTGCCGCTACCCAATCCCGCCGGCGGGCGCGCGACGACGACATAACGGCCAGGACGAAGACCAAAGAAACGGTACTCACCCAGATCGTTCGTCGTGGTGCGCGCCGGAGGCCTCAGCACGCGCTGGCCGTCCACCATCCGGCGCGTGGACAACTCGACGCCAATGGCGGCCGTCGGCGCGCCATACGTGTCGAGCACGCGTCCGGTGACCACCGCTCCGCGCGTGAGCGGGATCGCCACGTCGGAGATCGTCTGGCCAGCCGTCAGCGCGATCGGCACACCGGGACCGCCCGGCGTGCGCGCGCCCGCCGCACCGTCAACGTACGCCGGCTTCTCGGCCGTGATGTGGAACCGGCCGGCGGGAAGCGATGTGAAGGCAAACCGGCCTTGTTGATCCGTGATGGTGCCCCGCCGGGGTTCGTCCTGCGTAGTCGTACTGAGGATCCACACACGCGCGCGCCGCACGGGCGCGCCAGTTGCGTCGGCCGAACGCACGACACCGGCGATCGTGCCCGTGCCCCCTGAGGTCTGTCGGCCCGCTGCGAGGGACACGAACGACCCGAGCCCGATGACCGCAAGGCACACGGCCGTTGTCGTGATCAGGGCGAGCGGCCAATGACGCGCACAATCGCGACCGGAGGCGTCGGCTATCATCGCGCCTGACTGACTGGGAGCATCACGCCGGCGTCAACACCCTCCACGATTCTCACCGGCGTCGCCGCGCGCCCGAGCGATCTGATGGTCGCCGGGTCACCCAGGTTCACGTTCGCCGCCGCATCGATCGCGATGGCCAGGTAGTCGCCCGCGATCAACCCGTCAATCC
>CAZFAT010000374.1:0-11734 GCA_964517075.1 uncultured Solibacteraceae bacterium
TTCTGCGCGGCCGGCATCGAGCCGAACCACGATCGCATCCGGGAGAACCTCGACCGCAGCCTGATGCTCGTCACCGCGCTCAACCCGCACATTGGCTACGACAACGCGGCGAAGATCGCGAAGAAGGCCCACAAGGACGGCACGACGCTGCGCGAAGCCGCCATCGCCCTCGGCCTCGTGACGGGCGAGCAGTTCGACGCCTGGGTCGATCCCCGCGCGATGACGAAGGCGAGCGGGTCGTAGCCGCGGGGCTCGAGCCCCGCGCTCCGCAACCCTGATAACATCAAAGTTCCGACCGTCACGCGCCGAGAGAATAGCCGTATGTCTTTGAGTTGGGACGACTTCCACGGAGTCAATGCGGGAGCCGTTCTCGAGTTGTACGCGCGCTACCGAGCCGATCCGGCATCGGTGGACGAGGCGACGCGCGCGTTCTTCCAGGCGTCGCCGCCCTCGTCAGCCGCCGCGCCGGCCGGCGCCACTTCCGGTGACCCGCGCACGAGCGTCGGGGCCGTCAGGCTGGCCGAGTCCATCCGCCGCTACGGTCATCTCGCCGCGTCGATGGATCCGCTGGGCAGCCGGCCGTCGGGCGACCCCATGCTGCTCGGCGAAACGCATGGCGTCACCGACGCGGACCTGAAGGCGCTGCCGGCGTCACTCGTGGGAGGCGCGATCGCCGAGGGCGCGGGTTCGATGTGGGACGTCATCGAGCGGCTCCGGGCCATTTACTGTTCGACCACCGGCTACGACATCGCCCACATCTTCGTTCCCGAGGAGCGGTACTGGCTGCACGACGCCATCGAGACGGGCCGCTACCGCGCGCCGGCCGATCCGATCGATCCGATAGCGCTGCTCGATCGGCTCACCGACGTCGAGGTGTTCGAGCGATTCCTCCATCGCACGTTTCCCGGCAAGACCAGGTTTTCGATTGAAGGGCTCGACATGCTCGTGCCCATCCTCGACGAGGTGATTGCCGAGGCGGCCGAATCGGGATTGCGCCGCGCGTTCATCGGCATGGCCCACCGCGGCCGGCTGAACGTGATGGCGCACGTGCTCGGCAAGCGCTACGAGGAGATCCTCGCCGAGTTCAAGGATCCGGTGCGGAATGCCCTCGCGCTCGAGGGCGTGCAGTGGAGCGGCGACGTGAAGTACCACCTCGGCGCGTCGCGCGCCGTCGGGGGCGGGGAAGAAGTCGATCTCGTGGTATCGATGCCGCCGAACCCGAGCCACCTCGAGGCGATCGATCCGGTGCTCGAAGGGATGGCGCGTGCGGCGGGCACCGACGCGAGCCGGTCCGGGCCGCCATCTTTCAATCCGGACAGCGTCCTGCCCATCCTGATTCACGGCGACGCGGCGTTCCCGGGGCAGGGCGTCGTGGCCGAGACGCTGAACCTGCACCGGCTCGAGGGCTACTCCACGGGCGGCACCATCCACATCATCGCCAACAACCAGATCGGATTCACCACGAACCCGGGCGATCTGTTCAGCACGCTCTACGCGAGCGGACTCGCGCGTGGATTCAAGATCCCGATCCTCCACGTCAACGCGGACGACCCGGAGGCCTGCGTCGCGGCGGCGCGGCTGGCGTTCGGGTACCGGATGGCGTTTCGACGCGACATCCTGATCGACCTCGTCGGCTACCGCCGGTACGGCCACAACGAGGGGGACGAGGCGGCGTTCACGCAGCCGGTGATGGCGAAGAAGATCGCGGCACAGCCGACGGTGCGCGAGATGTGGGCGCGCACGCTCGAGTCGCGCGGCCTCATCGACCGCGAAGGCACGCAGGGCATGGTCCAGCGCCGGATGGACGCGCTGCAGCACAAGCTCGACGCGCTCGACCCCGAACGCGACCTGGTCGAGGCGACGCCGGAGATTGCCGCGCCCGGGACCGCGGCGCAGACACGGACGTCGGTGCCGCTCGACCGGCTGCAGGCGCTCAGCCAGAGTCTGCTGGCGGTGCCCGAGGGATTCGAGGTCAACAAGAAGATCGAGCGCGTGCGCGACCGCCGCCGGCAGGCCTTTGCCGCGCCCACCGGGCGGTCGATCGACTGGGCGATGGCCGAGGAGCTGGCGTTCGCGTCGATCCTCGAGGACGGCACGCCGATCCGATTGACGGGCGAGGATGTCGAGCGCGGCACGTTCAGCCACCGCCATGCCGCCCTCCACGACGCAAACACGGGCCGCCGCTTCGTGCCGCTGCAGGCGCTGCCGGAAGCGCGCGCGGCGTTCGAGGTGCGCAACAGCCCCCTCAGCGAGAACGCGGCCGTCGGGTTCGAGTACGGCTACTCGATCGAGGCGCCCACGCGGTTGGTGATCTGGGAGGCGCAGTACGGCGACTTCGTGAATGGCGCGCAGCTCATGCTCGACGAGTTCGTCCTGTCGGCGCGGGCGAAGTGGGGGCAGGAGCCGTCGCTCGTCATGCTCCTGCCGCACGGCTACGAGGGCCAGGGGCCCGATCACGCGAGCGCGCGCCCCGAGCGGTTCCTGCAGCTGGCGGCCGACATCAACATGCGCGTGGCCAACTGCACGACCGCCGCGCAGTACTTCCACCTGCTGCGCCGGCAGGCCGCGCTCCTCGAGAAGGATCCGCTGCCGCTCGTCGTGCTGAGCCCGAAGAGCCTGCTGCGCCACCCGCTCGTCGCTTCGGCCCCGGCCGAGCTGGCGGAAGGGCGCTGGCAGACGGTCATCGACGACGCCGAAGCCGCCGCGCGCGCGCGCGAGGTGCGGCGGCTCGTGTTCTGTTCGGGCAAGGTGGCGATTGATTTGTTCACCAGTGCCCAGCGGCCGACCGCCTCGGCGGTGGCCATCTGTCGCGTCGAGCAGCTCTACCCGCTGCCGGTCGGCGAGATGCACACGGCGATCGAGCGCTACCCGGATCTCGAGGAGGTCCTCTGGGTCCAGGAAGAGCCTGAGAACATGGGCGCGTGGGATTTCGTGCGGCCCGCGCTCGAAGGGCTCGTCGGCAGCCGGCAACTGGCCGTGCTGGCGCGCCCGCGCAGTTCGAGTCCGTCCGAGGGATCGGCGGCGCGGCACGCGCAGAACCAGGAACGGCTCATCGGGCGCGCCTTCGAAGTCACGCATCGCAGTTCCAGTTCCACAGTGGGGCGATAACAGGCCATGGCAGTGAACATCGTCGTACCCGAGATGGGCGAGTCGATCGTCGATGCCCGCATCGCGCGCTGGCTCAAGAAGGAAGGCGAGCCGGTGAGCGTCGGCGAGCCGCTCGTGGAGCTCGAGACGGACAAGATCGACGTCGAGGTCCCCGCGCCGAAGAACGGCATCCTCGAGCGCATCGCGCAGGCGGAAGGCGCCGACGTCAAGATCGGCGAGGTGCTCGGGACGATTGCCGAAGGCCAGGCCGCCGCCGGCGCCGCGCCCGCGGCCTCGCCGGAGACTACGCCCAAGGTCACCGGTTCGGCCGCCCAGAAACAGGCGGCCGCGGCGCCAGCGCCCCGCAAGTCCGCCACCGACGCCGCCGCCCCGAAGGCCCGAACCACCAATGGTCGTGGCGTGGCCGCCACGCCTTCCGCGCGCAAGGCCGCCCGCGAGCAACAGGTGGAGCTGACCGCCGTCGAAAGCCAGGGGCCGCGGGTGACTCGCGCCGATGTGGCGCGAACAGCGCGTCCCGAAGCCGCCGCCGCGCCGACGCCGGCGCCGGCGCGCCCCCCCCGCCCGGAGCCCGTCCGGCCGCCGCAGCCGCGCACGGCGGGCGAGCGCACCGAGGAGCGGATCCGCATGTCGAAGCGGCGCGCGACGATTGCCCGGCGCCTCGTCGAGGCGCAGCAGACGGCGGCGCTGCTCACCACGTTCAACGAGATCGACATGAGCGCCGTGATGGCGCTCAGGGAGCGCCACAAGGAAGCGTTCAAGACGCGCCATGGGGTGGGCCTCGGCATCGCGTCGTTCTTCGTCAAGGCCGCCGTCGCCGCGCTTCGCGAGGTGCCGCGCCTGAACGCCGAGATTCAGGGCGACGAGATGGTGCTCAAGCACTATTACGACATCGGCGTGGCGGTGAGCGCGGCCGAAGGCCTCGTAGTGCCCGTCCTGCGCGACGCCGATCGCCTCTCGTTCGCCGAGGTCGAGCTCGGCATCCGCGCGCTGGCCGACAAGGCACGCCAGGGCACGCTCACGCTCGACGATCTGCGCGGCGGGACGTTCAGCATTACGAACGGCGGCGTGTTCGGGTCGCTGATGAGCACGCCCATCCTGAATCCGCCCGAGGTCGGCATCCTCGGTCTGCACGCCATCAAGGATCGCGCCGTGGCCGTGGACGGCCAGATCGCCATCCGGCCGATGATGTATGTCGCGCTCACCTACGACCACCGCATCGTCGACGGCGCCGAGGCCGTGACGTTTCTGATCCGTGTCAAACAGCTCATCGAAGATCCTGGCGTGCTGCTGATCGAAGGCTGATGCGGACCCGGGCCCTGCTGCTCCTCACGCTCGCGGCCGCCGCCGGCTGCGTAGACCGCCTGCCCGACCAGGACCTCCGGATCCTCGGCGTGACGGCCATCGCCAAGATGCCCGTCGAGGACCTGGCCGCCGACTACCGGACCGACCAGGCCGCCGCGGACCGCCGCTACTGGGGGAAGCCCATCGAGGTGAGCGGCGAAGTGGCGACGACGCGGGAGACCCCCACGGGCCCGGTGCTGGTTTTCAAGGACAAGGCCGGCGCCGACATCCTGGAGGCATCCCTCCTCGAGGACCAGGCGGGCGCCGTGATGGCCGCTGTCGGCGAATCCCGCCGCGTCCGCCTCAAGTGCTACTGCGACGGCCTGAGCACGCACGTGCGGCTCAAGAGCTGTGTGTTGCCGTGAACGGGTTTGGTGAGTGATGGAGGGGCGGACCTTCAGGTCCGCCCGCAGCGAGCCGGCCTGAAGGCCGGCTCCTCCATTCCGTGAGCCTGCGATGGTGCCGTCCACTCAGTACCGTGACTTCGCCCTCGAGCTGGCCCGCGCGAGCGGCGAGTTCATCCGGCCGTTTTTTGCCCGCGCCGATCTCGCCGTTGAAACCAAGGCGGACCGCACGATTGTGACCGCCGCCGATCGCGGGGCCGAGCGGCTGATGCGCGAGATGATCGCGCGGCGCTTTCCCGAGCACGGCATCCTCGGTGAGGAGTACGGGCCTGAGCGCACCGACGCCGAGTTCGTCTGGGTGCTCGATCCCGTGGACGGTACCGTCTCGTTTGCCGCTGGCGTGCCGCTGTTCGGCACGCTCATCGCCCTTCAAGAGCGCGGCCAACCCGTGCTCGGCATCATTCACCAGCCGGTCCTCGGCGAGCTCGTGATTGGCGACGATTCCGGCACGTTCTGCAACGACCGTCCGGTCCGCTGCTCGGCGACGACGCGGCTGGAGGACGCCATGGTGCTGAGCACCGGCATCAAGACCGTGGCGACGACGCGGAATGGTCCGGCGTTTTTCGAGATGGTTCGCCGCGCGCGGGACTATCGAGGGTGGGGCGACTGCTACGGCTACCTGATGGTCGCCACCGGCCGCGCCGATCTGATGTGCGATCCGAAGATGAACCCGTGGGACATCGCCGCGCTGATTCCCGTGATTCGCGGCGCGGGCGGCACCATCACCGACTGGCACGGGCGCGATCCCGTGGGCGGGGACTCGATCGTCGCCGCCGCGACGGCGGCGCTGCACGCCGAGGCGATGGCGCTGCTGAATCCGTAGAGGAACGGCCGAGTCAACGGGTGCCCAGAAACCTGCGCAACTGGTCGACCGGGGCGGCCATCGATTTGTCCAGCGCGGCGACTTCGATGAGCTGCCCGGCGCGGTCCAGATTGCCCGCCAGGATGAAGGCCCGAGCGGCGTTGTAGGCGGCAGCCGACCGCTGCTCCGCGCTTTCCCGGATTCGTGTCTCCAGTCGCGTCAGCTGCCGCGCCTTGAACTCGGCGTCAGTCACGACGCGTCCCTCGAGCGCCTCGCGAGCCGCCTCGCCCTCAGCCTGGCGTGTCAGATAGCACCCGGTGGCCGCGTCGAACCATTGCGCGGAGGGGCGCCAGCTCTGCCTCTTCCCATACACCAGCCCCAGGTACCACGCCGCTTCGCAGTTGCTGCCGCCGCCGGGCATCGCGAGCGCAGCGGTGAGGTCGCGCTCAGCGGGTCCGAGATCGTCCTGATCATGTTCGATGGCCCCAGCCAGGGTGGCGATTTGCATCGTGGCGCGGAGCCCCTTCGCCCGTTCGATATCCGCCCTCGCGTCACTCAGCCGCGTCAGCATCCAGAGGTTCCACGCGCGCCAGTAGTACCCGTCCCGCGCTTCCGCTGTCTGCAGCGCGATCACACGGCTCGCGGCGGCGATGGCGTCATCGTGGCGGTTGAGATCCGAGAGGCACACCGTGAGAGCGACCAGCGCCCTCTCATGCGCAGGCTGCAGCGCGACGGTTTCGTCGTAGGCACGCAAGGCCGAGGGGCAGTCGCCGACGGCCTGGTGAAATGTCGCGTAGAGATAGGTGGCGGCCGATGATTCAGGGAACCGTGTGTAGAACGCGCGGGACTCTTCCAGCGCCATGAGGACGTCACCCGTGCTCTCGATCTCGGCGACTGCGATACGGCCGACGAAACCGGCCGTTTCGACGAAACCCGGCGTCCGATCGCGAACAGTCGTCAAGGCGTCGACGGTCAGCACGCCGCAGATGGCGCGACGATACAGCAGGAGCGGCGGGGCGTCGGAAGGCAGGTCGGGTTTCCAGTCAGCCCGGCGTCGCGGCTGCCCAGGGCCCGGCGGGTAACCGCAGTCGAGGGCCATCTTCAAGTACGTCCGCACGGCGGGAGCGAGGGGAGCGGAGTCGAGCCAGGCCAGTTCCTCGGGGAGCCGGCGCAGCCGCTCGGTGCGATCACGACGGTGCGCCAGCCTGGTGGCGACAGGCGACCCGTAGTCGTCGAGCGGCACCAGATCCACCAACGCCAGCACCCGGTCGCCGTCAATCGGCGTGGTCACGTCGTTCGCCGCGGTGCGTGAGGCGCGAGGCAGTTCCGCCGCCAGTGCGCGCGCCTGCTCCAGGGCCGGCCGCCAGTCCAGCGCCAGCTCGATTTCGCGCAGGACAATGAGGATTTGGGCCTCGAACAGCCGCGTGATGAGCGGCGACCGAGCCCGGCCGACGCCGATACGCACATAGGTCGCCCGGGCTTCGAGGAGACAGTCGTAGCACCCGGCCAGGACGCGCTGGTCGGCCTCGGCCAGCGCCGGCAGGTCCGACTTCCTGATGGGCACGGACGCGCAACCGAGGCACAGGAACACCAGCGCCAGCCAGCCTCGTCGCATAAGGACATTGGACACCAGTTTCACCGGGATGGGCCCTCCGGGAGTGACTGGTACAGGCCCGAGTCCGTGGGACGAGGCCGGCGACCGCAGTGGGGACGTGGGCTGTAGCACATGACTATCTGTCGTGCTACAGTTGAGGGGCATGAAGACGTACATTCACGCGCGCCTGAGCCGTCAGGAACGCGCCGCGCTGGAGGCGCTCAAGCGCGCGACCGGTCGGTCTGAATCGGCGATTGTCCGGCGTGGTCTCCAGCTGGCGGCCGAGGAGTCCGGGGGCCGGCGGAGCGCGCTGGCGCTGGCGGGTTCGAGCGCCGGCCGGTTCAAGAGCGGCCCGCGGGATCTGTCCACGAACAACGCCCATCTCGACGGATTCGGCCGGTGAACGCCCCCGGGGTGCTGCTCGACACCGGCCCGCTGGTCGCGCTGCTCTCCGCGCGCGACTCCCACCACGCGCGAGCGCGTCAACTGTTCGACGAGTGCCTGCCGCCGCTCCGGTCCTGCGAAGCCGTCGTCGCCGAAGCGTGCTTCCTGATGACGAAGGTGCACGCCGCGGGCCCCGGCGAAGTCATCGCGCTCATCCGCCGCGGAGTCGTCGAGATGGCGATGGCGGCCGAGCAGCATTGGCCGAACCTGGAGGTCCTGCTTCGGAGATACGCGGATCGGCCCGTGTCCTTTGCCGATGCCTGCCTGATTCGTTGCGCCGAAGTGCACGAGGAGGGACGGATCGCGACGTTCGACCAGGACTTCAGCGTGTATCGCTGGGCACGTACTCGGAAGTTTCAGATACTCTGAGATGACGCCCGACGACGTCCGAGCTGCCGACACCACGATGGTGAGAGTCTTGATCCAGAACGAAGCCGGGACGAACCGCAAGCACTATCACGACGAGAAGACGCTCGAAGTAAAACGCGTCGTCGAGGTCTCGAAGCCGTATCCGTTTCCGTACGGGTTCATCCTGGACACGACGGCCGCCGATGGCTGGAATGTCGATTGCTATGTGCTGACCGACCGGCGGCTCCGGACAGGCGAGATCGTCGAATGCGAGCCCATCGGCCTGATGGAACAGGTGGAGGACGGCCACGAGGACCACAACGTCCTCGCGACGCTCGCCGGGGAGTCACGAACAGTGGACGCGGCGACGCAGTCCGTACTGGCCGCGTTTTCCCTCAACGTATTCGCGCACGTCGCGGGCAAGCGCATGCAGGTCGGACGCTTCCTGGGCCGCGCCGAGGCCGAGGCGCACGTGGCCGCGCACCGTGACAAAGCGTCGGGTCTCTAAACGTGAAGGCCTGAAGGACGCCCACTTATCGGATCAACTGCTTGACGCGTCCTGAAATCGCATCCGCCCAGATCCGGTATCCGCGGAAGTTCGGATGCAGGCCGTCGGGCATGATCTCCGGCGTCAACGTGCCGTCGGACGTCAGGAACTTGTCGCCGATGTCCATGAAGAACACGTTCTTGTTGTCGGCCAGCTTCGCGAGCTTGCTGTTGATGTCCGTGATTGACGCGCGGTAGGGATTCGTGGGCTCCACGCCGCGCGGAAAGATTCCCAGGATCAGGACCCTGGCTTGCGGCTGGCGCTTCCTGAACTCCTCGACGATGAGCCGGTCGCCCTCGACGATCTCGTCGTTCGAGTTCTTGCGCGAGATGTTGTTGGTGCCCAGCATCAGCACGATGAGCTTCGCCTTGTACCCCTCGAGCTCCCCGTTCTGCATCCGCCACAGCACGCCCTGCGTGGTGTCGCCGCCGATGCCGAAGTTTGCGGCCTTGAGCGGCGCGAAGTGCTCGTCCCAGATCGTCTGGCCGGATTGACGCCAGCCATCGGTGATCGAATCGCCGACGAACAGCAATTCAATCGTGGACCCGCGGGCGATGTCGAGAAACGTCCGATGCCGGTTGTCGTTCCGTTCGAGCGGGATGTTCGCCGGCGGTGGGGGGCCAGCGGGCCCACGCCCGGCGCGGGCGCCGGTCTGCGGCGGCGCCGCAGTGCCCTGTGCCTGCACGAGGCCAGTCGTCAGTAGCGAAACGATCACCGCCAGCACGGATGCGCTGGCCACGGTCCATCGACGCATGGAGGACTCCCTTCGTCTGCGCGTGTTGCCCTGAGGGCGTGGATGGTAGCACGGCGCCCAGCCTATGGCCGTTGGAGCACGTCCAGGTTCGTGCGCGCGTCCGCCAGGTTTGGGTTCAGCCGCAGCGCCTCGCGGAATTCGGCCTCGGCTTCCGCGCTGCGGCCGCCGAGCGCGAGCGCGATGCCGTAGTTGTTCCGCACGTCGGCGGACAGGGCGTTTTCGCGGAACTCGAGGGCCCGCCGATACGCGGCAATGGACTCGTCCAGCCTCCCCACCTCGCGCAGCGCGCCGGCCAGGCTCGCATGCGAAGGGCCGAAGTCGGGGCGCAGCCGGATGGCTTCCGTCAGGTGCGGCACCGCCTCGGCGAACTTCCCTTGCCGGATGAGCAGGTAGCCCAGCGCGTCGCGCGCCTCGGGGGATCGCGGATCGAGGCCGAGTGCCTCGCGATAGTGTCCTCCGGCCACGTCCAGTTGTCCCTGCGCTTCGTAGGCGGCGCCCAGGCCGACCCGCACCAGGGCATCGGCGGGACGCAGGCGCCGCAGGGCTTCGAAATGGGTTGCGGCCTCCGCGGCCCGCCCCCCCTCGAGGGCCCCCCGGGCCTGTCGCTCGAGTGCGTCCGGCGCGTCGCGGTCCACGCCGAAGACGTCTCGAAGCGCCGCTTCAGACTCGCCCGACTGGCCGAGATCGGACAACACGATGGCGAGGTTGCGGCGCGGTTCGGGATCGCGCGGGTCGAGCCGGATGGCTTCGCGATAATGCCGCGCGGCCTCCTCGAGCCGCCCGTCCGTGTAGGCGAGCACGCCGAGGTTGTTGTGCGGGCCGGACAGTCCAGGCGCCACGCGCAGCGCGGCCTCAAAGGCCTGACGCGCTTCCGGCAGACGACCCTGATACTGGAAGAACAGGCCGAGCGCGTTCTGCACCTCCGCGCTTTGCGGGTTGGCCGCGAGGGCGGCCTGCAGGTGCGGATATGCTTCGTCGGGTTTCGGGTTGTCACCGCTCAGGCTGTGCGCCGCCAGAGAAATGTGCGCCATCCAGGCCGACGGATTGCGCGCCACCGTGGACTGAAACAGCGTTTCCGGATCGACGTACTGGCGGCTGTTCTGCCAGGTCAGCACCGCCAGCGGCACCAGCGTGGCGGCCGCCAGTGCCGCACGCACAGGCGGCAGCGGAATCCAGCGGACCGCCGCGGTCGTAAGTGCCCCCGCCAGGAGGGCGATCATCGGAATGCTCGCCAGGTACTGGAAGTGGTCCGCGACGAACGAGTAGCGGAACGGGTAGACGTTCACGAACCCAAGCGCCGGGCCAAGCCCGACGCAGTAGAGCAGGAGCCCTGCGAGGGGTGCGCGCGTCCGGTGCCGCACCATCCAGAAACCGGTCAGCGCACCGGCCAGGGCCAGCGGGAAGAGATACTGCCACCACACGCCCGCGCTGAGCTGCCAGCGTGGATAGATGAACACGAGATTCATCGGCCAGACCAGCGACGCGAGATAGAACCACACCGCGCGACCGGCGAGCAGCACGCGCTCGATCAAACCGAGTTCGAATTCTGCGCCGCGGGCGCCAATGAATCTGTACTCCACCCACGAGGTCATCGCGCCGGCAGCCACCGCGAGCAGGAAGAACGGCACGAGGGGCCGCACGTCGCGCCGCCACGTGGCGCGGCCGTATTTCCACCAGGCGACGACGAGGAGTGCCGCGGGCAAGGTCGCCGTCACGGTCTTGCAGCCGAGCGCGAGCGCGAACAGTCCGAACGCCCATCGCCACGGTTCGCGCCGGCGCGTCTCGTCGAACCGCAGATAGCAGAGGGCGGCACCGAGATAGAGCGCCGTGGACAGCGTGTTCTTCAGCTCGGTGATCCAGGCGACGGACTCGACGTGCACTGGATGCAGCGCAAAGGCGAACGCCGCGAGCAAGCCACCGGCGATGGACAGCCGGCCGAGGAGGATCGCAATCAGGCACGCCGACGAGGCGTGCAGCAGGACGTTGACGATGTGGTAGCCGAACGTCGCATCGCCCCACAGCCGATGCATCACCCAGAACGCGCTGTGGACGATGGGGTAGTACTGCTGGCTGGCGCCGACCTCGAACCAGATGCGGCGGAGGCCGTCCACCGTCTGCAGCCCCGCCGGCGTCATGTGCGCCTCGTCGTCCCACAACGGCGCCCCGTGCAAGGCGGGGTGGTACGACGCGACGGTCACGGCCGCGAGGGCGACCCAGAGGGCAACGATTCGCCAGTGCTCACGCAGCCACGGCAACGGCGAGTCCGTGAGCGTGGCCGCCGTGCCGGGGGCCGGCGGGGCGGCGGCGGGCCGGCTCGACGTCGGATGCGGACGCTCGCGTGCGCGGCGCGGCACCTTTCGACCTCGCGGGGACATCGCGATGATTATAGAGA
>CAZFAT010000375.1:0-13561 GCA_964517075.1 uncultured Solibacteraceae bacterium
TTCGCCAACATGAACAAGGCGGTCGGCGCGCAGATGGACGTCCCCGAGGAGCGCCGGTTCATCGGCTGGGACGCTTACAAGGACGCCATGGACGCCCTGCGGCCGGGCGACATCGTGATCCTGGCGACGCCGCCGGCGTTCCGCTGGGTGCACTTCCAATACGCGATCTCCAAGCGACTCCACGTCTTCATGGAGAAGCCAGACACGGTCGACGGTCCGACGAGCCGGAAGATGCTGACGCTGGGTGAAGCCGCGTCGGCCGCGAACCTCAAGGTCGGCGTCGGGCTGATGTCTCGCCACACGAAGTCCCTCCAGGAGCTGCACGAGCGCATCCAGAACGGGGACCTCGGGGAGATCGTGCTGATGCGCGGCTACCGGATGCACGGTCCCGCCGGCTCCGCCATGTCCCTGCCCAAGCCCGCCGAGCTCAGCGATCTCGACTACCAGGTGCGCCGCTTCCACAGTTTCCTGTGGGCCAGTGGCGGGTTGTTCAGCGACTTCTACATCCATCACATCGACCACCTGTGCTGGATGAAGAACGCCTGGCCGGTGCGCGCGCAGGCCCTGGGCGGCCGACACTACCGCCTGAATGCCGAGGGCGTGACATTCGTCGACCAGAACTTCGATACCTACGCGGTGGAGTACACATTTGCGGACGGCGGCAAGTTCTACTTCGACGGGCGTTGCATGACCGGCACCCACGGGATCTACTCCAGCTACGTGCACGGGACCGAGGGCATGGCCGTCGCCGCGCGCAGGAACGACTACGTGGGTCCCGCCTCGATCCACAGCGCGCAGAACCCGACGCCGGAGAACCTGCTGTGGGAATCCGAAGACAGCGGCAACCCGTACCAAAACGAGTGGGACGTGCTCGTGGAGGCCGTCCGGGGCGACAAGCCGTTCAACGAGGTCAAACGCGGCGTGGACGCCAGCCTCGTGGCCAGCATGGGGCGCATGGCGGCGCACACCGGCCAGGAGATCACCTTTGACGAGATGCTCAACTGCGAGCACGAGTTCGCGCCGGGAGTCGATCAGCTGACGGCGACGAGCCTGGCTCCTCTGATGCCGGACGCGGACGGGCGATACCCGGTCCCACGCCCCGGACGGATCGCGAAGCGCGAGTACTGATTCCCGAAATGCAAACGGCCCTGGATGGACCGTCAGGTCAACCCAGGGCCGTTGGGGCTGTTCGAGCGTAGTGTCCGGCTCTTAGCCGGACCTCAGACGCGTCCGCCTGAAGGCGGACACTCCGAGGGTGCGCCGGCGGATCAAGGCCCTCCCCAGAGTGGCCCGCAGGGATTGTTCGGGTCGGGATTCGCGCGACATTCGCGCCACGACAGCGGCACGGTCGAGACGAGACCGCTGCCGTTGAAGTTGATCGTCGGCGTCCCCGAGATGGTCATTTCGCCCGCCGCGTTGAGCACGACAAGATTCGTGTTGCCCGGCGGGTAGGGTGTGTCCGCCAGATTGGCGGCGAGGACCTGCCCGTTGATGGTCGGCGTGCCGTGGATTTCGACCTGATGCCGGGCGTAGTAAATGCTGTTGATGGTCTGCGTCGAATCGCCCGTGATCTCCAGATCGGTGCCTGCCAGCATCGACAGACCGGTCGGGACCATGCCGGGGCCCGTAATCATCATGTTGGGCACCGTGTCGGGGCTGCCGCTGACATCGATGGAGTACTTCCCGAGGATCGTGAGAGGCAACGGACTACCCGGACTGCCTGGTGACGAGCCGATCGAGACGTTCGCGTTGACCCAGTACGTGCCAGCCGGGATCTGCGTTCCGCCCGACCACCGCTGCTGACCGTTGCTCCAGTTCCAGCCCGGCAGGTTCGGAATGACCGCGCCGGTCTGGCCGTTGTAGATAGTCCCGTCGCTTTCCAGCCAGTAGGTGGCCTGGGCCTTGTAGGTGTCCGGGTCCATTTCCGGAATCGGCAGCGGAGCGGAGTCCGGCCGGGTGTCCAGGTTGGTGCCCGAGCAGGTCGCGCCCGACCCCACGCTGTTGCCCGACACGCTGACCGTCTCCACCGAGCTGTAATACAGGTGGGCGCAGGGATTACCGGTGAGCGACAGGTCCCCGTTGGCGTGCACCGACCCGCCCGCGCCGTGGATCTGGGGATGACCGGCGACAATCAGAGGCCCGTTGACGATGACGGCGGGCAGGTCCTGGGCGCCGATGACGAGCTCCACGGCGGCAGTGGCGCCATTGGGCCCCGTCGCCACGGACCGAAGCAGCACGCGCCGGTTCGCGTCCGCATTGGGATCCGCATTCAGCAGGCCCGTGGCCAGATCGACGTCCGTCAGGTCGTCGTCGCACACGAAGATCTGATACGACCCACGGCCGAAGGCCCGGCCCGCGGCCGGGATGAAGTCGCCGCCGGCGGTCGGGTATCCTGCCGGCGCGGTCGCGGGGGGATCGGCGAGCTCGTCGCCATCGCACGCCGTGCCGCCGCCGTTCTGCAGGAACACGTCGAGCGTGGGCCATTCCTTCCAGAGGATCAGCTTCCTCGCGTGCGCGATGCCGGCGTCGGCAATCGCCAGCGTCTCGGCCGCGTCCCGCTCGTTGACCGTTGACACCGTCGCCATGGTGCCCAGGCTGGTGAGGCCGATGCCGAGCACTGTCAGCAGGACGACGCCGAAGAGGGCGACAATCAGCGAGACTCCCTCATCGTTGCGCGGCCTGGGATTCACCCGGGGCCGCACCTCAACCGTTCGTTCGGCCATCACTCTCTCCTCCGCACCGAGGCGGACGTCGCGAACACCCGCCCGGGGACGTTGTTGACGGGCGTCGTCTGCAACGTGACGTTGACAAAGCCCAGGTGTGCCTTGGGCACGGCGGTCGGATTGGCGACCGGCACACCGGCCGGGGACACATAGTTGAAGGTAAGGGAGTTCACCCGGTCGGCGAACGCCACCGGGCCGGCGTCGCTGGGTTCTCGCTTGAAGAGGGTTCCGCCGGCCACGGTGAACGTGACGTCCTCGTAGGGATCGGTCCACACGCCGTTGCGTGGATTCCAGTCGGCCACGAGCCGGATGCTGTCGAGCGCGCCGTTGCCATCCGGATCCGGCCAGATGCCGTTCGACGCGTTCGATTCGCCGGCCTGTCGAATCAGCCGGACAATCATCTCGAGTCCGGACGCGGCGCCGCCGCGCGCATCGACATACTGCCGCTGCGTGCGGTAGACGCGGTCCGAATCGGCGAAGATGCGGCCGACGATGCCGAGCACGGTCAGCAGGATCACCGACGTGACGAGCAGTTCCAGCAGCGTGAAGCCGTCCTCGCCGCGAGGCGGCGCTACGGCGGCTCGCGACGGCGCGGTCGGGGAAAGGTTCGGCATGATTACCGCCACACCTGTGTGACGATTTGCGGCGTCATGGCCCGGTTGTTCGGCGATACGCCCACGATCGTCAGGACCTTGGTGCACTCCACCACGCCGCCGGCCCCGGCCCACGCGATGACGCCGCACGCGGGCCCGTCCGCGATGGTCCACCGGAGCGTGGTCGTGCCGCGCACGGCAAAGTGATTGGCGGTGTTGGTCGTCAGGCTGCCGCCGTCGGCGCGCTCTGCCGCGGAGCGGGGCAGCATGCGCAGGCGTTCGGTCTCCGCGACCGCCAGGTTGATGGCCGAGGTGTTGTCGCGCGCGGTCAGCTGGAGTCCCGTGCCCATGATGAACAGCGTGGCGACGCCGAGCACGCCCGACGCCACGACGGCGACTGAAATCACCGACTCGATCAGGCTGAAGCCTGCGTCATTCCGCATGGCTGGCTGTGGCCTCACTCAGTTGATGGTGACGCGGCCGGTCGTGCCGACCGTGATGGTCCGCACCTGCTGCGTCCCGGTGTGGCGAAGCTGGACGACGTGTGCCGCGAGAATGCCGGCGGCGTCGACGGGCCGGCCGAGCGTGTCGAATCGCAGTTGAGCCTGGGCGGCCGGATTGATGATCGAGACGCGCGTCGGCAGCAGCTCCGGCCAGCCGATGTCAACGGCCCCCGCCGCGCCTGCCGTCTGCACCTGCACCGTTCGGGTGCCGGGCGTGGCCAGGACCCACGTCGGCCGGTTGCGCTTCAGCGCGTTCGTCCGCGCCTCACCGAACTTGGCGGCGACGTTGGCGCCGGCAGTGACGAGTTCGTATCCATCGCGGGCGGCCGAGATGCTGGGGATGGACACGGCCGCCAGCACGGCCACGAGGGCCGCGATGATGACGAGTTCGAGGACGCCGAAGCCGGCGTCCTGAGAAGGCGAGGACGGAGTCACCCGCCCCCGCAGTCCAAGATCAATGCCACCTCGCGGGCTCAGACGCGAGGCCCTTCAGGACATGGCCGGAGAAGCCGACAATCGTGGTGACTCAGTTCTGTGTGTCGATGCACATTCCTGCGTGATGCGCCGGCCCGTCTGCACTTCCTGACAGCCGCACTGTCGTCGCCGAGTGCCCGTGCGCGACTGGGCTCGGTTCGACCAAGCCGTCGAAGGTTCAGAATCCTGAAAGTCCAGTCAGTCTTGTTCCCGATGCGTCAGAATTGTCGTCCCCCGCTGAGCTGTCGCGGATCCTCCTTCCCTAAGCCTCACGTACGGAATGACTTAACACCTGCCAGGGGCTGCGGTGTCGCGGCACCAGTCTTGCCCCCTAGCCGGGGCGCCATGCGTGTGTTCCGGTCTTCGGGAGGCCACGACGAGCTGGGAGCGACCTTGATTGAGGTGGTCGCTGTCCTCGCCCTCGTGTTCACGCTGTTCTCGCTGGCTGTCGGGGCGTCAATGTCCGCCCTCAACCGCATGCGCTTCAACGCCGCGACGGCGATGGTCGCCAGCAAGCTGATCGACGCCCGCACGCAGGCGGTGAAACGGAGTGCGGCGACCTGGCTGCTCGTCAACTCGGGGAATACGACGGTGCGGGTGCAGACCCTCGTGGGCGGCGTGGCCACCGACGTGGGCGCGGCGGAGTTCGTACCCCAACAGGTCCAGTTCATCGGGTTCGCTGGCGCGCGCCAGATTACGTTCGATCTGCTGGGTCGGCCGACGGCCGCCCCGGAACTGCTCACGCTGACGGGACCCGATAATCTTGCCGCCACGGTCACGGTGTCCGATACCGGGCGCGTGACGGTGAACTGAGGCCATACCATGCAATCCCTTCGCGACGACGCCGGGATCGGGTTGGTCGAAGCGCTCGTGGCGGTCGCCCTCACGATCGCCTGTGTGGTCGGCGCCGCCACCATGATTCTCTACGGCAGCCGCATGCAGTCACTCTCCGGGAACCTGACGACGGTCCGGGCGCTGGCCACGGAACGGGTCGAGCAGCTGCGCCTGCTCCCGGCAACGTCGGCCCAGCGACAGAACGGCGGCAGCCTGACCGCCAATGTCGCGAACTACTTCGATACGACCGCGGCGGGTTTCACGAGGCGCTGGCTCGTGCAGAACGGTCCCGCGTCGACCAAGGACGTCACCGTCGTCGTGGTGCCGGCCAACGTCAACATGCGGCCGTACCAGGTCCGCGTGCTGCTGACCCGGTAGAAGGTCGGACCATGGCTGTCTTTACCCATCCGTCGGACGAGAGCGAACAGGGGTTTGGCCTGGCGGAGAGCCTGATCGCCCTCGTGGTCACCGTGGTCATCCTGACGGCCACGATCGACATCATGGTCCGGGTGGCCCGCATCTACGGTCCGCAGCGGGCGCGGATGGACGCGCGCTACAGCGCGCGCGCCACGACCGACCTGATCTCCCGGCTGATCCGGTCCGCGACGACGATCGATCCCGATCCGGACAACAACAACCTGTACGACAGCATCCGCGTGGTGGGTGACTGGAATCCCCCGAACGGGGCGGCTGATTTGTACGAGGACGTCACGTTCACCGTGGCGGGTGGCATCGCCAGCAAGCGCGAGCCGGCCGACGCCGCGGCCGTCCCGCTGGCGGATGCCATTGCGTCGATGACCTTCGTCTACCGCGACACGAACAACGCGGTCATTGCCAACCCCAAGGCCAACCCGACCGCCATCGCCTTCGTCGACATCACGCTCACGACCGCGGGATTCGCGGATGGCCTGGGTGTCCCCGTCCGCGCCTCGGCGGCGGTTCGCCGGAGGGAGTAAGGGAGTCACGTCATGCGGTCCCACATGCCGAACTGCATCAGTCGCAAGGCGTCCCGGTGCGGCCGCGACAGCGGCAGCACGCTACTGACCGCCCTGTTCGCCATTCTGGTCATTGGCGTACTCGGTCTGAGCCTCACCGGTCTCGGGACCCGATCCATTCGGGCGAGCGTCGATGAACGCGAGGCCGATGACGCCCTGCTGCTGGCTGATGCCGGACTCACGCACGCCCGGGCGATCGTGTACAGCATCGGCGTCAGCTCCCCGCAATGGGACAACGTCCTGCAGGCGGGCGACGGTGTGGGATGCACGGGCGACGAGCTGGCCCAGGTCCCCGTGGGAGCGACCGGTTTCCCGCCGCTCGCCGATCTGATTCCCCAGGCCGGCCGGGCGTTCGGCACCGGTCAGTACCAGCTCTTCATCTGCGACGATCACGCCGCCGAGTCCGTCGCCGCCACGCCGAATACGAACCCGAACGATGATGCCAACGGCCGCGTCAAGTTCCGAAGCGTAGGTGTGGGAACGAACGGGGCGACCGTGACAGTCGAGGCCGTGATCCATCTGGCGGGCATGCCTGCCGTGTTGGTCAACGGCAACTTGCGGGTGAACGGGAACCCCACGATCATGGGCGACGCTGGCATCATCCATTCGAACGCCAACCTGCAGATTCCGGGCAATCCGTGCACGGAGCAGTACGCCGCTGCGTCCGGATCGGCGACCACCGGCGGCAGTCCCGTGACCGGGCCTGGATGCGGCGGACCTGCCGTCCTGCAGTCCGCACAGCCGCCGGTGCCCGTGCCCGATCTCGATCCGAACTCGTTCGCGCCGCTGGCGGATTACCGGCTTGGCAACGACGGCCGAGTGCGCAATCAGGCGGGGACCATTCTCGGCACCAACAACTGGAACGACTGGTCCTGGGACTCAGGCGGACGCCGCTGGGTGGCGGGCTCGAACATTCCAGCGGGCACGTACTTCGGGGAAGGCAATATCGAAATCTCAGGAAACCCGGGGACGACCGCGTCGCCCATTCCCCTGACCTTGATCTCCGTCGGCTGGGTCAAGATCGGCGGCAATCCCGTGATGGTGCCTGACCTGTCAGGGCCGCCGGCGTTCTCAGTCCTCGCCGGAATGGACATCGAGATCAGCGGCAACGCGTCCAATCCGTTCCTGGGGATTTTCTATGCCCGCCACCAGGCCAAGTTCAACGGCAATCCAGTCATCCAGGGGCAGCTCATTGTCGGCATGTTCGGGGATACGCCGTATCCCGCGGGCGGCACCAATCTCGTCCCCTTGCTGTCGGGCGCCTACATGGAAATCAGTGGCAACCCGTCCATCACCTACAACGGGGGGACCGGCCTGCGCAATGCCACGATGACGTCCTGGCGGGAATGCCGGCAGAACATCGCCGGCGCGCCGTGCGGTCCCTCGTAGACCTGAGGTGTCTCGGGTTCCCTGACGGGCACGGCCCGGCCGACTCGTCACCGTAATCTGCACGCGAAGCAAGTCGTCGCCCGGTGGGCCTGTGCTACTACTTATGCCGTGCCCGCCGACCTGCCGCCCGACCAGTCGCGTGCGCTCGCGGGCGTCATGCTGCAGCTGCACGGGTATTTCCGGACGCGGCACGGGCGGCCCCCGCTGCCCACGGCCTGGACCCTCCTTGATCATCTGGAAGGCCTCCGCGGCCGGGCGCTGCTGACCGATCCGGCGATCCTCGGTTCGGGACGGGGCGCCGTCGGCGCCCTCCTCACCCGCGTGCGCACCCTGTGCTGGCACGCGCTCAAGCCCCTTTTCTTCCGGCAATCCGAGGTCAACCGCGACGTCCTGCTGGCGCTGGAGGCCCTGGCCCGCGATCACGAACACACCTTGCACGTCCATCGCGCGTTGTCGGCCCGCATCGCGGATCTCGAGGACACGGTGGCCCGGCGTCGCCGGCACGACGGATGACGCTCGCCATCGTCAAGCCGGACCACGGCGTGGCCGGTGGATTCGAGACCGTCGTGAAGCGCGTAGCGGCCGGTCTGCGCGCGCGCGGCCACACGGTCGATCTCGTGCTGGTGAAAGCCACCACCGACGCCGTCAGCCATCTGCCGGGGCCGGTCACCGCAACCCAGCTCGCGCTGTTCCGCGACTTCTTCCTGCACCTCGATCGTCTCCTGCAATTCGAGGCGCTCGATCTGTCCCGCTACGATGCCGTGGTCTGTACGCAGCCGGGCTCCTACGCCGTCCGGCACCCGCGCAAGGTCGTGCTGTTCTACCATCACCTTCGCTCCTTCTACGACCTGCAGGAGGCGATCGAAAGCGCTCGGCGCCACGACGTCGCGCTCCATCAGTTGGCGGCGTTCATCGTGCGCGACATCGACGGGTTCTATCTCACCGGCGACGTCCCAATCCTGGCCGGGAGTCGGCGGGTGAAGCAGCGGCTGGCGGACCACAACGGGCTGCACGACAACGTCACCGTCTTCGACGCCGGCATAGACGAGGCCTTCCTCACCTGCGATCGGCCTCTGACGTTCGAATCACCGCTCTCGGTCGGCCGGCACGAGTTTCCCAAGCGCACGGAGTTGTTCCTCCACGCCATGCATCACGTCGAGGGACTGACCGGCCGAATCGTCGGGGAGGGCAGCTATACCGACCGGTTGAAAGCGCTCGACGCGTGGCTCGGGAACCGGCATCGCGATCCTGACCGACACGCGCCGTCGACGTCGTCAGGCTGCCAGGTCGACGATGACCGGTTGTGGCGCGACGAGGCCCTGCACCTGTCGTGGGAGGAGCTTCGCGAGGCTGAGGCCGCCGTCGGCCGCGGCACGGCGCCCGTCGTACGCTTTCTTGGGCGCGTCGCACCGGACCAGCTTCTCGCCGAGTACGCCGCGGCGCTCTGCGTCGTGTGTCCGGCCTTTGACGAAGACTTCGGACTGACCTGTCTCGAGGCGATGGCGTGTGGCAAGCCCGTTGTGGCCTGCCGCGACGGCGGCGGCTACGTGGAGCTGATTGAAGACGGCGTCGATGGCTTCCTCGTCGAGCCGACCGGTCCGGCGATAGCCGCGTCGATCGATCGGCTGCGCAATGTCGATCTGGCGCGAGCCATGGGTGCGCGCGGGCGTGAAAAAGCGCGGGCGTTCACCTGGTCGCGGGCGATCGATCAGGTGGAAGCCGCCCTCGCACGCGTCACACTGCGTCGGACGCCGACGTGAAATGGAAGGCCTTCAGCCGGAGTGCTGGTACCAGCATCGCTCCGGAGCCCTGCTGTTCTGACGAGCCCACACGTTCAGACGGCCCAACCGCCTCGACGTTCCCCGGCGCCAGCATCTCGAGCAGACTCTGATTGAAGCGGAAGTTCCTGACGGGGTACTGCATCTTCCCGTTTTCGATCAGCCACACCCCGTCGCGGGTGAGGCCGGTGTAAGCCGCCGTCCTCGGATCCACGGACCGGATGTACCAGAAGCGCCCGACGAGGAGCGCGCGAGGCGTCGTGCGAATCATCTCGTCGAGGCTGACCGGCGGGGCGCTCGACGTCATGATGCGATTGACCAGGCCAAGGGTCGGCGCGACGCCCTTCGTCTTTGCCCAGAATCGCGAGTACGTCAGCTGTTCGAGCACGCCGTGGCGCACGGCGTGTACGACGGCCGCCGGCAGGCCGGAGCCAGTGAATGGGGCGCCGGGCAGATCGGGATGCCACGGGTCGCTCAGGATGTTGAGGCGCTCATCGAAGACGCGGGTGCCGACGCGGGTCTTGCCGCCGGGCGCCGAGAACGCGCTCCGCCCTTCGTCGGCCGATCGCGCGTCGAAGTTCAGGCCGCCCGCCAGATCGGCGACGGCCTGCGCCTCCAGAATCACCGGATACGCACCGGGCGGCAGCGTGCGCGCGTCGCGGGATTCCACCGCCCGACGCACGGCCTCGCGCGCGACGCGGGCCGTGTCGAGCCGGTTGACGTCCACATGGCTGCGCAGGAAATAGCCCGACCCGCCCCCTTCCCCGGTGCGCGCCGTCATGCCGAGGCTGGCGAGCGTGCTCCGCGTGTAGCGGAAGTTACCGTGCTTCGTGGCGTTCGCGCCCGCCACCGCCTCGGTCTGATAGAACCCCGCCGCCGTCACTCGTGCGCGGTCCGCCTCGGCAAGGGCGTCGTGAATCTGCCGGGCGCGAAGGTCGAGCGGTAGCGCGGCCGTCGCCTCCACGAAGCGCGACGACGGACGATAGGTCTCTGGTCCCAGGGTCGGGAGGTATTCCCGATCGACCGGGGAAATGCGGGCCAGGGCCTCGGCCTGCGCCACGGTTTCGGCGAGCGCGCGATCGCCCAGGTCGCTCGTCGAGGCGCTGGCGCGCTTGCCGTCGACCCACACCGTGATGCCCGCGGAGACCGTCTCGCTGTGCGCGCTGGTCTGGAACGCGTTGGCCGCGAAGCGGGCGTGCGCGTGGATGCGGCTGAAGACCGATACCTCGGCGTCCTGACCGGTGACCAGGCGCAGGAGCCGCTCTGTCAGACGCCGGGCGTCGTCTTCGGTGAACAGCACGTCAGCTCCGTCCGGCTGTGCTGAGGACGCTGATCCGCCGGAAGCGCGCGACCGGACTGCCGTGGCTGACGAGGCTGATCTGCTGCGGTTCGCCCTTCCCGTCGTTGAACGCGCCGTTCAGCTCGTAGGTGTTCGGGCCGCCCAGGCCATCGCACGATCCCCAGAAGTCGGTCGTGCGCGACTGGTAGGCGACATCGCGGAGCATGGCGCCGACGCGGCCATTGCGAATCTCCCGGAACGTCTGGCCACCGAACTGGAAGTTGTAGCGCTGCTGATCGATCGAGAAGCTGCCATTGCCCATGATCAGAATGCCTCGATCCACGCCGCTCACCAGGTCGTCGAGCGACACGTCAGCCGCGGCCGGCTGGAGCGAGACGTTCGGCATGCGCGGGAAGGCGACATGCTCCCAGGACGACGCGAAGAGACAGCCGTAGGACTGACGGCGACCGATCCGGGGCGCGAGGTCGCGCGTCGTCTGCCAGTCCACGAAGCGCCCATCCTTCACCAAGTACCAGCGCTGCGCCGCCACGCCTTCGTCGTCATAGCCCACCGTGGCGAGACCCTGCGGCTGCGTCCGGTCGGCCACCAGGTTGACGATGGGGGAGCCGAACGTCAGCTTCCCGGTCTGGTCGGGCGTCAGGAAGCTGGTGCCGGCGAAATTGGCCTCCCACCCCAGGGCGCGATCGAGTTCGGTGGAGTGGCCGACGGACTCGTGAATCGTGAGCCAGAGGTTGCTCGGATGAATGACCAGGTCGTACGTTCCTGGCTCGACGGTGGGCGCCTGAAGCTTCTGCACGACTTCCTGACCGGCCTGGCGCGCTTCGGCGAGCCACAGATACTCATCGATGTATTCATACCCGCGCGTCTGCGGGCCGGCCAGTGAGGCGCGGGTCTGGAAGCCGCCGGTCTTGCCGTCGATCGCGGTCACGGTGAAGGAAGGCTGACCGCGGATGAGGTACTGCTCGATGCGCGACCCATCGGACGTCGCGAGGAATTTCTGCTCGTTCAGCCAGAGCATGGCCGAGGTGACGAACCCGACGCCCTTTTCCTCCATCGCGGCCGCGTTGAGCGTCAGCAGGAACTCGATCTTGGTGTCGATCGGCACCTCGAAGGGGTCCTTCGTGAAGGCGCTCTTCCACGTCGCGGTGACGGCTGGCGCCGGCGCGAGGGTGACGCGTGTCCGCTGATGGCGCGCGTTGGCGCGGGCGATGTCCGCGGCGATGTCCGTGATGCGCTGGACTTCAGGAATCGTCAGGACCGGACTGGCCGCGAACCCCCACGTGCCGTCCACGAGGACGCGCACGCCGAATCCCACGCTTTGGGTGCGGACCGCGGTCTGCACCTGCTGCTCGCGCACGCGCACCTGCTCGTCCCGGTAGCGGGCGATCCGGATGTCGGCGTAGGTGGCGCCCCGCCGCTTCGCGGTCGCCAGCGCCGCGTCGGCCAGGTCGTGCCGGGCGATGTCGAGCGCATCGCTCTGCGCCAGTTCCAGGTCCAGCGCCCAGGGCGCGAGCGTGGCGCCACCGGCGACACCGGCGGCAGCCTTCAGAAAGTCGCGGCGGGAGCGGGACGTGCGGATCATGGGCTGAAACCGACAGCACTCTGGCAGACGAGGCTGGTCCTCCCCTCGGGGCCCTCACGCTGGCAGTCGCTGGAGGGGGCATTGTCGTTCGACGCCGGGCAAAAGACAATGTGGTTCATGATTCGCGCCTGTCCATCCTGTGGTCAGAAGAACCGCATCGGCGCCGTGCATCTCGCGTCGACGACGCGCTGCGGCAAGTGCAAGACGTCCATCGGTCCCATTGCGGAACCTGTCGCCGCCGACGTGGAGCTCTTCGAAGATGTCCGGCGGAACGCGACCGTGCCCGTCCTCGTGGATTTCTGGGCGGCGTGGTGCGGACCCTGCCGCGCCGCGGCCCCCGAGGTCGCGCGCGTGGCCGCGTCCATGGCCGGCCGCGCCCTCGTGCTCAAGGTCGACACGGACCGGCACCCTGAGCTCGCCAGCCAGTACGGCGTTCAGGGCATCCCGAACTTCCTCGTCCTCAAGGGCGGTCTCATCATCCACCAGCACGCCGGCGTCGTCGGCCACGCCACGATGGAAGGTTGGTTGAGCAGGGCGGGATAGGGCAGGGTACGAGGGTACGAGGTGAGTAGGTGTACCATCCGCCCCGGAGGCCTCATGTCAAAAGCCACGATCCCTGACGACGATCGCCCCGAGACGGGAGCGGACATCATGCGCCTGAACCGGCGCGAGCTGCTGGCCTACACCGCCGTGTTTGGCGGCGCGTTTCTGGGTGCGAACGGGCTGGTCGGCTGCGCCCGCGCGGAGGACGAGCAGGCGGCGGCCGCGCCCGTGGCCGCGACGCCCACGCGCACGTACGACATGAAGAAGTCGATCAACCTGTGGGCGCTGCCGTACCCGCAGAAGATGACGCTGCGCCAGTGCCTGCAGCTCTGCAAGGACGCCGGCTTCGACGGCGTCGAGGTGAACTACGACCTCGAAGGCGACTTGTCGCCGAAGGCCTCCGAGGCCAATATCCGCGGCATCGGCGAGATGGCGCGGGACATCGGTATCCAGATCAGCGGCGTGTGTTCATTCCTGTTCTGGCCGTACGCCTTCACGCACCAGGACGAGGCGCGCCGTCGGCAGGGTGTGGACCTCGCCAAGCGGATGATCAGTGCGGCGAGACTGCTCGGCACCGAGAACCTGCTCGTCGTGCCCGGATCGGTCTACGCGCCGTGGATTCCCGACGAGCCGCCGGTGCCGCACGACGTGGCGCTCGAGCGGGCCACGGCCGCGGTGCGCGAGCTGGCGCCCATCGCCGCCGAGCACAAGGTCTACCTCAACATGGAGAACATCTTCGCCAACGGGTTCCTGCACAGCCCGCAGGAGATGATCCAGTTCGTGGACTCGTTCAACTCACCGTGGGTGAAAGTGCACTTCGATACCGGGAACATCATGCAGTACCACT
>CAZFAT010000376.1:0-5885 GCA_964517075.1 uncultured Solibacteraceae bacterium
GCGACCGGCCGATCCCCTTGAGAGGATCGGCCGGGAATTTTGCTAGAAATTTGCCAGCGGCCTAGCGAAAAGTGGTCGGGGCGAGAGGATTTGAACCTCCGACTCCTCGGTCCCGAACCGAGTGCTCTACCAGGCTGAGCCACGCCCCGACAGCCGCCTATGGTACCTCAGACGAGGCGGTTTCGCGAACCGAGCAGATCCCCTGGTAGTGGGCTTAGCCCACTACCGATCCCCTCCCATCCGCTACGATCGGGACATGGGCCGCACCTATCCCTCCATCGACAGCCGCCTGCGCGCCTTCGTTGAGGCACAGCGCGTCTTTTTCGTCGCCACCGCCCCATCGGGCACCGGTGGTCATGTCAACCTCTCGCCTAAAGGGCTGGATTCCTTCCGGATCCTCGACGAGCAGACCGTGGCCTACGTGGACTTTGTCGGCAGCGGCGTGGAGACGATTGCGCATCTGCGAGACAACGGTCGGATCTGCGTGATGTTCTGCGCGTTCGAGGGCCCCCCGAGCATCGTGCGCCTGCACGGGCACGGCGAGGTCGTCGAGCCGCAGGCCCCCCGCTTTGCCCAGCTGCGGCCGATGTTCCCGGACGCACCGCCGGGCTCGGTGCGGGCCATTATCGTCGCGCGCGTCACGCGGATCAGTGATTCGTGTGGCTCTGGCGTGCCGCTGTACCACCACGCGGGTGACAGGCCGCAGTTGGCCGCGTGGGCGGAGCGCAAGGGCCCAACCGGCCTGCATCAGTACCAACGCGACAAGAACGTGCGGAGCATCGACGGTTGTCCCGGCCTGCAGTGGACTGGACAAGGACCGGACGCGTTGTCCACCGACTCTGGCGCCTAGCGAGACGACGGCTGCGGCACGGTGACCACGTCCGCCCCGGCGGCTTTCGCCAGCGCCTCGACCAGGCTCAGGGCCGCGTGATCGGTCAGGTCCGGCTGTAGCGGCGTAATGGAGACGTAGCCGTCGCCAATCGCGCGATGGTCGGAACGCTCGTCCGGCTCCCAGTCGTCCTGCGCTTCCTCAATCCAGAAGTAGGGCCGGCCGCGCGGGTCTTCCCGGCGGTCGACCTTCGTGATGTGGTTCCGCCGCGCCTGGACCGTGACCCGCCAGCCGAGCGGCCGCCCCTGCGGCACGTTGACGTTGAGAAACGTGCGGGACGGGAGCGGGCGGGCCAGCAGCGAGCCGGCCAGCGCGGCCGCCACCGCGGCCGCCGCCGTGAATTCCCAGCGGTCGCGCGTGAACTCCAGCGAGACGGCAAGGGCCTGATGCCCGAGCAGCGCGCCCTCGAGCGCGCCCGCCACGGTGCCCGAATACGTCACGTCGTCGCCGATGTTGAGACCCTTGTTGATGCCCGAGACGACGAGATCGGGGCGCCCCCCGAGGACCTCGGCAATCGCGATGTTCACGCAGTCGGTCGGCGTGCCGTCCACGGCATAAATGCCGCGCGCCACTTCCTGAAGCCGCAAGGGATGCCTCAAGGTCAGCGCATGGCCGACGGCGCTGGCTTCACGTTCGGGCGCCACGACGACGACCTCGCCGAGGGGCCGGAGGGCGTCGGCCAGGGCGATCAACCCCGGTGAGAAATACCCGTCGTCATTGGTGACCAGAATGCGCGGCATGACCTGAGGCGATCTTATCAGGCCGCGCACCAGCGGCTGCCACCAGGAGCGCAGGCGCAATGTGCGAGAATCGCGCGCGTGTGACGCTCGCCCGGCTCCGATCGTTGTTCTTCGATGGCCTGATCCCTGGCGGCACGGACGCCGCGCTTTCGTCGGCGCGGATGTGGATGGCGCTCGGCGCCGCGAGTCTCGTCGCCGCGGCCGTCGTCGGCCTGACGCCGGGTCACATGCAGGACTACCACGAGGTGCGGGAGTGGTTCGCCGCGTGGGGATTTGGCGCGGCCAATCCGTACCTCCGGCCTGACCTGAATGTCGACTACCCTCCGCACGCCTTCCTGCTGCTCGCGCCGGTCGGTCTGGTGCCCGAAGGGCTCGGCGGACGTTTCGCCTACCTGCTGTTCAATACCGCGACGACCGTGGCCGCGTCGTACCTGCTGGCGCAGTGGAGCGCCAGCCTCGCGCGCGTGACCTTTCGCCGCGACCAGGTCTGGGCCTTGACGGGCATGGTGCTCGCCCTCGGCACGACACGGGCGTCCCTCTGGCTCGGGCAGACCATTGCGCTGGCCGTCTGCCTGTCGCTGATCGCCATGCGCCTCGCCGACCGCCGGCCCCTGTGGGCCGCGGTCGCGCTCAGCCTGGCCTCCTTCAAGCCGCACATCGCGGTGGGATTCGCGCTGATTCTGCTGGTGAGCGGTCGGGGCCGCCTGCTGATCTACGCGGCCGGCCTGAGCGCGGCGCTGTTCGCGATCTTCGGCCTGACGGTCGGCAGCCCGCCCGCCGAGATGGTGGCGATCTACCTGGCGAACCTGGATCGCCTCTACTCCGGTGCTTCGCACGTCATGAGCGTGACCAGCCTTCGCGAGGGCTTCGATGCCGTGGCGGGTCCCGTCCTCGGCCTGCGCCTCCACGTCGCGGCCAGCGCGGCGGCGCTGGTGTGGGTCGTGATCGGCGCCCGGCGGGCGGCTGCTCGCCGCCATGGCGAACTGCTCGTTGCGACCGCCTGTCTGCTGTGGGCGCTGATGGCGCTGCCGCACCAGCGCCACAGCCTGATGCTGCTGGTGCCAGCCTGGTGGGCGGCGATCTGGCCCCACACGGGCTTCCTGGGTGGGACGCGGGCCCGACAGTGGATGGTCCTTGGGGCGGTCAGCCTCACCGTGCTCGACCTGCCACTGCTCCTGCGGCTGGCTGCCGAAGCTGTCGCCCGGCCGGACTCAGCCGGGTCGGCTGCGATCGTCTTGCGCGAGGCGTCGTATTACGTCTCGCGGTGTCTGGTCGGGCTCTTCTTCGCGCTGGTGGCGGGATCGCTGACGCGGCGGGGCGGGATGGATACTTCAGGCCAGTCGCGGGGCCAGTGACCGCACTGTTGCTCAGTCGAGCCGCTCGATGAGCTGGCCGACCTCGCTGCCGTCGGAGGGTTCGTCATCGATGAACTGAATGCCGGTCACGAACACCGCGGGCGCGCCCGGCGGCGAGCTGCTGTGCGACCGCACCACCTGCCCGCGCAGGACCACGGCGGATTCGTCGCCGAGCGTGAGCTCGAACTCCTGAATCGCGCCTATGGTGAACGGCATGGGCGTCTCGATGGCCATGCCCGCCAGACTCAGGTCGTTGACCTTGACGGGAATATCGAGGGACACGGCATGGCCGTGCAGACGGCCCAGGATGGCCACACGTGCCGATCGCCGACGTTCACCTGCCATGCGGTCGGAGGAGGTCGGACGCCTGCCTAGCGCAGACTCCGGGCCACGCGATAGTTGTGGTCAACCACGAAAGCATAGGCTGAATTGATGGCGACGAGCGTGGCGATCGCGGCCACCTTGTTGCGCTTGCCGACGTGACGGACCGCCAGCACGGTCGCCGTGGCCACTGCGGCCTTGGTGGCGACAAAGGCGGCCTTGTTGCCGGCGAGACCCGCCATGACGGGGTTGGCTTCCACTGCGCCGCGGCCGAGCGCCGAATAGGTCGAGTGCACGTCGAGCGCCTGCATGACCACGGTCGAGACGAGGAGCGACGACAGCAGCGCCGACCGGCCGTCCATTGGCGGCGCGACGAAGCGCTGAACGTCGAGCTGGCGGACGTCCAGCGTGGCCGGCTGTGCGAACGCCTCAACAGAGACGCCCCTGTCGGCTCCGGCCACCACGATCGGTTCCTGCGCGGAGACATGAGCCGGCACGGTGGCAAATGCGGCGGCGAGGACGGCGGCGGCGGCGTAACGCAACATGAACAGCCCTTCCGGCCCTGTGCGGGCCCAGTGGCTGTCCTTCGCGCTCGACGATCTTCGTCAGGCCAGCCGGGGATGTTCAAGGCAAGGCAAATGCCACGAGGATGCGCTGAAACAGGCCCGATAGACCACGACGAAACGGTCCTCCGCCGCGTCGCCACCAGCCGCCTTCGTAGGCGGGCTATCGATCTCCGCGCGGCGGTTACGCTTTCGCGCTCGGTGGCCCGCGGCGCTGACGCTGATGTCACAAAACGAATGTGTGCGCCGACCGACAGGACCGTCGGCCGACCGAAGAGGACCGGCCCGTGCGATATCCGATCACGCCGGCAGACAGCCATTTGTGTCATTCGCACCTCAGCGCAGGAACGCCGACGTGGGCCGGGTCTTGAGGCCCAGCACGCGGCGGAGACGATCCACGAACCGGGTCTCGTGCCCTGGCCGCTCGGCCTCTGCCAGCGCGTCAAGGCAGCGGGCAATCGTAGGGACGACGGCAATGCCCATGCGTCGCGCAGAGGCCGGCACGCCGGCCGCCTCGCCCCGCCAAAGCAGGATCGACCCGGCCGTCGACTCGAGCACCACGTCCAGGCAGTTCTCCGGGCGGTCGTCCACGACGACGTCGAGCGCGAGCGCGTCGGCAATCCGTCCGCGCGATCCATGCACGACGTACACGCTCGGCAGCGGAAAGCCGCAGCGCTCGAGCCAGCGTTGGCTCTGTCGCTGGACCGTGCGGCCGCGGGATCGCGGCCGGCTCGTGACGAAGATCACTTCCCACCGGCGCTCGTCCGCGAGCTGGGCGAGCCGCTGGATGGAGCCGGCCTCGAGCTCGTCCAGCGATTCCCAGAAGTCCTCGATGGCTTCGAGCGCCCCCCACACGACACCGGTCTGCTCGTTCGACAGCGGCAGGTCGAAGGCCGGGACGGACGGCGCAGCCGTCCCGTCCGTCCCCGCCTGACCCGTATCAGGTGGTGAGGCGCCCACCTGAACGGGCGCGACGGCGGACGGGTCGAGTGCGGGAAACAGTTCAAGCGCGGCCCGCGCGAAGGGCGTGTGCAGGTCGGCGAGCGTGCCGTCGAGATCAAACGCGATGCGCATGCGCAGGCGGGCGTGACGGCCGATGCAGAGCGAGGGCCATCAGCAGCACGAACAATACACCGTTGCCGGGCAGGTGAAGACTGAACTCGACGAGCGACTGCACCGCGATTCCGACCAGGCCGCCCACGGCGCCCGCGCGAATCCACTGGGTCACGGACGCGTCTTCGCCGCTCGTGAACCGCCGCCGGACTTGCCTGATGACGACGAGGGCCAGAACCAATGCCGGCAGACCCACCAGCAGGCCGCCTTCGGCCGCCAGCTGCAGGTAGTCGTTGTGCGCCTGGACGTACTGCACCTCGCGAGGGCCGCTCTGGTAGACCAGCATGGCTTCGCCATAGGCGCCCAGCCCGACGCCTGCCCAGGGAAACCTTTCGACGATTCGCAGGGTGTCCTGCCACGCTGCCATGCGGCTGGTGAAATCGCGCGAGGCGGGACCGAACCGATCGATGGTCCGATTGACGCCGGCCCAGCCCACCGCGCCGAGCATCACCACGACGACGTAGGTGACCGCCGCCAGCCGCGCGCCACGTGTCGGAAGGCGGCGCCACATCAGTGCCGCGACCGCCGTCAAGCCAACGGCGAGACTGGCGAGCCCCGACCGGGATCCCGTTACGACGAGGGCGAGCCCCATGCCGAGGGCTGAGGCGACCACCACGAACACGCGGTGCGCCTCGACGGTGGACGACCAGCGAAGCCAGCTCGACCACCCGTCGCGTCGGCTGCCGTCGCCTTCGCGCCCGAGCCGCCGCTCGTGGCCACACCGCCGGCCGACTGCGGGCCTGGTTCGCGCCCGGAGACCGGCATGCAGGGCCGCGTCAGCGTCGAGGTCCTCGAGAGCGGTCGTGCGGGCGAGGGCTTCACCTGCAACTCGGAGCTGGTCGGCTCGATCGTGGAGCCGAACGGGCTGGGCACCTTCGGCGGCTTCAAGGTGGAGCGCTACGTC
>CAZFAT010000377.1:0-9442 GCA_964517075.1 uncultured Solibacteraceae bacterium
CGGCCATGTCCTTGATCGCGATGAAATGCGCTCCCATCCGCTCGAGTTCCCGCGCGAGCTTCACGTAATACTTGAGCGGAAACTTGTCCCGCCGTTCATCGAGGATGTCGCCGGTGTAGCAGACCGCCGCCTCGCAGACACGGCCGGTCTTCTGCACGGCCTCCATGGCCACCTTCATGTTCGGCAGCCAGTTCAGCGAGTCGAAGATGCGGAAGATGTCGATGCCCTGCGCCGCGGCCTCGCGCACGAACTCGCGCACGGCATTGTCGGGATAGGCCGTGTACCCGACGGCGTTCGAGGCCCGCAGCAGCATCTGGAAGCAGATGTTCGGAATCAGATCGCGCAGCCGGCGCAGCCGGCGCCACGGATCCTCGAGCAGGAAGCGCATCGTGACGTCGAACGTCGCGCCGCCCCACATCTCGAGGCTGTAGAGGTGCGACAAGCGCCGCGCCACGAACGGCGCGATGACAGCGAGATCGTAGGTGCGGACGCGCGTGGCGAGCAGCGACTGGTGCGCGTCACGGAAGGTCGTGTCCGTCAGCAGCAGGCCCGTCTGCCCGGCCGTCCACGCGGCAAACCCCTCCGCTCCGAGCGCGTCGAGCCGCTGCCGCGTGCCCGGCGGCGGCGCGGCCGGATCGAACTTCGGCACCGGCGCCGGACGCATCCGCGCCGGCACCGGCTTGCCTTTGACCTCGGGGTTGCCGTTCACCGTGACGTCGGCGATGTAGGTCAGCAGCCGCGTCGCGCGATCCTGCCGCGGCGCGAACGCAAACAGGCCGGGCGTCTCGTCGATGAACCTCGTCGTGGCCTGCCCGGACTGGAACACGGGACTGTTCACGACGTTCTCGAGAAACGGGATGTTGGTCTTGACGCCGCGGATGCGGAACTCGCGCAGCGCGCGATCCATCCGACGGCAGGCGTGCGAGAACTCCTGGCCCCAGACCGTCAGCTTGACGAGCAGGGAATCGTAGTACGGACTGATTACCGCGCCGCCGTAGGCCGATCCCCCGTCGAGCCGCACGCCGAAGCCGGCCGGCGACCGGTAGGTGTGAATCTTTCCGTAGTCGGGGACGAAGTGGTTCTGGGGATCCTCGGTCGTCACCCGGCACTGCAGCGCGTAGCCGCTGAGCGGAATGGCGTCCTGGCGCGGCAGCGCGATCTCGGCGTCGTGCAGCGCGTGCCCCTGCGCGATCAGGATCTGGCAGCGCACGAGGTCCACGCCCGTCACCATCTCCGTGACGGTGTGCTCTACCTGGATGCGGGGGTTGACCTCGATGAAGTACCACTGGTGGGTGTTCGTATCGACGAGGAACTCGACCGTGCCGGCATTGTCGTAGCCGGCGGTGCGCATGAGGCGGACCGCCGCGTCGCAAATGGCGTCGCGCAGGCCGCGATCGAACGCGACGGCCGGCGCGACCTCGACCACTTTCTGATGCCGCCGCTGCACCGAGCAGTCGCGCTCGTAGAGATGCAGGACGTTGCCGTGGCGATCGCCCAGCACCTGGACTTCGATGTGCCGAGGCTTCGAGATGTACCGCTCGATGAAGACGGCGCCATTGCCGAAGGCCGCGGCGGCTTCGCGCGAGGCTTCCTCGAACCGGCTCGCCAGCTCGTCCGGCCGCTCCACGACGCGCATGCCGCGGCCCCCGCCGCCGAACGCCGCCTTGATGATGAGGGGAAAGCCGATGTCCTTGGCGGCCCGCGCCGCGGCGTCGGCGTCCACCAGCGGCCGCTCGACGCCGGGCACGATGGGCACGCCCGCGCGCGCGGCCAGCCTGCGGGCCTCCGTCTTGTCCCCCAGCAGCTCGAGCAGACCCGCGCCGGGCCCGACAAACGTGATGCCCGCCGCCTCGCAGGCCCGCGGCAGGGCCGGGTTCTCGGCCAGGAACCCGTAGCCCGGGTGGATGGCGTCCACGCCCTTGTCCGCGGCCAGCGCGATGATGCCGTCGATGTCGAGGTAGGCCTGAATCGGCCCCTTGCCTTCGCCAATCTGGTAGGCCTCGTCGGCCTTGAAGCGGTGCAGGCTGAGCGCGTCCTCCGTGGGAAACACCGCGACGGTGCGCAGGCCCAGTTCCGTGGCGGCCCGCATGATGCGGATGGCGATTTCGCCTCGATTGAGCGCGAGCAGCTTCTCCATGTGAACCGTTCAAAATACCATGTGGGCATGACTCTCATCCTGAACGGCCTGACGCCGCTGCACTGGGCCTGGGCGGGCGCGGGAATTGCCGCGATCACGCTGCTCCTCCTCTTCGTCGCCAACCGGCGCCTCGGCATCTCGACGGGGTTCGAGGACCTGTGCAGCCTCGCGCTCCCTCTGCCGTATTTCCAGCGCCGGCCGCTGACCCTCGCGCGCACCTGGCGGCTGCCGTTCATCGGCGGCCTCGTGCTGGGCGGCGTGCTGTCGGCGGTCCTCGGCGGCACCTGGGCGCCCACCTGGGACCTCGGCGTCTTCGATCGGGTCATCGGGGCGGGTCCGGCCGGCAAGGTCGCGTGGATGTTTGCCGGCGGCCTGCTGATTGGGTTCGGCACCCGCCTGGCGGGCGGCTGCACGAGCGGGCACGGCATCTTCGGGCTGTCCAACCTCGAAGCTCCCAGCCTCGTCTCCACCCTGAGTTTCATGGCGGGCGGCGTGGTCGCCACGCACGTGATCTATCGACTCATCTTTTCGTGAGAGGGACAGCTTTGAGCTTTGAGCTCTGAGGCTCGACGCTCAGACTCACAACTCAGAACTACTGAGAGGAACCCATGCTCCTGTACGCAGCAGCCGGCGTCGCGTTCGGCTTTCTCCTGAGCCGGTCGGGCGCGGCCGACTACGGCTTCATTCAGGCCATGTTCCTGTTCGAGAGTTTTCAACTCTACGGGATCATCGGGACGGCCGTCCTGCTGACGGCGCCGGGACTCTGGCTGTTGAGACAGTACGGGCGGACGGTCACGGGGCGGCCGCTCCGCATCGAGGCGAAAACACCCACGCGCGGCAACGCCCTCGGCGGCGTGCTCTTTGGCGTCGGCTGGTCGATGACAGGGATGTGCCCGGGGCCGATCTTCGTGAACATCGGGGAGGGCAAGCTGTACGCCCTGGCGGCGCTCGCCGGCGCGCTCTGCGGCACGGCGCTCCTGGGCGCGACCTACCCGCGCCTGCAGCGCCCGCTCAGGCTCCCGCCGGTGAGTGTGGGCACTGGCGAGGGCTAGAAAAGTTAGAACTTTCTATGCGCGCATCTTGCGCCAGTTGGCCAGACACTGCTCCGCGCGGAGCATCTGCTCGTTCGTGGGACCGGCTTCCTGCTCGATGAGATAGTGCTCGACGCCGCCCACGGACTCGGCGGCCTGGAAGATCTCGCGCCAGGGCGCCACGCCCTCGCCGAACAGCACCTCATAGCCGCGCGGCGCCGGTGCCCAGTCCTTGCAGTGGATGCTCTTGATGCGGCCCGGGTGAGCCTTGATCCAGGCCACCGGGTCGGCGCCGGCTTCCACGGTGGTGCCGACATCGAGCTGGAGGACGAAGTCCTTCGGCGTCGACGCGGCCAGGATATCCATCGGCCGCTGACCGTCGACCGGCCGCCACTCCGTCTGGTGATTGTGGAACCCGGCCACCATGCCGACCTTGCGGAGCTGCTCACTGCCTTCCGTCATGCGCGCACCGAACTGGCGCCAGCCGTCGACCCCCACGATCTTGCCCGCGCTGGCCACCACAATCATGCGGCTGCCGAGGATCTGGTTCAGGTCGATGGCCTTCTGGATGCCGGCCGGGCTCAGCGACTGCGCCCCGTTGTGCGTCGACGGGCAGCGAATCCCCAGGTCGTCGAGCAGCTTGCGCACCTCGGTCGCCCGTTCCGTGGTCCAGCTGTAATACGGCGAATAGAACTCCACTTCCTGATAGCCCAGCTTGGCGACCGCCCGCACCGTGCTGATGAGGTCGGCCGTGAGGGAGTCCCGGACGGAGTAGAGCTCGATTCCCACGGGAACCTGCCGCGGCTGGGCGGCCGACACGCGCAGCATCAGCGGCAGCGCCCCGGACAGGCCGAGAAACGCGCGACGCGACAGCGATGATGTGGACGTCATGAGCGGGAAGATAGCACGGCAAGGGTTCCAAGGTTTGCCGCGCCGAAGCCCCAGGGGCGGAGGCGGGTTCCAAGGCCAGGGTTCCAGGGCCGGCCGGCGGCTAGGCCGTGGCCGGTTCGCGAGGCAGCATGACCGAGAACACCGACCCCTGGCCCGGCGCGCCGCTCACCGCAATCGTGCCGTGCATGGCTTCCACGATTTGACGGGTGATCCACAGGCCAAGACCGAAGCCGCCCGCCGGGCTGGCCAGCCCGCGTTCGAATCTCGCGAACAGGCGCTTCCGCTGGACCTCGTCGATCCCGGCCCCGCGATCCTCGACCTCGAGCATCGCGGCGCCGTCGTCGGATCGGAGACGAATGGTGACGGGCTGACCACCGCCATACTTGATGGCATTTGAGAGCAGGTTCGTCACGATCTGGTCCAGCCGCAGGGGATCCCACCGGCCCACGGCCGCGTCGAGATCGAGCGTCACGGGCACCGCGCCGATCTGCTCGCGGCTGCGATCGATGACGTCACGGATGACGTCGCTGAAATTCACCTCGTGGACCTCGAGCACGAGGCGGCCCGCGGTGATGCGCGAGACGTCGAGCAGGTTGTCGAGCAACCGGCCCAGCCGGGTAATCGAATCGCTCGTCCGCCCGAGGCGAGCCAGCGCCCACTCCGGCGTCAGCTCCTGGCGCTGGGCCGCGTGGACGACGCTGAGGATCTGCAGGTGAATCACGTGCAGCGGGTTGCGCAGCTCGTGCGACGCGATCGAAATGAAGTCGTCGCGGGTGCGCACTGCCTCCTGCAGCAGCGCTTCGGTGCGGTGCCCTTCCTCGAGGGCCTCCCGCAACGCCTGCTCGAGCCGTTTGCGGTGCTCGATCTCCGCCTCGAGCGCCCGGGCCCGCTGCTGCAGCCGTGCGATTTCCCGGCTGCGGGTGTCCCTCACATCGAGCAGGGGCACGCCGTCCGCCGGACGGACGTCGGCGTGCCGGGCACAGACCTCCGCAAATCCCTTCGCATGCAGCGACCCGGCGAATCGCGACATGGCGTAGGCACACAGCAGCGAGAAGTCGTGCGTGGCCGCGAGCTGGTTCCAGAGTTCCTCGAGGCGGATGGCAGCCTCGGGCTTCGAATCCTGCCACAGCAAATCGACCATCTCGCCGTAGGCGCGGAGGGGGACCGACGGAAACGCGAGGCGACGGCTTCGCACCAGCCCCCCCACGGTGGCGTCGAACCGCCCTGCGTCGGGCATGCCGTCCACCATGAAGTCGTCGAGGGCGGTACGCGCATCGACCAGGCCCAGCACGCGATCGCGTTCGGCGGCCTCCGCGTCCACACCAAGCGTCCTCAGGCGATCGACGAACGCCTGCCGCCGCTGAGGTGTGGCGATGATGAGGACGGGCTGCCGGGCCGAGAGGCTCGGTTCGACATAGCGGGACACCGCGTTGACGAGAAACCCTTCGTCCTCGTAGAACTGCACGGCGTGATCGCGATGCGCGGAAATCATTTCCAGTTGACCTCGGGGGCCCCGCCACCGGGGACGAGCCGCGCTTCGATCGTCTCCAGGAGCTGCCCGAAGTCCACCGGCTTGCGCAGGACGACGTCGTCGCGCGAACCGAGCCGGGCGTCGGTCGCCGTCAGCACAATCACGCGCGTGCCGGCCAGCACCGGATTTTGACGCCGGCGGCTCAGGAACTCCAGGCCGTCCATGACCGGCATCAGCAGATCGAGGATGACGAGATCGGGCCGTCCGCCGGCCTCGAAGTGGTCGAGCGCCTCCTGACCGTTATGCGCCACGTGCACGTGGTAGCCCTGATCCTCGAGAAGGTAGCGAAGGGCATCCAGGCAATCCGGATCGTCATCCACGATGAGCACATCAAACCTGGGAGTTCGTGCCACTGTGAGCAGCCTCGGCACGCTGGTCGCTGGAACACCAGGCGCATCCACCCGAACGAACAACCTGCACCTCGCACGCGCACAATTGGGCAGAGAGTTACCGCCTACGCGCTGCGGCAGGGCGACTTCCTCCACTGGGAGCAAGAGCAGTACCTGCGAGTGGAGGCCTGCGGGCGGCGGCCGCCGCCGTTGCCCACAGCCGGGCTGGGCGGTCCGATGCCCTGTCGGTATACTCGCCTTCTCGGACGCGGGCACCGTTTCAGGGAGTGGGCATGGCCGGGCTGATTGAAGCCATCAGTGTCAAACGGAAGATGTACTTCGAGTACGAGGGCGCGCCCTACCACTGCCTGGACGTGGAGGTGTCGAAGCCGACCGCCCGTGGCGGTCAGACGCTCGTGCGCCTCAAGATGCGCAACCTCCTGACCCGCGCGGTCTTCGACAAGACCTTCAAGGCCGGTGAGAAGTTTGCCGAGCCCGACCTCATGAAGACGCCGGCCTCGTTCCAGTACGCCGGCGGCGACGGCTATCACTTCCTCGACCTCGAGAACTACGAGACCCTCACGCTCTCGGGCGACATGATTGGCGACGACCGTCACCTGCTCGCGGACAACGTCGAGGTGCAGGTGCACCGGTATAACGGCAATCCGATCGGCTTGCAGTTCCCGCCGCACGTCCTTCTGCGCGTGGCGTCCACGGAACCGGGGGTGCGCGGCGACACGGCGAGCGGCGGCGTCACCAAGCTCGCCACCCTGGAAACCGGCCTCGAAATCCGCGTCCCGCTGTTCATCAAGGAGGGCGAGACCGTCAAGGTGCACACCGAGACGCGGGAGTTTGCGGGGAGGGGATAGTTGAACCGAGTCACTACCGGGCTCTGCCGCGTCCTGATGTAACATCGTCCCCGTCCCCAGATCAGTGTTCTTGCGGAGGTCACACCCATGCGACGTCAGATTGCCGTGGCTGCACTCGTCCTGGCCGCCTGTACCGGGTCGGCATCCAATCAGGCCGGTGCGCAGAGCGCCGGCGTCGAAACGCGGCCGCCCAACGCGACCGACCAGAAACCCGCGTTCGACGGCCAGACGCGGGCGCCGGAACAGAAACTCAACGTCGCCTTCACCATCGTCGATCTCTCGACGAATGCGCTGCAGATTCCCTGGGGCATGGCGTTTCTACCCGACGGCCGGATGCTCGTCACCGAGCGCCCGGGCCGGCTCCGGATCGTGACGGCCACCGGTCAGTTGTCGCCGCCGGTCACCGGCCTGCCCGAGGTGGATTTCCGCGGCCAGGGCGGCCTGTTGGATGTCGCGCTCGATCCGAACTTCGCGACGAACCAGTTGATCTACTGGAGCTTCTCCGAACCGCGCGGCGAGAAGATGAACGCCACGGCGGTGGCGCGCGGCCGGCTGGTGGACGACAAGGCGGCGCCGCGACTCGAGAACGTCCAGGTGATCTATCAGCAGAACCCGCCGCTCGCCTCGCAGCAGCACTTCGGCAGCCGGCTGGTGTTCCGGCGTGACGGCACGCTGTTCGTGACGCAGGGTGATCGGTCGATCACCGAAGGCCGCATGCAGGCGCAGAACATGGACAGCGGCATCGGCAAGGTGGTGCGCATCAACACGGACGGCACGATCCCCAAGGACAACCCGTTCGTCGGCAAGCCGGGCGCTCGGCCGGAGATCTGGTCGATCGGGCACCGCAACATCCAGGGCGCGGCGCTGCATCCCACGACGGGTGAGTTGTGGGAAGTGGAGCACGGCACCCGGGGCGGCGATGAACTGAATGTCGTCCGCGGCGGCCGCGACTATGGCTGGCCGACGATTGCCTACGGCATCGAGTACAAGGGCGGGCCGATCACGGGCGGTATCACCCAGCAGACCGGCATGGAGCAGCCCGTCTACTACTGGGACCCGGTCATCGCGCCGGGCGGGATGCTGTTCTACACGGGCAAGCTGTTCCCCGCCTGGCAGAACAGCCTGTTCATCGGAGGCCTCGGCAGCACGCACCTGGTGCGGCTCTCACTCAAGGGCGAGCGCGTGGTCGGCGAAGAGCGCCTGCTCACGGACCTTCAGCCGCAGCGCGAGCGCATCCGCGACGTCGAGCAGGGACCGGACGGGGCGCTTTACGTCCTGACGGAACGTCAGAAGGCCACGCCGGAGGCCCCGGGCGGACGGCTGCTGAAGCTCGTGCCGGGGACGTAAGTAGGCGCCCGACGCAAGTTCGACTTCCGACCTCACCGCGCCGGCGGCGCTGGGGGAGGGGGCGGCGGCGGTGGTCCCGCGGGATCGAGCGGCTTCGCCGGCGGCGGTGGAGGCGGAGGTGGCGGCGCGTCCACGATCTTGTAGTCGCTCGGCACCGTGAACAACTCGCGCGGCGGCTCTGCCCGCTGGATGTTGGTCAGCCGGAACTCGACGGTGCCGGTCCGGGGATCGTCATACCGAGACTCGAGCACCAGACCGAGCTCAAAAGATATCCACCGCTCGCTCGTGATGTGGATCGGCCGGTCGTTGCCGACCTGACCGGCCCGAATGACCTCCACAGTCTGCTCCTTCACCGCCTCGAGGCCCTGGATCCGTCCCACACGCATGGGCACTCGGAATCCCTGCGTGATCTGTGGTTTCGCGCTGGCGCCTGCAGGCGGCGCGGGCGGAGGCGGCGGTGCGTCCGGACCAACCGGCTGTGCTGGCGGCGGCGGTGGGGGCGGCGGACCGGCGAGATCGTCAATCGCAAAGACCCGCGTCTCATCGACAGGGCGACGCAACGAGGAGAACTGCGCCCGCCAGCCTTCGTACGAAAGACCGGGAGTTGGGGTCCGTCGAGCGACTTTGGTGGCTGGATTCAACGCGTACGTGACGCGTTGCACCGGGTCCACGATCGTGATGATCAGCGGGGCGTCCTTCGACAGTGTGAGCGCCGTGAGCCCCAGCACTGTCTGCTCACGCCGCAGGCGGCCCTGACTGTCCCGATAGAACCTCGACGGCACCGTGCGCTCGATTCGCGTGCCGTCGGCGAGCGTCTGCGTCAGGGTCGTGATGCCATCGGCAGAGAACGGTTCGCCGAAGACAACACGACCCAAGGTGGCATCGGTCGCGACGAAGTCCGCCGTCTGCGCGCTCGCGGCTTGAGGGACGCCGGCCAGTACACAGGCTGCCAGTGTCGCGGCTGCCGCACCGGTTGCGGCCCGACCTGAAGGTCGGCCCCTCCATTGCGCGCCCAACCAACCTGAAGGTCGGCGCCGCCATGCGATTCTGAGTCTCATCGTCTACTCCTCACTTCTCACCTGATGCACAAACCGAACGGCGCGCGCGATACCGTCCACGCCCACCAGCACGTCCGCGTCGATCGTCTCGCTGCCTGCGGCCGACAGGTCCGCCGTCGCCAGCCCGAACGCCGCCATGGCTGAGCGTGGCACTTCGATTCGCACGAGGTATGCGTCCGTCACCGGCAGATGCCCGTAGGTCAGCGGCAGAAAGTCCGTCGCGACCTCTCGGATCGCGGTTCGGGCGCC
>CAZFAT010000378.1:0-4175 GCA_964517075.1 uncultured Solibacteraceae bacterium
GGCGCAGCGCCGACAGTTCCAGCCCCGTCTTGCCGGGATCCGCATAAAAGGACAGCGGGCCCGCGCCGATGACGGCGAGATCGGAGACCTGTTTTGCAGATTCCAGATACCGCTCGATGACCGCGTCCTGCACGAACTGCACATCGCCGAAGTTGGCAAAGCCTTCGCCGCCCACCGCGTCGGCCGACGCGTCGATGCCGACCTTGATGTCGATGCCGGTCAGATCGCGGATCGCGTAGCCGTATTCCGCGCTGGTGAGCCGCCGGACCGTCACAGGTCCCGGCTCCCCGGCGTGCGCGTCCTCGTAGGCCTTCAGCGACGTCCGGATCCAGGCCAGCGCTGAGGCGCGCTCGGCGTCGGTGGGGAAGTGGGTGGCCTCGGACGGTGGCATCAGGCCGCCGTCGAGCATCTCGATGACGCGTTCCCAGTCGCCCGAGTGCGCGCCCACCGATGACGTCGCCGTCCGGGCGACGAGCTGCTCGATGCTGATCTCGCCCTCGAAGCCCGTGGCCCCGTGGCATTCGAAGCAGTACGTCTCGAAGATCTTGGGGGCCGGCGTCGTCGAGGGCGACGAGGCCGCGCGCCGGGGGGCGGGCGTTTGGGCGGACAGCAGCGCCGCGAGGGCCCATACGACCGCGACGCATAACCCCAGGCGTTTCATAGGCCTCCCGGTACGGCGGACATCGTCACAGGGGGTGTGCGGATTCTACCGCCGGGCCGATCAGAGTGTCCACTTCACCCCCTCGGGTTCCAGTCGGGTCTGGCCGGCCCGTCACCGGCCGCGACGCCGTGGGCCCGGACCGGTCTCGACGTGGCCGGGGGAGATCAATTCTGACGGCCCGCGTGGCTCGTCCGGCCGTTTGCTTCAGGCCCCGGGGCGCCGGTGAGGGCTTGAAGTCACCAATGCATCACGAAGCCGCCATCCACGTTGATGGTCTGTCCCGTCACCTGATCGGCGCGTTCGGAGGAGAGAAACACCGCCATGTCTGCGATGTCGTCTGGTGCTTGCCAGCGGCCCAGCGGCACCAGCGTCCTCACTTTCTCGCCGGCCCATTCTTCGTAACTCTTGCGTGCGGTCGGCGGCTGTTGGTCGTGCCAGGCCTGCCAGACGCGTCGATTCAACGGCGTCTCCACCATCCCCGGACAGATGGTGTTGACGCGGATGCCGTGCGGGGCCAGGTCTTTCGCCATGCACTGGGCGAAGTTGATGTTGGCCGCCTTCGACGCGGAGTACGGCGGATCGGTCTGCGAGCCGATCTGCCCCGCCACCGAGGCGATGAAGATCATGGTGCCGCGCTTCCGCTCCACCATCGTCGGCGCCACCGCGTGAGCGACGTTCGTCATCCCCATGATGTTCACGTCCAGCACGCGCGGCCAATCAGCGGGCGCGAGACGGGTAAAGGGGAAGCCGAACTTGGACGAGCTTACCGCGGCGGCGTGAACGAGATGATCGATCCAGCCGATCGCTTGAACGGTCCGGTTGACCGCCTCGCGCGCCGCCGGGTAGTCGGTGACGTCGACCTGCACGCCCAGCACATCCAGTTCGCCCGCGATGTCCTCCACATGGGGTGACGCATCCCAGATCGCAACCTTGCAGCCTTCGGCAAGGAACCCGCCGGCAATCGCCCGACCGATGCCGCTCGCCCCGCCGGTGACGACCGCCACGTGTGACGCGAGATTGAGGTTCATGTCCCTTCGGGTCGGTGACCTGGTCGCCCGCTACGGCCTCTTCGGTCGCGACGTCGCCGTGGTGGTATGGACGAAGTCGCCCGACGCGGTTTCGTCGTTGTCGGCCGCATTGGCCGCGACGTGAAACTGCACGGGCCCGCCCTGTGACGGCGCCGTCCAAACGAGCGTCCAGCGCAGCGCGTCGTTGGCGACCGGCCGGGCTCCGGCGCGCCGTTGGCCGGCGTACTCGATCGCCTGCGGTCGCTCGACCTTCACGCGCGTCTCGTCGCCCGCGCCGGGCGCCAGCCGGCCGGCCTGCGTTCCACCGTCCGCGAACCGCGCAGAGAGCTGGAAGCCCCCGGCCCGCATGCCGGCCCGCGTGAGCGCGATGGTCAGCACATAGCGTTCGCCGCCGGCGTACTGCTCCGGCACGCCTGTCAGCGTCGCGCGGCCGGGCGCGGCATTGACCTCCTCGTGGAAATGACAGGCATGGCACGACTGCTCGCCGAAGCCGCCGGAAAACCCCGGCGGCCCGCCGTCGGCGTAGGCGGCCGCCACGGGCAGGCCGCCCGCCGCGACCGCGCCCGCGACCGGCGTGATGGCCCGGACGGCGACGGCGGCCCCCACGAGCGCCGCCGCCGCCAGGAGGCCTCGCGTCACGACCCGATCGATCGCGTCATGATGCGGCCGATGGCATTCGCATCGGTGCCGAACCACAGCGCGCCCGTCTTGCGATCGAAGAACATGTGGCGGATCGTGTTGCTCACGCTGTTCACCGAGACGAACTTCTCCGTCTTCGGGTCGAACGCCACCAGTCGCTTCTCCGCGCCGGTCTCCGAGACCCAGAGACGGCCCCGGTCGTCCTTCGTGAGCGCGTAGGGCTGCGACGCGGCCCCTCCGGGCATCGGCCACTCCTTCACCTGACGCGTCTTCGGGTCGATGCGGCCGAGGACGCCGCGCGCGGCGTCGCCGTACCAGACCATGCCATCCGGCGTCCACTCCACGCGCCGTGAGCGCGCCTTCGGGTCTCCTTGCTCGAAACGCGTCACCGCCAGTGTCGCCGGATCGATGTGGGCGATCAGGTGGGTCCGGGACAGGGCCACCCAGGGCGCGCCCGCGTCGTCGATCACCATGCCGTAGGGATTCGACGGCTGATCGTGCGGGATGACGAGATCGATCTTGCGGCTGGCCATGTGCAGGCGGCCGACGCGGTTCGACCCCTGCGAGGTGAACCACAGGTTCCCTTTGCCGTCGAAGACCATCGTGTGCGGATCGCGGGCCTCGCCCGTCATGATGGTCTCGATCTTCCCGGTCACCGGATCGAGCCGCCCGATGCGGCCGTTCCGGTTGCCGGCGTACCAGACGATCCCTTGCGCGTCGACGACGAGGTTGTGGGGGTTGGTGCCCTCCTCGATCTCGTAGCGCTTGAGGGCGCCGGTCGCCGGGTCGAGTGTCGCGATGTAGTTCCCGGTCTGGCCGACGAACCAGACCTTGCCGTCGGGCGCGACGGCCGGGTCGCGCGTCCGCCCGCCCCATTCGACGGGCCATTCTTTGAGATCGGCCTTGCCGGCCTGCGCCCCCAGCATCGGGGCTCCGGCCACGGTCGCAGCAAGCGCGACGACGAGCAGTCTCCTCATGGCACCCTCCCTTCGTCGATTCTTTCACTAACTGACGTCTCGGACGAGACCCGAGAGGGGCCGGCCTTCAGGTCGGCCCGCGAGCGGCCGGTCTGAAGACCGGCCGCTCCATGTGGTTGGTTCACCAGATCAACGCGACGTGTCCGGCGCGCTCGAAGCGCGGCATCAGCCGGCCGGGCAGCGGACCGGCCTGATGCTCTTCCCGTGGAAGACGTCCATGGGGATCCGGTGCGTGCGAAAGACCTTGCTCAGCAGGTCGAACAGCGCCGGGTCGTAGACGCGGAACTCCTCGGGGGTCTCGACCTTGACGTTGCCCGCGAAACATTCCCCATAGTTCGAGAAGAACCACCACTGGGCGCCCTCCGCCCAGTACTCGTTCTGGTTGGTGGTGGCGTAATGCCGACGGTTGTCGGCGTGGACGTACTTCCCAGCCGCCATCGCGCTGTCGTAGGCGACCCTGATCTGCGCATACAACTCGGGGTCGGCCGTACGCAGGCCCGACATCACCGCGTGCGAGAACTCGTGCACAAAAATGTGCTCGCCGTAGTACCGCGTGCCCGGATAGCCGAGCAGGTTCTCCTCCGCACCCGTCGTCGGATTGCCACCCAGACCGCGTGAACGGCTGGCGTGGTAGTCGCGATCGGCCTGCCCCACGGGTTCGCCGGCGGGCGCGCCGGGACGCTTCATGCGCGAGTACTCCGGGATGTCCATGGTCATCTCGACTTCCGCGATGACGCCGGTGCGCCACCGGCGCGCGATCATCGCCGCGCGGACGTCGGGCCGCATCGCGAGCATGCTGTTGACGATGTCGCGCGCCACCAGCAACGCGTCGTCCGGCACCTTGTCGGAGGCCAGCACGGGAATCCCATC
>CAZFAT010000379.1:0-18529 GCA_964517075.1 uncultured Solibacteraceae bacterium
CCACGCCGGACGCGACGCGCATGGTGGTCGCCGATCTCCCCATCGATACGATGATGATCACGCGCCTGCGGGATCGCACGGGGACGGGCCTCGGCACCATCACCGTGTCGGGCTGCGGCGTCCCGGCGGTCGCGCGCGCCCAGCCGCGCCGCGAGCTCCTGTCGCTGTTCCAGGAGACTGTGGCGTTCATGGACTGCCTGGACTGGCCGACGGGCCGGGCCGGCGACGTCTCGGTCAATCTCGATGCGCCGGTCGGTCGACTCTACGACCAGCTCGCGGCCGTCGACTCCGTGCAGGTGGCGCGAACGCTCGGCGGCGGCAGCTGGACGGTGTTCCTCCAGCTCCTGGTGCTGCTGGGCATCCTGTTCCTCATCATCCAGGGGTCGGCCCTCGTGATGGGCGCGCTGCTGGCGCGGTCGATTACCTCGGCGGTCCACGAGTTGTTTCTCGGGACCGAGCGCATTCAGCAGGGGGACTTCACGCACCGGATCCGGATCGACTCGCGCGATCAGCTCGGCGATCTCGCGGACTCCTTCAATCGCATGAGCGGGAGCATCGAACACCTGCTCCACGTCCAGCGCGAGAAGCAGCGGCTCGACGACGAGCTGCGCATTGCGCGCGAGATCCAGAAGTCGCTGCTGCCGGTGAAGCCGCCCCACCTACCGGGCCTCGAGATCGCGGCGCTGTGCGAACCGGCGCGTGAAGTGGGCGGCGACTACTATGACTTCTTCGTCGTGGGCCCCCGCCAGGTGGGGGTGCTGATTGCCGACGTTTCGGGCAAGGGCACCTCGGCGGCGCTGTACATGGCGGAATTGAAGGGCCTCATGCTCGCGCTCAGCTACACGGAACGCTCCCCCCGGCGCCTCTTGATTGACGTGAACCGCCTGTTGGCCGACCATCTCGACAATCGGAGCTTCATCACGATGACCTACGTCGTCGTCGATCTGGACGCCGGCACCCTGACGTCGGCCCGCGCCGGCCATACCCCGCTCATCGTGGCGTCGGCCGCACGGACCGACGTGGTGACCAGCGACGGGATGGTGCTCGGCCTGCGCCTGCCGGGCGCCGGTGAGCGATTCGAACAGCTGCTGGCCGAGGATCAGCGCCCGATTCGCCCGGGCGATGCGATCGTGCTCTATACCGATGGCGTGACCGAGGCCATGGACAGTGAGGGCGAGCTGTACGGGGACGCCGCCCTCACGCGGGCCGTCACCAGCCATCAGGCGCTCGACGCGGCGGGCCTCCGCGATCGCCTCGTCGCTGCGGTCAAGGCGTTCGTCGGCGACGCCGAACCGCACGACGACATGACGATGGTCGTGTTGAAGATGCAGGGCGGATGAGTCGCACGCGCCACAGCGCCCCGACGCCGCCCGCGCCGCCCGTGGAAGTGTTCCGCGGCCATTCCTCGATCGAGGCCGAGGTGGTGCGTGGTCTGCTCGACGCCCACGGCATTGCGTCGGTCATCTCCTCGTCGCTCCTGCCGGCGATGTTTCCGATGCCGTTCGGCGGCGCGGAGTTCCGTGTGTGCGTGCCGGGCGACGAGGCGCCGGCGGCGCGGCAGTTGATCGAGGGCCATCTCGACGAAGCGGCGGCGGCCGAGATTCGACGGGTCAGCGAGACACTCGGACCTCTCGAGGAGCGCACTGGCTACCATTTTCGCGACCTCGGCCTGCTGGAGCACGCGCTGACACATCGATCCCGCGCGCACGAAGACGCGTCGGGCGGCGTCCTGGACAACGAGTCGCTCGAGTTCCTCGGCGATGCCGTCCTCGGCTTCGTGATGGCCGAGATGCTCTTCCGGCGATTTCCCACGCATAGCGAAGGCTACAAGTCGAAGGTCAAGGCGGGCCTCGTGTCGACGGTTTCACTCGCGCGCGTCGCCGAGGCGATCGATCTCGGCCGCTTCGTGCTGCTCGGCCGCGGCGAGGAGAAGACGGGGGGACGCCAGAAGCACGCGATCCTCGCCGACAGCTTCGAGGCCCTCATTGCCGCGATTTATCTCGACGGCGGCCTCGAAGCGGCCCAGGCGTTCATCGTGTCGTGCTTCGGTCCGATGATTGCCTCGGCCGGCGATCAGGCGGCCGAAGCGGCGTTTACGGAAGACTGGAAGTCCGCGCTGCAGGAGTGCCTGCAGGCGCAGGGCCGCGGCCTGCCGTACTACCGCCTCGCCGCGGCGGTCGGACCCGATCACCGCAAGCGGTTCGACGTCGAGGTGCTGGTGAACGGCGTCGTCACCGGCCGTGCGCTCGGCCGATCGAAGAAGGAAGCGGAACAGCAGGCCGCGCGACAGGCGTTGGCGACGGTGAAGGGGCAGGGGCTTTGAACAGGTCTTCGGTTCTCGGTTCTCGGTTCTGACTGAACCGAGAGCGCAGAACCGACAACCGAGAACCACGGCGTCAGTCAATCTCAATAATCCCCGACCGCGCGCCTTCGAGCGCGGTCGGCTCGTCCGGCGGACCGGCGGCGAGCGGAGCGAGCGCCCGGGCCGTGGGCAGGCGTTCCTTGGCATAGGCGCCCACCTCGCGCACGACATCGTCGTCGGTCGGAGGCACGGGACGGCCGTAGAGCCGGACGTACACGCGCAGCAGCGGATCCTCGAAGGCGTACCGCTTGCCCTGCGACGTGATGAGATCGACGTCCTCCAGCCACGAGAGATAGTCCTTCGTCGAGCCGGGCGTGCGGCCGAGCTGCTGCGCGATCTCCGTGAGGTTGAGCGGCTCGGTCGCCGCGAGAATGCCGAGGATGGCCTTCAGCGCGCCGTAGCCGCGGGCGCGCTGCAGCCGGCCCTCGTAGGATTCGCGGCAGCGCGCCGTGAGCGTGCCGTCGGGCGCGAAGAGCGCGGCCATCGCCCCGACCGGGTCGGACACCGTGCCGAGTGACGTCATGCCGTGGAGCAGCAGGGCGACGGTGCCCGCGCGGCCGCCGGCCAGCGCCGCGACGCCGGGCGCCAGGTCCGACGTCCACGCCCGTCGGTGGCCATCGACCATCAGGGCCAGTGCCTGCACCTCGGAGGCATCGAGGGGCGGTATGTGAATGACCTCGAACCGCGCCGGCGCGTCGCGCAACAGCCGGTGGGTGCGCGCGGTGAATCGCGATGCGAGGATGAACGTGGCCGGACTGGCCGCCAGGTGCGCGATGAACTCGCGCTGCACGTGCCGCAATCCGGGGAAGCTCTCGAACGTCCGGAAATCGAGGAATTCGTCGAGGAAGAACGCCGCCGGCGCGCCTTCGCTCGTGCGGGCGAGATCGAGATACCGGAGGAATCCGTCGAACGCGGCCCGCGTCGTGTCCGCCGCGAGATCCGCGGGCAGGCGAAAGTGATTGATCGACAGGACGGCCGCGAGGCAGCGCTCCGGCGTGGTTGCGGCTGCCGTCACGTCGAGGTACTGGGCGCGGGGCCCCTGGAGCGTCCAGAGGCGCAGCAGGATGGACGTCCGGCCGCTGGAGCAGCCGCCGAGGAGAACGGGAATCCGACCCGCCTGGCACGACGCCAGGATGCGCCGCTCGAGGGCCGGTCGTTCGACGATCACCGAGATCGTTCCTGCGCGACGGGGAAAGGAACACTGTCCATGCGAGGCGCTGCCAGCGGAATCGCCACTCTAAAGAACGTTCCGGAGCGTGTCAATGACGGAACGCGTCTCACCGGCCGGGACGCACGGCGCCGTGGCCGGCCTGTGCGCGCGGTGAGACGGGGTATCATGCTACCCGCATGAATCTGTGTGTGCTGGGCGCGCAGTGGGGCGACGAAGGCAAGGGAAAGATCGTCGATCTGCTGACGCCGCATTTTTCCGTCGTCGCGCGCTATCAAGGCGGGCACAATGCCGGCCACACCGTCTACACGGGCGGCAGGAAGATGGTCCTGCACCTGATTCCGTCGGGAATTCTGCATCCCGGCGTGACGTGCCTGATCGGCAACGGCGTGGTGGTGGATCTCAAGGCCCTGTTCCGGGAAGTCGACGACCTGGCCCCGCTGGGCGTGGACATCACCGGGCGGCTGCTCGTGAGCGACCGGGCCCACTTGATCCTGCCGTACCACTGTGAACTGGACGTGCTGGCTGAGGCGCGGCGCGGCGAGCGCAAGATTGGCACGACCTCGCGCGGGATCGGGCCCGCCTACGAGGACAAAATCGGCCGACGCGGCGTGCGCGTCGGCGACCTCGCCGATCTGTCACCGGACGGGCCGCTCGCGAGCGCCGTCCGCGAGAATGTCGCCGCCCGCAACCGGCTCGTCGGCGACAGCGTCATGCGCTGGCAGCAGGTCGTGCAGGAACTGGCCGAGCACTGGCCTCGTCTGCGCCCCCTCGTGGTCGACTCGTCGCTTTATCTCGCCAACGCCATCCGCGACGGGCGCCGCATCCTGTTCGAGGGCGCGCAGGGCACGCTCCTCGACATCGACCACGGCACGTATCCGTTCGTCACGTCCTCGAACGCGACCGCCGGCGGCGCCGCGACGGGGCTCGGCATCGGCCCGAAAGCGATCGGCACGGTGCTCGGCGTGGCCAAGGCGTACACGACGCGGGTGGGCGAGGGACCGCTGCCGACGGAGCTCATGGGCGAGCTCGGGGAACGGCTGCGCGAGTCGGGGCAGGAGTACGGGGCTTCGACGGGTCGCCCGCGCCGGTGCGGCTGGTTCGACGCCGTGGCCGTGCGCTACGCGGTGCGCGTCAATGGCCTCGACGCGCTCGCCATCACGAAGCTCGACGTGCTCGATGAGCTGGACACGCTCGAGATCTGCACGGCGTACCGCTGCGGCGGGCAGACGTTGACGGAGATGCCGGGCGACACGGCACAGTTCGCCGCGTGTACGCCGGTCTACGAAACGCTGCCCGGTTGGGGCCGGCCGACCCGCGGCATCACGCAGTTCGCCGACCTGCCCGCCGAGGCGCGTCAGTACATCCGCCGCCTCGAGGAAGTGAGCGGCGCCCCGGCTGCCATCATCTCCACCGGATCCGATCGCGGCCACACCATCCTGCGCGACGACTCGATCGTCCGTCGCGCGGCGGCGTTGGGGAAATAGACGTTCCTTTTACCGCGCCGCTGTCGCTTCCGGCGCGCAGTGCTTGTCGAACGCCATCGTCAGCAGATCGGCAATCGCTTCGGCGGGCCGGCTTTCGATGTCGCGCCGCTCAACCATGTAGAGCAGCTTGCCGTCGCGCAGCAGGCCGATCGACGGTGACGAAGGCGCGAATCCCGTGAAGTACTCGCGGGCGCGGTTCGTGGCATCGATGTCTGCCCCGGCAAAGACCGTCGCCAACGTGTCCGGACGATGGGCATGCTGCAGCGCCATGGCGATCCCGGGGCGGGCTTTGGCGGCGGCGCAGCCGCACACCGAATTGACGACCAGCATGACGACGCCGGGGGACTGCATCACGCGGTCGACATCGGCCGCCGTTCGGCATTCGAGCGCGCCAGCGTCCACGAGCTCGCGCCGCATTGGCGCCACCAGGTATTCCGGATAGGGCATGGGTCAGATTCTCCAGTCTGGGCGGCCCGTCCACCGGGCCACGTCGATCCAGTATACCCGTGGGGACTAGCGGGGACAGGCCACGACCCGTCAGGAGGGAGCGTTGGGCGCCGCGTGCGAGCGGGTGTGGAAGCCGGCGGCCTCGAGCTCGGTGCGAACCTGCTCGAACGCGTGCTGCAGATCCGGGTTCGGTGTGGCTTTGAGCAGGCGTTCGACGGCAAACATGCGGAAGCGGATGGCCTCCATGTGAAACGCGGCGACGGCGCGCCGCAGCGCTTCGGCCTCTTCGAGGATCTGATCGCGCGGCCCCCCGTGGATGCCGCCGCGAACTTCGGCGAGAAGCGTGTCGATTCGCGCCAGTGAGGGCACCGTCCGGGACATCGAAGCCTGACCTCCGCCTTCTATCCTACCGCCCTCGGCGCGCGGGCTGGAAGCCGCCCGCCGACGACCTGAAACGAACGCTAGAAGTTGATCAGACCGTGCAGTGAAACGCGCTGCTGCCGGGGCTGTGGCAGGTCCCGGGCGGTCACCTGCTCGAAGTCCAGCAGGATGGCCGCGGTCGCCGGTCCGGCCGGATGAGGAAACCAGTAGGCAACGCCCGCGATGACGCGCCGCTGGCGCCCCTCACGATCGCGGTCCGGCCGGAAGAGATCCAGCCGCAGCAACCCCTCCAGCCCGCGCCCCTTTTCCTGGAAGAAGGGCGTGACGAATGCCGAGACGCCGCCCGAGGAGATGACCGGCGCGTCGGGCAATGGCTGATCGCGACGATGGATGATGTCGAGTCCGGCATTGAACCGGGCGTGCTCGAACGCCGCGCTGGCGATCGCGCGGTGCCGAACGGCGTCGCGGGACGCGTGATCGGCCAGATAGAAGCCGGTCAGTCGCAGTCCGCGGATGAACCCCTCGTTGCGTGGCGCGGGGCGTACCGTGGCGCGCAGTTGCACGGACTTCTGGTCGTTGGCCTCGGCGCGGCTGTAGCCCTCGCCGTTGTAAACGCCGGCGTGGACGTCGCCATACTCGCCAGGCAGTGGGACTCGGAGCGTCACGCCGGCGTCGGCGGAGCTGAGGCCGCCGTCGCGCTCGGCGAAGACGGTGCCCTGAAACCGATAGCGGTAGACGCTCTCCTGCGAATCGATGAAGAGCGTCTGCTGCAGCCCGGCCCGCACGAAGCTGCCGCGGGGGAGCCAGTCATCGAGCGCGAACTGCGCGTAGCCGTACTTGAGCCGGAACGTGAGGCTGCCTTGGAGCGCGCTGCCCGTGCCGGTCTCGCGTGCCACATCCGGCGTGAGCCGGAACGACACCATCCGGGAGAGGGTGCCCGTGACATTCAGGTACGTGCGGGCGACGTTGAAGGCGTTGCCGGTGACCTGGCGACCGCTGGCGTCGGTGACCTTCGGCGCCTGCGTCACCGTGTAGTCGTAGAAGATGACCGCGCCGAACCGGATCGCCTGCGTGTCCTCAGGCGGGGCAGGGGCCGGCGTCTGACTGCCGGCCGTGTGCGGAAATCCGCCAATCAGCAGCCAGACGGCGCCCGTCGTCAGATGTCGTCGCACGCGAACTCCTCGCCGGACGGCCAGACGGGCCGACCGGCGAGGAGTGTAGGGGTCGGACGTTACACGAAGAGATCGCGGACGTTACACGCCCGTTAATTCCGGTGTTCCAGTCCTCCAGCGGACCGTCCCCTGGCGGCCGGCGCTCAGAACGAGATCCGGGCGCCGAACTGCGAGACGCGCGGCCCGCCAATCGTGCCCGTAATCGTGCCGAAGTCACTGCTGGTGAAGTTGTTCTCAGGCATTCCGAGGTTGACCGTGTTGAACACGTTGAAGATCTCCGCGCGAAGCTCCACGCTGGCGCCGCCCAGACCGATCCGCTTCGCGATAGAGAGATCGACACGCTGCTGGGAAGGGCCGCGGAGGAAATTGCGCGGCGTGTTGCCGGCGCCCCGGGCGGCCTGCAGTGCGTCGACATTGAACCACCCGTCCACGGGGTCGGTGGCCTGGGCGGCGGCCGTGCCGGCGTCATGGCCGGGCGCGAAGTCCAGCCGCTGGAACCCGAGCCGGAGCAGACCCGCCTCGGGCCTGAAGACGCTGAAGGGGCGCCCCGACTGTGCCTGAAGCACCGCGGCGACCTGCCAGTCCTGCCAGAGGGCGTGCCGGCCATTGGGCAGATGCCAGACGCCGCTGACGCTCAGACGATGCGGGCGATCGAAGTCAGAGACCGCCCAGTTCCCCTCGAGGTTGCGCGAGTCGTTCTCGACGGAGAACCCGGTGTTGGGCGTGTCCGGCCGTCCGCCGCCCGCTGTGCTGCCGGGGTCGGACGAGAACAAGTCCATCGACCGGGAGAACGTATAGGCTGCATGGAGCTGCACGCCCCGCGAGAGCCGCTTCGTCAGCGAGACCTGCAGCGCGTGATACTGCGAGCGGCCCGCCGACTGCAGATAGAGCGCCTCGGCGTCGTTCATGCCGAAGTACGGCGCCCGCACCTCAGTCGGAATCTCGCGATTGCCCGGGCCGAAGTTGCGGTCCGGCTGGCCGGTGGCCGGGTTCGTGTAGCCGTAGCCGAGCGCCTGCGGATCCAGGGCGTTCGCTCCGCCGCCGCCCGCACGGTAGGCCTCGGTGATCCGATCGGTGATTTCCTGGGGGGTCGCTGGATCGTTGAGATCCCACGGTTCGTTGAGAGCCGTCGCCAGCAGCAGGTTGTGGCCGCGGCTGCCGTTGTACCGGAACTCCAGCGCCGTCGCGCCAGGCAGCTCCAGGCCGTAGCTCAGATTCCAGTGCTGGTAGAACGGCGTCCGCAGGTTCTTGTCCACCGCACGGTACTCGAGGGTTTCTGCGGAGTTGCCGTTGGGACGGTTGAGTCCCGTGCCGTCGAACAGGGTGTAGCTGTTGTTCGCGAAGACGAGCTGGAACGGGAAGAACCGCTCGAAGCCGGGTGGTACCCCGCCCGGCGTGTTGGTCGCGAACGCATTCTGGATCGGCACCATGGCGGTGGGCCGGGTGATTTCGACCTCCCGTAGGAACGGGTAGTTGCTGAAGACGGTGTTCATGAAGGCGGCCGACGGCCGGTCGTAGAACAGCCCGTAGCCCCCACGCACGACCGTGCGGCCGTCGCCGCGTGGCGTCCAGGCAAAGCCGAGCCGCGGTGCGAAGTTGTCGAGATCCTGGCCCGCCAGCGTGTGGCGCGTGCTCGTCCGCGGCGCCAGCGCAATGGCCGAGTCCACCTGGGGAATGCCGGTCAGGGTGACGTTGGACGGCACGACGAGGCCCGTGACGGGGTTCGCGCTGTCGGTCACGAGGGCCGGGTCGAAGTTCCCGAGGAACCCGTTCTTCTCGTACGGCCAGCCGAACCAGTCCCACCGCAGCCCCAGATTGAGCGTGAGCCGGTTGCTCACGCGCCAGTCGTCGGTGGCGTAGAGCGCGGCGTCATAAGAGCGGAACGCCTTCTCCGTGAACCCGAACTGCGTGTCGGCCTCGCTCGTCAGGCCGAGCAGGAACTGCTGGAAGTTCTCGATCTTCTCGAACTCGGTCGCCTGCTCCTCGGGCAGGTTGGTGTTCACGCCGTGCACCTTGAAGTCGCCGCCGATCCGCAGCGTGTGGCTCCCGCGGACCATGGTCAGCGTGTCGCCGGCGTGGATGGTTTGCTGCTCGCGGCGGTTGAACGAGTCGTTCGGGCCGCCGAACGACCAGGTGGTGGCGCGGTTCACGAAGTGACCGAGCCGGCGCGTGGCATCCCGGTCGTCGAACAGCAACGCCGGGTTCGCAATGCCGAACGCCGCCCCCTCGAGCGACGCAAACGCGTCGTCGAGCTGACGCGTATTCCGGAGCGTGAAGACGCCGAGACGGACTTCGTTGACGCTGTTGGCACTCGGGAGACTCGTGTAGCCGACGGACACCACATGGCCGCGGTTGCTGCGGCGAAGCGTGGCGGGGGAGACGAGCGAGGAAGGATCCGGGAACGGATCGAGACTGGGAAAGTCCGAGCCGAAATAGGAGATGTGGAGCTGACTCGTCTCACCGATCCGCGCATCCATCCTACCGCTGCCCTGGCGCTGTTCGAACTCCGCCGGCACGACCTGGCGCAGCTCGGCCAGCGGGTCGCCGCCAATGGTGCCGAACGGGCCGATTGCCACGCGGCGGTCGGTGCCGGCGGAGGCCCCGTTCGGCGCGGGAATCAGGGGGCCTCCGGTGGACGGGTTGGTGGTATTGAGCAGCGCCAGGGCGAGCGGGGAAATCTGGTCGGGCGTGAGCGAAAACGACGGGTTCAGGGAGCGGAACGCGGCGACGATGTTCTCGGCCGTGCGGGGCCCCTCGATGAGCGCCAACGCCGCCGGCAGCACCGCACGGCTCGACGCCGTCGGGACGTAGCCAGTCCGCGCGGTCGTCTGCTGGAGGCTGCCGTAGAAGAAGACGCGATCGCGCTTCAGCGGGCCGCCAAACGTGACGCCGCCTTCGCCGCGCCGCGCCACCGGCTTGTCGAGACCGGCGCGGTTGAAGAAGTAGTCGTTGGCATTGAAGCGCTCGTGCTGGCCGAACACGTAGAGCGTGCCGTTGAGGGAGTTCGTGCCCGCCTTCGTAATCAGCTGGAAGTTGCCGCCCCCGCTCCGGCCGGCAGTGGCGTCATACATGCTCGTTTGCAGCTTCACTTCATCGAGCGTTTCGAGGGCGGGCACCAGCCCCTCGTCGAGCGTGCCGATGTTCGACAGCATGCTCGTAATGTCGACCCCGTTGAAGAGGACGCTGTTGCTGGTGGTCTTGGTGCCGTTCACCGATGGGGAGATCGATCCCGTGTCGTTGGTCGAGACCGGCGGGAGGTCGGCGGACACGCCCGCCGTCGCCGTGAGCAGGTGGGTGAAGTTGCGGGTGGACGTGGGCACCTCCACGAGCTCCACCGACGAGAGCCGGCGGGACACGGCCGACGTGGCCGTCTGAAGCGGCGAGGCCTCTGTGGTCACACTCACCGTATCCTCGACGCCGCCGACGGCCAGGGTGACGTTCACCGTGCGGGGCACCGCGGCCTCGATCTGGACATCTGGCCGCGACAACGTCCGGAAATTCTGCTTGCGGAACTCCAACGTGACCAGTCCGACGGGCAGCGCCGGAATCGTGTAGATCCCCTGCGCGTTGGTGTCGGCGGTCCGGGTGGCCCCAGTCGCCGTGTGTCTGGCGGTGACCATCACACCGGACAGCGGCGCCGAGGACTGGTCGAGCACCTGGCCGGTCACGAGACCGGTGGGGCCAGTCTGGGCCTGAAGTGCGGTGGCAGCGAACAAAGTCGCGACCAGCGCGAATACGGTCGATCGGTGACGCATGCAAACCTCCATCGAGGCTGGCAGCGTACGAAGGGGACGTGATCCTGCCGTGACGTGATCGTTACCGCGGCGTTAAATCTGCCGGCCGCCGGGCGGGCGTCGTCACCGCCTCGCAGTCCACAGTGACGGCACCCGGAACCGGGACGCAGCAGCCCGTCTTGCGCTCGAGCCGGCCCGCGTCGCGGCGGACGGCCGGCACATGGCCGACGCAGTGGGTGACGGCGCCCAGCAGGGCCTGGACGATGCCCGCGGGCTGGTCGGCCAGGTGGTAATACACCCAGAGACCGCGCTTCTCCGCGCGCACGAGGCCGGACCGCCGGAGGTAGGCGAGATGACGGGAGGTCTTGGACTGGGCAATCCCCAAGCTGTGGTGAATGTCGCAGACGCACACCGGCCCGCCGAGCAGGAGCCCCACAATCCGGATGCGCGTGCGATCGGCCAGTGCCTTGAAGACCTGTTCGAGGGCGTCGAGATCGGTCGCCATATGCGTGTTGACAAATATATCTCGGCCGCCATACGGTGTCTATATCTGCTAAGGCGGATATTTAGGAGGGCCGATGGCGACGACCGATGTGAAGGCGGAAGTCCGGAAGAAGTATGGGGCACTCGCTCGCGAAGCGGGGCAGTCCGCGGGCTGCTGCGGGGGCGGCTCGTGCGGCGACCCCGTCACCGCGGACCTCTACACCGACGGCGAGACGCAGGGGTTGCCGGCCGGGGCCGTGGGCGCCTCCCTGGGCTGCGGCAACCCCACCGCGCTGGCCGATCTCCAGCCGGGCGAGACGGTGCTGGACCTGGGGTCGGGTGGAGGCATCGACGTATTCCTGTCCGCGCGTCGCGTCGGGCCCACCGGGAAGGTGTACGGTGTGGACATGACCGATGAGATGCTGGCGCTCGCGCGGTGGCACCAGCAGGACGCCGGCGTGTCGAACGTCGAATTCTTGAAGGGCGATATCGAAGCGATCCCGTTGCCAGCGAACTCCGTGGACGTCGTGATCTCGAACTGCGTCATCAACCTGGCCGAGAACAAGGACCGCGTACTCCACGAAGCGTTCCGCGTCCTCAAGCCCGGCGGCCGCTTCGCCGTCTCGGATGTCGTCGCGCGTGGCGTGGTTGACCCGGCGGTCCGGGAGAATCTCGACCTGTGGACCGATTGCGTCGCGGGGGCGCTCAGCGAAGGCGAGTACCGGAGCAAGCTGGCTTCCGCCGGATTCGAGGCCATCGACATCGAGCCGTGGCGCATCTATGACGGCGACGACACCCGCCAGTTGCTCGCAGGCGCTGGTCTCGCGGACGACGCGGTCGCGGCCGCCGCGTCGGACGCCTTCGCGAGCGCCTTCGTGCGTGCGCGGAAGCCCGCCGCGAAGTCGTGCTGCGGTCCGGAGTGCTGCCACTGATGGGCGCACCCCTCCGCGTGCTGTTCCTCTGCACCGGCAATTCCGCCCGTTCGCAGATGGCCGAGGCGCTGCTGCGCTGGCTGTCCGGCGGACGGGCGGACGTGCACAGCGCCGGGACGCATCCACGGCCGGACGTGCATCCGATGGCGGTCGCGACGCTGGCCCTGCAGTATCACTTGACGGCGGAGGCGCTCTTTCCGAAGAGCCTGGATCGGTATCTCGACCAGCCGTTCGATTACGTCATCACCGTCTGCGATCAGGCGGCCGAGGCGTGTCCCGTCTTCCCTGGTACCGCCGCGCGCCTCCACTGGAGCCTGCCCGATCCCGCGGCGGCCGAAGGCACGCTCGACGATCAGCGACGGGCGTTCCATCGGACCGCCTTGGACATTGAGGCCCGGCTGCGGACATGGCTAGCCGAGCCACAGGTGGCCGCGCGGGTGGACGTGGGGAAGTGAGTGTCAGTCCCCGCGCAGAATTCGCGCGGGGTCGAGCCTCGACGCCCAGCGCGCGGGCAGGTAGAGCGCCACCCACGCCGTGGCGTACAGCAGCGCGGCCATTGCGGCGAAGGTCGCGGGAGCCAGGGGGCGAGAGCCGAAGACCATGCTCCGCGCCACGTAGACGACGGCCGGCAGCCAGAGATCCGCCGTGATGAGTTGCATGGCGCCGGTGAACCCGGGCGGGGCGACGGCGGTGATGGTGGCCGGCCGCCCATTGAGGCGAACGGTTTGTCCAATGACGACCTCGCTCGAGGCGAAGCGCAGCTGCCAGAGCCGGTGACTCCCATCAGTGTCGGAACCTCAGCGACGGTTCGGTTGGTCCCGGCGGAGTTCACGGACGAGGTTGCGGGACTTGGTGAACTGACCGGCACCGTTCAATCCGATGGGGCCTTCTCGTTTCCATCGGTGTCGCCGGGATCGTATCGGCTGCAAGCCTGGCAGTTTCCTGAGACCGGCACGCTAGCGCGTGTGATGCGGGTGAGCGGCCTTCCCGTTGTGTTGAGGCCGCCGAGAAAGGCGGGTCAGCCGGCAGAGCCCGCTCCAGCCACTCCGACGTGGGTCGGCGAAATGCCGATCACGGCGGACAAGGCGCTTCGCGATCTCCAGGTCCAGCTTCGGCCCGGTGGTCGCATCTCCGGGCGAATCGTCCTGGACGGCGCTGCGATGCCGCCAGTGTCCCAGCAGCTCACGAACATCACTGTGTTAGTTGAGCCCGCATATGAGCGATGGCTGGGAGTCATTCCCACCGGGCGCGTCGAGTCAGACGGAAGTTTCGTGACTGCCGGACTTCCTCCCGGACGCTACACGCTTCGCTTCGATTGGCGCGAACCTGATGTGATCGAAGGAGGACCCTGGCGCTTTGTGTCACTGGCCGCAGGTTCGGTGCCGCTCACGGGCAGGGCCATTAGTGTCGAGGCGTCGGACGTTGATGTGACGGTTACCTTTGCCAATCGCGTTCGCGGCATCGTCCGGGGGGACGCTGAAACCGTCCAGCAGGCTCGGGTGATTCTTTTCGCACGCGACCCGCAGTTGCGTGGGTACGGACTGACGACTGTTCCAAGTTGTGTGGATTACATCGTGCCCGATGGGGCCGGACGGTTTGTCGCTCGTGGATTTCGTCACTGTGACTACTTGGCGGCCGCCGTCCTGCGGCCACCCAGGCTGTGGATGGATCCGGAATACCTGGCCTCTCTCGTCCCGCGCGCAACGCCCGTGACGTTCCCGGTGGATGGTGAGGCGACCGTGGAACTGGTTGTGAAACGGTAGGCAACCGGCCGCCGCGTCGAGCCGGTCGTTAGCCGTGCAGGGCGCCGGGAGTCGCCTGGCCGCGCCCTGTTGCTGCGAAGGCAGCACGTGCGCGTAAGTGTTGGGGGTCATTTCGACCTTGCTGTGGCAGAGCCGCCGCTGCACCACGTGTGCCCACTCAACGGCCGCCAGCATCAGAGTGACCATGGTGTGGCGGATGCCATGGAACTTGATGCGCTTGACGCCAGCCGGCCTGCTGGTGGGGAAGGTACATGGCGTGGCGTCCCCATTACGGCGCGCCCCATTCCGCGCGCCCGATTCCCCGGCACCGGCCGTGAAACGGCGGAAGGCCGGCACGCCGTTCCACCTTACCGGGCGGGTAGCGTAGCGGCGGCGGGGTAGGCCGGGCTACCCGGCCCGCCGCTCTTAAACTCCAAGGCGCGTTCGGAATCGGGGTCCGGGTATACCCGCCCCGATCCGACGCGCGCCTCGCCTGCGCGGTTCTTAAACGGATTGCGCCGAAACCTCGGCCGTTGGCCCGCCTCTACTAATAGGAGACGCGTCGGTAGCGGTCAGCGGTTACTCCGGACACCGGGGGCACGCGCCCACCGTTCACGTACCTTTCGGGCTGTACGTCCATGTGTGCCCATCTATTGAAAAAGTTCCGCCCAGGCCGATGCGCATCGTAAATCCGTCGACGGTGAACATCTTTCCATCAACCGTGATGCTCACTGGGCCTGAAGCGCTAATGCTCGTTTCGCTCGTTCCCGTCGTCACGGTGAAACCGGTGGATTCGAACGTCCCCGCGTCAACGCCGTTCCGGGTGAGATAAATGCGCGTGCGCTGCGGGCCCACGGATTCCACCCGGAAGGTGATTATTCCGGTCTGCGCCTGCGTCGGACGCGGGTAAGCGTTCGAGAACCCGCCCGGTGCTGGCGTGATGGCCACCGGCGCGGTCGTCGCCGGCTGTGTCTGAGAGCCGGTAGGCTTCAGAACCGGATAAGTGTTTGCGAAAGCTCCGCCTGGCTTTGCTGGTGTCTGATCTCCGCTGGCCGGGAGCAACACCGGCACGTCCTGGTGAAGGAGTTCGGGATTGACCGGCCCGTCCTGTTGAAGGAGTTCGGGATTGACCGGTGCGTCTTTCTGCGCCGTCTGACCCGCGACCCCCGTTCCACACATCGCCACGGCTAACCCGAGCACGGCAAAGCGTCGATTCATAGGAACCCCCAAGGCAGCATTCTAGCGTCGATTGGCTTAGACGCCCCGGCGGCCGCATGGGCCGTGACCAGCCGGTTGCTTCGCCGCCATTCGCCTTGCCCCCGTTGTATGGAACACTCCCGGGGCAGGGCCCGTAGAATGTAAGTGGCAAGCGTGGCAAGGATGTCGGCTGAAGGGTGGTCGGTTGCCTTGCCAGGGTTGCCAGAGCGGTTGAACGGACCGGTCTGAAAAACCGGCGACGCCTTCGGGCGTTCGTGGGTTCGAATCCCACACCCTCCGCCAAAGAGCCTCGTCACCGGTCCTGCCTCGGCAGAGCCGATGTCGAGGCTCTTCGGGGTTTAGGGGCCTATCCGGAGCTGCGTGTCACGCCGAACTCGCTTTGGCGTTCGTCGGCGCGGCGGATGCCTCACGCGATGTGCAGCTTCCCGCCCAACTCATCATGGACGCGCTTGGACCCAAGCGGAGTTAGGACATATTGCCCATCCGCGCGTTTGATGACCTGCCGCTGGTGCTTAGACACAAGTCGCCCAATGGCCATTGTGACTGCGGGCGCACTGTGGGGGACCGACTTCCCCAAGATCGTGCGGCTCAATCCAGCCTCACCGGCGTTGTGCAGCAGTATCAGGATTTCCTCATCGACCGTGCAGTCCGTTCGGAGGACAAAGTGCCGCCCATCTAATGCCAGCACAGCAGGCACCTGATATCGGACAATTTCTTTGATAGCGCGTACGACATCAGCGACGTTGCCTGTCCAAAACACCCGAAGGATTTCGGCCATCACCCACCGGACGTTACCTATCACCATCGTCGAGTCGAGTTCGTTGGCCGTGTAACTTGGGTCGATATGGACCGCACCACGCTGTGACCGAAACTTGTAGATTGTCCGAAGAACCTTGCACAAGTGAAGGGCTGTACGTCGTGGCGCGAAAGCGTGTTTATTGGAAGTCTTCTGGTCCTCGACATAGCCAAGACAGTCGTCAAGGGTTTTTGTCCGATTGAGGTTGCCAGAGTCGACGTGGTACACCACGCGTGCGGCGATTTCCGCGAACTGACCGCCATCGAGTGTCGAGGGCTCCCAGTCGGCGAGAACGTAGCGCCGCTCCTGTGAGATGAATTCCGCGACCAACCCCTCGATGAGGACCTTGTCGAGTGGTGGGCAGAGCGCCGCAACAAGAGCGGCTTTGTCGAGGCTCATGCCTTCTTGCCACCGGCCTTCTTCATGCGCCCCTTGCCCGGCCTCTTGAGACCATCAGCCTTGGCGTGGTCGGGTAGAGCATCGACGTAGTTCTCGCCGAAATAGCTCAACACGTTGTCTTTGCCAGTGTTGAACAGTTTGGCCCGTCGCGCATTGGACATGTCGCGCGCGAAGTGCCGTGCGTCGAATGGCCGTTTGGCCGCGGCGAACGTCGCGCTGAAGTCGTCCTTGCTGTGAGCCCGGCCGCCCTCCTTTTCCAGAAATCGCGCCGCGACGGCAAGCTCTTCAAGTTTCGTCCGGGGTTGCTTCGCCTCAAAGAAGGAGCGAATACCCCCGCTTCCCCCTCCAGCGGGTCCCGCTCCCGCTCCAGAACCTGCACCGGCCCCCTGGTTAGAGGCTGCGGTTGCATGAGGAACAGCCTCGCCAAACAGGGTCATCGTCGCGGCCACGATTGCCTGTCGCTCAGGTGGGCTGGCGCCCTTGAGCAACGCGTACACCTTTTTCGTCACCGCTGCCGGGTCAAGTTTTGCCATTGTGAGTCCTTATCGACTTTGAGATTGCGGCCAGTCACCCGGTGTACATCCACCGGCCAGCTTGCTTGATACGTCGGAGTTTCCGTCGCCGAACTAGACGGAGGAGGGCAGGAGACAGGGTGGTTACGGGGTAGTGATGCCCCATTTCTGCCAGGACCCCCTTGACTGCGGCAAGGTCTTTCGGCTTCTTGAAAAAACCGTCCGCAAGGATGCTTTCAATGAGGTCCGTGAGCGGTCTGGAACTTTTAGCCGCCGCTGTGGTCCTAGGACCGCGAGTCGCCGCCGCAGGACGGCGAACCGTCCCACCGGCCTGTGCCCGGGCGCCAACGCGCTGCAGGACCTCAGCCACTTCAGCCGGCGTGCCGGTCAGCTTGACGTTTGTGCCGTCCGGCAGCGTGATTTGTGCCTTTGCCATAATTCCTAGTTCAGCTATTCACTTCGAGAAACGACGCAGAATAACTGACGCCGCTCTGCGGAGTAAAATAATAGGCCATTTCGCCCTATTTGCTCCTAGATATTTACGCTCTGAGGGCGTCGTGACTAACTTTTCGCTTGTGAGTGAGCGGCGGATAGGCTATAGTACCGTTAACGCGGGTAAGCCCCGCGCGGTACGGCCATAGGACGCGTGCTGTGGACCTAGGCTGACCGACCGGACGTCACGCACGGGCGCCGGTCAGAGCGAACGCAATTGGGTTGCGTTCATTCTGGCCGGCGCTTTGCCTTGTACGGCATGCGCCAGCCCCGGGAGGTGCCCGCGTGCCGGCTGCTCCACATCGTCCCCTCAACCCTCTACTCCTACGCCGCGTCGAACGGTCTGGTCTCCATAGAACGCGCCTAGCCCTCGTCGCGGGCTGGCGCCATTACACCGATTTTTTCGAAACCCTGCGCGAGCCGCACGTCCGCGCTACGCCGACGACGGTCCGCCGCCTCCAGCGCGTGGCGGATGCGGTCGGCTTCCCGCGCGATGAGATTTTTCTCGATGGGGCGGGCCGATGAGAATTTGCGACCTGCGCCTTCTCCCGGACAACACCGGGCCGTATCTCACCATCGGGCCGGACCGCACGCTGCTGTTGTCGGTGGCACCCGGCGACGTGGCGGTCTGCACCCACTGCCCCAACCTGCACATCCGCGTGCTTCACCACGCGACCTCGGCGAAGGTCCGCGAGTTGGCCGCGGGCCTGACGGCGCTCGCCGTGGAATTGGAGCGCTGATGTTCACCCAGGAGAACATCCCGACGCTGCTGCAAGCACACCCACGGTGGCTGCTGTGGGCACTGGATGGTGCCGGCAAGAAAACGCCCCGAGCGGCGTGGAAACCCACCGCCGCCATCAATGCGACTAAGGCGAAATACTGGGCGACCTTCACGGACGCCAGCGATGCAGCCACGCGCCATCAGGTGGGGGTGGGCTTCGCGCTCGGCCCGGTCCAGAGCGGTCCGACCTTCGCGGGCATCGATTTGGACGACTGTCGCAACCCCGCGACCGGGGCGATTGAACCGTGGGCGCAGCGGATCATCGACTACTTCGAGTCGTACGCGGAGGTCAGCCCGTCGGGGACCGGGGTGAAGATTTTCATCCTAGGTGCCCTGCCGGACGGCGCCAAACAAGGGAAAACGTACAAGCTGGAAATCTACGACCGCGACCGGTTCTTCACCGTGACCGGCAACCATCTCGCG
>CAZFAT010000380.1:0-26817 GCA_964517075.1 uncultured Solibacteraceae bacterium
CGTTGCGGGTGTTCGTGACCGTGAACGAGCCGTCCTGGCGCGCGGAGACCTTGATCGAGTGCGCCGGCGTGTGCGCCGCGGCCGGCGCCGGGCCGCCGCGGCCTCCACGGCGTCCTGCGCCGGCCTGCCGACCGGCAGCCCCTCCCGCGGCAGCGGCGGCGGCAGGCGGCGCGGCCAGGGCCGTGAGCACGCCCACCACGGTGTCCATCTCATCGATGTTGGCGATGAAGGCGCCGGGCGCGTTGTGTTCGATGCCGCCAAAGTGCGACCAGTGCAACTGCCAGGTGTCCTCGAGTCCCGGCGACTGCGCGAGCACCTGAAACGCCTCGACCGCGCCGCCCTTCCGCGGGCCGTTGTTCATGATCGCCACGCGCGGCTCCAGCGCGTGCACCAGCACCGGACCGCCCGACTGCGCCAGCCCGTGGTGGGACGTCAGGTACAGATCGACCGTCCCGATGCGGTTGGCCGGGCACATGAGATCGAACTCCTTGCTCCACATGAGGTCGCCGAGATCAATCGTCCGGAACCGTCCGTACGCCATGACGAAACCAGCGGACTGGTGGTTGTCGTCGACCACTTCCTGACGAGGCTGGTGGGCGGCGCAGGCGGCGTTCGAGGCTCCTCCGCCCGGCAGATTGGACTTCAGCACTTCGCCGTTCGACGCGACGACCCTGATATCCAGTCCGGCCATCTGGATCCGGTCGCCCGGCCGGACGATCGTGCGTTTGCCCTTGGTGAGCTCCTCGTAGGCGGTGCGGAAGGCGGTGAAGGCCTCGCGCTTTTCGATGTTCTCGCCGTGGTCGTAGAAACGCCCCACGGGCATCCGTTTCGCGATGTCCAGCAGGCTGCCGTAGTGATCGCCGTGATAGTGCGTGAGGAAGAGGTGGTCGATCCGCGTGACGCCGGCCTCCGTCAGCGCGCCGAGGATGCGATTGAGATCGCGCTCACCCGCATTGCCGGTGTCGACGAGGAGCGTTTCTCCGGTCGGACTCCGGAACAGAGTCGCCTGCCCGCCCTCGGTATCGACGTAGTAGATGTCGAGCGATGGCGCGGGACTGCCCTGGGCGGCCAGCGCCACCCCCAACCCCGCCACGAAGAGTGCAACGATGGCGCGCATGAGAAAACCTCCTGGACGATTCCCGGGAACGCCGTGATTCTACGAGAAGCCAGGTGGGACTGTCTCCTGTCGTCCCCTGCCCGCCCGGAATACCACCTGGTCTCCCAGGCAGAAGTTGACGAGGCCGGCGGTGCCAATGGCGATCAGGTTGGCGGTCACGACAGGAAGTCCCGCAACGCCTGCGAGCAGGCTCATGACGACGAGGTTGCTGACAAGCGACACGACGCCATTGGCCAGGACGAACCGGCCGAGTGCCGACGGCGCGTCGGCGAGGGACAACGCGCGGTCCCTCCAGGTCCAACGCCAGTGCCAGACGAAGTTGTGCAGCACGGCGGCGGAGACGGCCACCGCCGTGGCCGCCAGATAGTGCAGCGACAGGCCGTGCAGGCAGAGCGTGAGCATGGCCAGCTGGACGCCGATGCCAAGGGCACCCGCCACGTTGAACCGGATGAATCGGACGATCATCGCGATCCTCCGGAAGTCGCCCGGCCGGCGCGCTCAGGATCGACCGGTGGGCCGGGGTTCGGCGCGGTACAGCGTCCGCGTATTCGAGACGGCCGACACGACCAGGGCCACGAGCAGGCCGGCAATCGCACAGACACCGCCCACGTCGAACAGCCGGAGGGTCTGCCCGAACAGCTCGACGGTCGGACGCACGGCCAGCGTCAGTGTGCCCACCGCCAGCAGGATGCGCAGCTCCGTCGGACCGACCCAGAACAGGCTCATCGTGAACCTGCCGACGGTGTGGGTGGCCAGATAGATCTCCGCCGAGAGCATGAAGTACACCGCGAGCAGCCCGGCCGCGATGAGCGGCGCCATGTAGCCCGACAGCGCGAGGCCCGACAGGAGGAAGAGCGTGCCGAACAGATCGGCCGCGTGATCGACGTAGAAGCCGTAGCGCGGCCGTTCGTGGTGGCGGACGCGCGCCAGCGTGCCATCCAGACTGTCGCCGAACCAGTTCGCGGCCAGGCACGCCACGACCAGCACGAGCCCGATCGGCGTCACGCTCGAGAGCCAGAACGACAGCCCCGCGCCCAGCATCGCCGCGAGCGCCAGGCCGGTGAGATGGTCGGAGTGGACCCACGAGGGCATCCGGACCGCCAGCCACAACAACGCCCGCTTCTCGAGCGGCGCCAGCACGCTGGTCAGCACACGCGTGGGATTCTGGTAGGGCCGGGACAGGGACGAGGGACGGGTCGCGGTCGTGGCGTTCATCGGCTGAGCCTCCATACCGGGGAATGCGTCATAACGCCTCGGGCCGGCTCATGCCCGCGATCCGCTTCGTGTCGCGCGCCGGCCCGTTACAGGCGTGCCGAACGGCCGTCGAAGGCCGCGCGGGTCGTCGCCGGTTCGATGACCGCGAACGACAGGACGACGGCCACGGCCGCACCCACGAACACGGCCGCGAGGCGGCTGTCATCGGTCAGCACCATCAGGGCGGCGACGAACAGGACGCCTGCGAAGGTGACGTCGGCGGCCGCGATCCATCGCCCCGCCGCCCGCCGCTGGGCGGGCCACTCGTCGGGATAGGAGCGGACGGTGAACCAGAGGTGCAGCCGCAGCAGGCTGGCGACCAGGCCGGGAATCAGTCCGCCCAGGAACACGAGTAACGCGGGCAGACCAGGCATCCACTCGTGAACGAACCAGAGCGGCACCAGGAGCGCCAGGTAGGTGGCACTCGTCACTCCCTGATGGAACTTCCACCACCACAGCGCCTGCGGATCCAGCGGCGGTTCGGCACGCGCCTGCGCACGAGGCGGCCGATCAACCGGCGTGTCATCGGCGGAACCCGCCGGCTCGGCTGGTTCGGTGAGCGCCTGCAGCAGCGCACGCACCGAGGCGAAGCGCGCGTCTGGCGCGCGTTGCAGGCAACCCTCGATGACGCGGTCCAGTGTGGCGGCCAGGAGCCGATCCGCGTCCGTGACCCGTGCGATCGCCAGGCGCGGCGGCCGCGCCTCGAGAATGTTCGCGAGCGTGGCGGCAGGATCGACACCGGCGAAGGGGTTGGTCCCGCTGGCCAGCTCGTAGACCAGGACGCCAAAGGAAAAGACGTCCGACCGGGCGTCGACGGTCTCTCCCCGGATTTGTTCGGGGGACATGTGGGCCGGCGTACCCATGACCGATCCGAACGCCGTCAGCGTGACCTCCAGCGCCGAAGGTTCGCGGAACCGGGCGAGACCGAAATCAAGAATCTTGATCTGCCCGTCCGGCGTCCGAATCACGTTCTCCGGCTTGAGGTCGCGATGGATGATGCCGCGGTCGTGCGCGACGGCGAGCGCGCGGGCGATGGCCGCCGCCGTGGCCACCACCGCGGGCAACGACAGCGGTCCGCGCCCGAGCTCCGCTCGCAGGGTCTCGCCCGGCACGAACTCGAAGGCGATGCACACGTGGCCGTCGAGTTCTTCAAGGGCGTACACGGTGGCGATGCCGGGATCCGTGAGCGCGGCAGCGGCGCGGGCCTCACGCCGCAAGCGATCGCGGCTGACCGGATCGCGGGTGTACCGCGCGGGCAGCGCCTTGAGCGCGACCGGCCTCGACAGCCGCGTATCTTTCGCGAGATACACGACCCCCATCCCGCCCTCGCCCAGCACCCGCTCGATGCGGTAGTGCCCGAGCGTTCGGCCGACGAGCGACTCGGTCGCGCCGGCATCGAGCGCCGTCAACTCCATGAACGCGCCGGCGTCGTCATGCGCGTCGAGAAGCGATGCCACTTCATTCACCAGCGCCTCGTCTCCGGCGCTCGCCTGTCGGAGAAAGGCCGGTCGCTCCTCGGCCGGCCGGCCGAGGGCCTGATGGAAGAGCGTGTTGACGCGGTCCCAATGCCCGGGACGCATCACGACGCGCGCCCCCGCGTGATCTCGCGGAGCAGCCAGGCCCGCGCGACGGCCCAGTCCCGCTTGACGGTCGCCGGCGAAATCTCCAGCGCGTCGGCGGTCTCCTCCACCGACAGACCGCCGAAGAACCGCAGCTCGACGATGCGCGCCTGCCGGGCATCGACGGCCACGAGCGCCTCGAGCGCCCGATCGAGCTCGAGCACGTCGAGCTCGGATCCAGCGCCCGGGCTTTCGATCGCCAGCACATCGTCGAGCGTGACGCGCACCTGGCCGCCCCCCCGCTTCGCGGCGTCCCGTGTACGGGCGCGCTCGACCAGCAGGCGTCGCATCGAAATGGCCGCGATGGCGAGGAAATGGGTGCGGTTCTGCCAGGCCGGCGTCTTGGCCTTCAGGAGCCGGAGATAGGCTTCGTGGACCAGTTCGGTGGCCTGCACGCTCGGGGAGTGTTCGCGCCGCACATAGGCGTCCGCCAGACGGCGCAGCTCGGCGTAGACCTGCTCGATGAGCGCGTTGGTGGGCGGCGGGGGCACGTGAGCTCTAAGCTGACCTGCTCTTTTCGCGGGGGTCAAGCTCCGCGACTACGTTCATCAGTATCCCAGTCCGGCGCGCAGCGCGTCGAGCAGCGGAGCGCGATCGGTCTCATCACTGGCCCGGGCGTGCGTAGACGCGGCGGCCGCCGAGCCAGGTGGCCTCCACCGTAATGTCCTTCACCTGCTCGACGGGGCAGGTGAGGATGTCGCGGTCCAGCACGATGAAGTCGGCGAACTTGCCCGGCTCGAGCGACCCCTTCTTCGTTTCCTCGAACGTCAGGAACGCATTGTTGATCGTGTAGAGGCGGATCGCCTGCTCGCGCGTCAGGTTCTGCTCGGGGTGGAGCGGCGCCTCGCTGCCGACCGGCACGCGCACGAGCGTCGTCCACATGCCCAGGAACGGGTTGTACGGATTGATGGACCGCAGGCTGCCAACCTTCTGCATGTGATCGGTCCCGCCGCCGACGATGACGCCTTCGTCGGCGAGCGTGCGATAGGGATGGAAGTAGGCGAGCCGGTCGTTCCCGAACTGCTGGAGGAGCGTCCGGCCATCCAGGTAGAGCCATGACGGCTGCAGGTTGGCGACGACGCCGAGCGTCTTCATCTTGGCAATCGCCTCGGGACTCATGAAGCTCGAGTGCGTGATGCTGGGCCGGCGATCGCGCACCGGGAAGTCATCCCGGTTGATTCGCTCGTAGGCCTCCACCATGGCGTCGACGGCGGCGTCGCCCTGCGAGTGCGCGGTGAACTGCAGGTCGTTCGCGAGGACGATCTTCGCAATCTGGTACAGCTTCTCGGGCTCGATGAACCGGACGCCACGGTATTCCGGATCGTCAATCGCGTAGATCTTGCTGACGCCCCACGGCTGGCGCATGTAGGCGCTGCCGGTCAGCATGCCGCCGTCCATGAAGGCCTTGACGCCGCGCAGCCAGAGCATTTCGTTGTACTGGTGCAGCGGATTCGCGGCGGCCTCCTTGACGGAAGCTTCGATTTTCTCGATCGGCGCCTGGGCGTCGATGCCGTAGGTCATGTACGTGCGGGTGGTCAGGGCGTTCTGTGCGAGCAGCGTGCGGTACAGCTCGACGCCGCTGTCGTTCGTGTTGGCATCGACGATGCTGGTGATGCCGACCGAGTTGTAGTCGGCGAGCAGTTCCCGCAGCCGGCGCAGCCGGTCCTCGGTGGTGGGCGACGGCCCGCTCGATCCGGATCGGATGAATCGCCCGCAATTGCGGAGAATCCCCGTCGGCTGGCCGGCCGCGTCGCGCTCGACGCGGCAGGGCTGGCCGGCCGGCACCCGGAACTTCGCGTCGATGCCGCTCTTCGACAACGCCAGGGAATTCAGCGACGCGTCCGGACCGGTGCGGAAGGCCACGGGATGGCGTGGCGCCGCCTGGTCCAGCTCGGCCCGCGTCGGGTACCGCTGCTCGCGCAGGCGCGTGATGAAGACCTGCGACAGCGTGACCCACTGCCCCGGTGGCGTGGCCTCGGCGCGCGTGCGGAAGTACCCGAGCACGTCCTCAATCGTTTCCATGTCCGGCACGGGCTGCTCGAACTCGTACATGGACGCGCTCGGCGCGTGGACGTGCGAGTCGATCAGGCCGGGCAGCACGGTGCGGCCTCCAAGATCCACCTGCTCGGTCCCCGCGGCCGCCAGCCGGGTCATCTCCGCGTTCGAACCCACCGCGACGACCCGACCGTCGCGAATCGCCATGGCCTCCACGATCCGGAACTCGGGATCGACCGTCACGATCTTGCCGTGGTGGAAGACGTGGCTCAGCGGGGGGCCGGCGGGGGCCGGCGGCCCGCAGGCCCAGGACGCGCCGACCAGCAGCAGGCAGACAAGAACGCGAAGGACGTGAGGCATGAAGGTCTCCGTTGATGGTTCGAGCGAGGCCGGACACCCGGAAAGGTATCCCGACTCCTCGACCAGCGCAATCCGGGCTAGAGTGAACGTCCCGTGCCCCGGCTCGCCGCGTTCCCCAAGGGGTTCTTCGACGCCATCGTGAACAGGACGATGAGCGTGTTCGAGTGGATCGAGGCCGCTGGCACGCTCGACCTCGATGGCATCGAGCTCTACCCCGCCTTCCTGGACGCCTTCGACGACGCCTGCCTCGCCAGAGTGCGGAGGGCCGCCGCCGACCAGGGGCTCGAGATTCCGATGCTGTGCCAGTCCCCCGACTTCACCCGCCCGGACGCGGCCGGCCGGCAGCAGGAGATCGACCGCACCCGCGACATGCTTCGCGTGACCGCCGAACTGGGCGGCCGGTGGTGCCGCGTGCTATCGGGCCAGAACCGCCCGGGCCTCGACGAGGGCGAAGCGCTCCGCTGGGTGATCGACGCGCTGGAGACGCTGGTCCCGCACGCTGAAGCCGCGGGCATCGTGATGACCCTCGAGAATCACTACAAGGACGGCCTCTGGGCGTACCCGGAATTCGCGCAGAGCCATCGCCGGTACCTGACGATTCTCGACGCAGTCAACACGCCCTGGCTCGGCGCGCAGTACGATCCGTCGAATGCCGTCGTGGCCGGCGAGGACCCGTATGCCCTCCTCGATCGGGTGCTGCCCCGGATGGTGACCATGCACGCGTCCGATCGATATCTCGAAGGCGGCACCGTCGAGGACCTGAAACGGCAGGCGTCGGACCCGATGCACGGGTACGCGAAGATCCTGAAACACGGCGTGATCGGCCGCGGCCTGAACGACTACGACCGGATCTTCGCCACGCTGGCCCGCGCGGGCTACGACGGCTGGATCAGCATCGAGGATGGCGAGGGGCCGACGGTGGAAGAAGGCCTCGCCAACCTGCGCGCGAGCGCCGCCTTCCTTCGCGCCGCCTTCGCGCGGCACTTCGGCTCGTCACCGACCGGGGCATGACCGTGGACCGACCGCTCACCGGACGGGTCGCGCTCGTGACGGGCAGTTCTATCGGGCTCGGGGCCGCCATTGCCGAGCGGCTGGCGGCCGATGGTGCCCGAGTCGTCGTGACGGGCTACCCGCACGACCGCGGGCGCGACCTGGCCGCCCGCCTGCCGCACGACGCGGTCTTCATTCCGGCCGACCTCGGCGACGCCGACGATACGCGCGCCCTCGCGTCGCGCGCACTCGAAACGTGCGGCGGCCTCGACATCCTCGTCAACAACGCGGCTGACAGCGAACGGGCGACGATCGATCGGATCACGCCGGAGCTCTTCGATCGCCAGTTCCACATCATCGTCCGGGCGCCGTTGCTGCTCGCCCAGGTGGCCCTGCCGTCGCTCACGGCGCGGCAGGGCGTGATTCTCAACATCGGCAGTGTCAACGCGCGCGTGGGCTGGCCCGACCTGGTCGTCTACGCGTCGGCCAAGGCCGCGCTGGTCACCGCGTCGAAGAACCTGGCCAACGCGCTCAAGTACGCGCGCGTGCGGGTGCACTGTCTCAACCCCGGGTGGATCGACACCGAGGGCGAACGCGCGATGATGACGCGTCTCGGTCATCCGCCGGACTATCTGGACCGCGAGGGCGCGACGTTCCCGGCCGGCCGCATCCTGACGCCGGAGGAGGTGGCCGGCGTCGTGGCCTTCTTCGTCTCGCCGGCGGCGGCGTCGTTCAGCGGCACGGTCATCGAGCTGGAGCAGTTTCCCCTCGGCGGGATGCATTCCCCACGCGCGACGGAGTCCAAGGCATGAGCGGGATTTTCGACGGCGGACCCAAGGTCCAGTTGTCGCTCGACCTTCAGACGCTGGATGTCGCGCTGGCGACCGCGGACATCGCGGTGCGGGCCGGCGTGGACTGGCTCGAGGTCGGCACGCCTCTGATCCTCGGCGAGGGGCTGCACGCGGTGCGCGCGCTGCACGAGCGCTATCCGTCGCACCCCGTCGTGGCGGACCTGAAAACGATGGACGCCGGCTTTCTCGAAGCCGAGATGATGTTCAAGGCCGGGGCGTCCTTCGTGGTCGTGATGGGCCAGGCGCACGAACACACCATCCGCGAGGCCGTGAGGGCCGCGCGGCAGTACGGGCGCTACGTCATGGGCGACGTCATGCTGTGTCCGGACAAGGTCGCGATGGCACAGACGATGGAGGCGATCGGCGTGGATGTGGTGATTGTCCACACGGGCCTCGACGAGCGCCACTGGGAGATCGGGAAATCACCGCTGGACGATCTGCGCCGGATTCGGCCCGCGGTCAAATGTCCGCTGCAGGCGGTTGGCGGCCTCTCGATCGATCAGGCGGCCGAGTGCCCGTCGCTCGGCGCGGACCTCGTGGTGATTGGCGCGCCGCTGGCCGTCGCGGACCACGAGTTGAAGCCCGGCGCCGACGCCGAGACGCTCTTCGGTATCATTCGGAGTTTCGTGGAACGCGTGAAAGGCCCTCGAGGCGATCGACACCGATGACACAGACCATGGCGGCCGTGGTGCAGTTCGCGCTCGAACCGGGCGCGGTGGAACTGCGTGAGATGCCGAGGCCCGATCCGGGCCCCGGCGAGGTGCTGCTCCGCGTGCGCGGCGTCGGCGTCTGCGGATCGGACGTCCACCAGTTTCACAACACGCAGTCGTGGAACGTGCGCGTGCCGGTCATTCTCGGCCACGAGTTCTGCGGCACCGTGGCCGCCCTCGGCGACGAGGTGAAGGGGTTCACCGAGGGCGACCTCGTGGCCAGCGAGACGGCCGCAGACGTCGACGCCAACTCGCCGCTGACCCGCGTCGGGCAGTACAACCTCGATCCCGCCCGCCGCGGCTTTGGCTATGACATCCACGGCGCGATGGCCGAGTATGTGGCCGTGCCGGCGCGCCTGCTGCATCGGGTCCCGAAAGGGGTGCCCGCCGAAGTGGCCGCGATGACCGAACCCTGCTGCGTCGCGTATCAGGCCACGGTGGTCAACGCACGCGTCCGCCCCGGCGATGTCGTGATCGTCATTGGTCCGGGACCGATCGGCCTGCTGTGCGCGACAATGGCCCGGCTGTCGGGGGCGGGGCACGTGGTGCTCGCCGGCATGCCGCGCGACAAGGGCCGCATGGCCACGGGCCTGCGCGCCGGCGCCACGCACGCGGCCGAGTCGCCTGAGGACGTGGCGACGCTCGTCGCGGCCCTGGGGGACGGTCTCGGCGCCGACGTGGTGATCGATGCGGCCGGCGTCTCCGCGACGCTGAAGTCGGCCCTCGCGTGGGTCCGGCCCGGTGGACACGTCGCGAAGGTGGGCTGGGGCCCGCAGCCCCTGAATTTCTCGCTCGATCCGCTGGTGAAGAAAGCCGTCACCCTGAGCGGCAGCTTCAGCCACACGTGGGCGGTGTGGGAACGCGTGCTGGCCATGCTGGGCACGGGACAACTCGATCCGCGGCCGTTCCTGTCCAAGGTCTCGCCCATCTCCGACTGGCGCGCGTCGTTCGACGGCATGCACGCGGGGGAGTTGATCAAGCCGGTGCTGGTGCCGTGAAGGCCGCGGCCAGATCGGAGTGTCCGGCTTCAGCCGGACCGGCGCTGCGCGCCTCGAGTCGGGTGTTGCGTTTCCTTCTTTTCGTCCGCCTCAAGGCGGACACTCCGACGGGCCTTTGACCCGACGACCGAGAACCATGACCTACATTGACCTGAAGGACCAATTCGCCATCGTGACGGGAGGCGCGCGCGGGATCGGCTACGCGATTGCCGAGCGTCTGATGCGGTCGGGCGCCTCGTGCGCGCTGTGGGACCGTGATGCCGCCGAGCTGGCTGCGGCGGCGGCTCGTCTTTCCGCCCTCGGCTTGGTGCACACGATCGCGGTCGATGTCTCGAATCCGGACGCGGTCGAGGCCGCGACGTCGGCGACGTTCACGAAGACGCCACGCGTGGACATCCTCGTGAACAACGCCGGAATCGCCGGCGTCTCGAAGAAGATGTGGGAGTGCACGCCGGCCGAGTGGCAGGTGGTGCTGCAGACCAACCTGTTCGGCGTGTTCCTCTGCTGTCGGGCCATCGTGCCGCACATGATGAAGGAAGGCTACGGCCGCATCGTGAGCGTCGCCTCGATCGCGGGCAAGGAAGGCAATCCCAACGCCTCGCACTACAGCGCGGCAAAAGCGGGCGTCATCGGCCTGACCAAGTCGCTCGGCAAGGAGCTCGCCGAAACGGGCATCCTCGTCAATTGCATCGCGCCGGCCGTCATCGAAACGGCGATTCTCGAGCAGATCACGCCCGAGCACGTGGCCTACATGCGAACCAGGATTCCCATGAACCGGTTTGGCAAGGTCGAGGAGGCAGCGGCCCTCGTCACCTGGCTGGCCTCGCGCGAGTGCTCGTTCAGCACCGGGGCGGTCTACGACCTGTCCGGTGGGCGGGCGACGTACTGACGTGACGCTCGCGGCCGGCGCGGCGCTCGGTCTCGTGTTTGGCCTCCTCGCAGGCACGTGCGCCTTCGTGATCGCATACTCGGAGTACAAGCGGAACTGGTCGTTCCGGGGCAATCCGGTGCACAAGGCGCTTCAGACGGCCCTGGTGACCTTCATCTTCTTCTTCGTGGCCACGATGATCCTGCCGCAGGTGTTCCGTGCGGCGGGTGAGTGAGGTGCGTCAATGATCCAGCCGGCAAGCGGCGATATTGCCTGTCCAATCTGCGGCGAGTCCATCAAGGCCGTCGCCATCAAGTGCCGGTATTGCAACACCGATCTGGTGGAGTACCGGAGCGCGAAAGAGGCGGAGGTGGAGCGGCCGCTCTTCGTGGGACACCAGGCCGCGGTCTACTCGCTCACCCAGTGGGCCATCGTCGTCCTCACGCTCGGCATCGCGTATCTCGTGTACTGGGTGCGGGCCCGATCGACGAAGTACACGTTGACCACGCAGCGGATTCAGATCGAGCGCGGCCTGTTCTCGACCATCAAGATCAGCGTCGAGCTCTTCCGGATCGACGACTTCGACATCCACCGACCCTTCGCGATGCGCGTGCTCGGCTATTCGGTGCTCCACCTGCGGTCGTCCGATCCGGACTTCGCCTCGGTGCACCTCGAGGGCATCCCGAACCTGGACACGCTCTCGGACACCCTGCGCGAGTGCTCGCTGCGTGAACGGACGCGGCGCCGCGTCACGACGTTCGTCAAGGCGTAGAAGAGTGGTCGGTGGACGCAAAAGAGAGGTGCAGATGATCGCCCGCAAGTGTCATACGACGACGGTCCGCCTGGTGGCGGGCGTGGCGCTGACGGTGATGGCGTGGGCCGGATCGAGTGTGACGCCGGCCTGGGGACGTCAGGCCCAACCGGCCAGCCCGCCGACGGTGGGCGCAGCGGCGCCGGACTTCACCCTGACCGCCCTCGACGGCACGACCCTGAGGCTCGCGACGGCCCTTGCGCAGGGCCCCGTCGTGCTCATTGTGGGACGAGGATGGGTCGGGTATCAGTGTCCGTTCTGCAACCGGCAGTTCGGCGACTTCCTTCGGCATGCGCCGGAGATCGAGAAGGCCGGCGCGCGGGTGCTCTGGGTGTACCCGGGGCCCGCCGAGCAGGTGCAGGAGCGCGCGAAGGAGTTCGCGGCCAACCGCGCGTTTCCGTCGAACTTCACCTTCCTGCTCGATCCCGGTTACGCGTTCACGCTCCGCTACGGGCTGCGGTGGGACGCGCCGAACGAGACGGCCTATCCGTCAACGTTCGTGATCGATCGCGGCGGTGTCGTGCGCTTCGCGCGCGTCAGCCGTACGCACGGGGACCGTACCCCGGCCACGGACGTGCTGGACGTCCTGGCCGCCCTGAAAAAATAAGGCCAGCCGATCAGCCGGCTCCACCCCGGCCGCGTCCCGGCCCACCCCGCCGGCCGCCACGCCCGCGCCCGCCGTCTGGCTGACCGACGGCAGCATCGGACAGGTCCAGCGCGACGGTGAACCCCGCGTCGTAGCCGGACGCCGACTTCACCGGCTGCAGGAGGAGTTGCTCGCCGCCCTGCCGGTAGATGCCATCGGCGGCGTTCGGCGTGTCGCGGCGTCCCTTCTTCACGTACGGATCCAGCGCGTGAATGCGGTCGTTCAGATCCTCGGGCATGAAGAGCTGCGAGGTGAATTCGTAGGCCTGGGCCCCCGCGCCCGGCGTGCGGATCTTGAAATGGATGTGGACGGCGCGTCCCGCGTACCAGCCCGGATAGATCGTCGTGAATCGGGCGGTGCCCTGTGCGTCGGTTGGCTGCACGCCGCGCAGAAAGGTGGTGCCGACGTTGTCGGCCGCGAAGCGCGCATCGGTCACGCCGGAGTACTCGCCAAGCGCGTCGCACTGCCAGACGTCCACCGTGGCGCCCTGGAGCGGCGTGCAGCGTCCACCGGCGAGCTGCGACACGCCGAAGGCCAGCGCGAGCGGCACTCCCGGCCTCGGCCGGCCGGTCCCCGCGTCGGACCGGATGTCGGATCGGAGGGCCCGAGCCTCCAGAAAGTACGGGCCTTCCTCCAGTTCGGGCTTGGCGATGCACTGCGGCACGGTCCCGGCCTGCCCTCGCACGACGTCCCACGCGCCCAGCCCGAGCCCGCCAGCCGCGAGCAACCGGACCGCCTCGCGGCGGCTCAGCAACCGCCCAATCGTTCGATCGTCCCAATCCATGAGCTACCTCCCCGGCGACACCCCTGGGCGGCGTGGAGCCGCGCGCCCGTTCCATCACACGCATACGACGAGTGTGTGTCGGCTGCTCCACCCGAACGCCTCGACCCTACCCCCGCACGTCGGTCAGCCGCGCCCGCATCTCTTCCGAGTCCCAGGCATGCTCGCTCGACGTCGGGTCGATCTCGCGATCGGCCAGCAGGAGCGCTTCCTGGTGCGCGATCTCCTCGCGCACGCTGGTGATGTAGGCCGCCATGTTGTGCCGTGCCGCCGCCAGCCTGGTCATCGCCGCCTCGTCGTACCGCAGAAACTGCTGACCCGCCCGGTGGGCCGAATACGCGCGGTGACCGAGCTGGCGGAGGATGTCCACGCCGAGACGCACGCTCGTGTCCTGGTGCTGCCGGTACACATGGCGCACGCCGAGGTCCATGAGTTCGTACGCGTCGAACCGATGGCGGGCCCGCGTCATGATCGTCAAGTTGGGAAAGTGCTTGCGCGCCGTCGTCACCAGGGACCGGGCGGTGTCGGGATCCTCAACCGCACTGACCAGGATCCGCGCGTCGGCGGCGCCCGCCGCCTCGAGCAGATCGTGGCGCGTCGCGTCGCCGTAGTAGACCTTGAAGCCCATCCGGCGCAGCAGGTCCACGCGGTCCGAGTCGTGGTCGAGAATCGTGGCCTCGACGCCGTTCGCCCGCAGGAACCGGCCCACCGTGCTCCCGAAGTGGCTGAAGCCCGCGAGGATGACCGCGTGCTTCTCCTCGGGCGCGTCCGGCGCACGGTCGGGAGCCTGCCGCGTGCCGACGCGCGGCAAGACCACACGCTCGGTCCACAGCATCGCGATCGGCGTCACCGTCATGCTCAGCGCCGTCACCGCCATCAGCGTCGCGACCCAGCCGGCGTCCAGCACGCCGAGCTGCCCGGCAAAGGCGAGCAGCACGAACGCGAACTCGCCCACCTGCGACAGGCCGACAGCAAACACGAGGTTCTGATCCAGCGACAGACGGTTTGCACGACCGACGCCCGCCAGCACCAGCAGCTTGACCACCATGACGCCGGCGGTGAGCAGCGCCACGCGGGCGGGCGCCTCGCCAATCAACCGGAAGTCGATCGACGCGCCGACGCCCATGAAGAACAGACCCAGCAGCAGTCCCTTGAAGGGGTCGAGGTCGCTCTCGAGTTCGTGTTTGAACTCGCTCGTGGCCAGCACGAGACCGGCCAGGAACGCGCCGAGCGCCGCGCTGAGGCCGACAAGCTGCATCAGCACGGCGATGCCGACGACAATCAGGAGCGCTGAGGCGGTGAACAGCTCGCGAAGCCGCGTGCGCGCGACGACACGCAGGAGCGGCACGATCACCCAGCGGCCCCCAGCGACGACGAACCCGACGGCGCCGAGCACGGCCAGCGTCTGCATCCAGCCGGGCAGATGGCCGATGCCGGGTGCATGCGCGTCGGCCGGCGCGGCCGGTGCGATCGCGAGGAGCGGCAGCAGCGCGAGGATCGGGATGACCGCGATGTCCTGGAAGAGCAGCACGGCGAAGGACTGTTGCCCGGCGGCCGTGCCCATGAGGCGCTTTTCCTTGAGCGACTGCAGGGCGATTGCCGTGGAGGACATCGCCAGGGCGCAGCCGGCGGCGAGGGCCGCCCGCCAGCCAAGTCCCAGGAGCGCCATGGCCAGTCCGAGCGTGGCGGCCGTCACCACCACCTGTGCCGCGCCGGTGCCCAGCACGATCCGCCGCATCCGCCAGAACGCCGCAGGCTCCAACTCCAGTCCGACGAGGAAGAGCATCATCACGACGCCGAACTCGGCGAAATGCATGATGCTCTGGCCCTCTTCGCCAACGAATCCGAGCACGTACGGTCCGATGACGACGCCGGCCAGGAGGTAGCCGAGGACCGATCCCATGCCGAGCCGTTTCGCCACAGGCACGCAGGCGACCGCGGCGCCGAGATAGACGACCGCCTGGATCAGGACGTCAGACATGCGCGCCGTCCACCGCCGATCGGGGCAGCAGGCCATCGGCCAGATCGGAGAGATAGCGGCCGTATCGCACCGCCTCGGCCTGCAGCACGGCGTCCGGCAGCCGGTTGGTCCCGTGCACGGCAAACGGCGGCAGCCACGTCATGCCGCACAGCGTCACGGTGCGTTCGAACGGCCGGAGGAAGTCCCCGAGCGTGAAGCCGTGGAACCCGGCGAGCTGATAGGCGGCCTCCGTCCCGCCGCTCGTCACGACGTGGCCCATGGCCTTGCCGCGGAGCGCCGTGCCACCAGGGCCGTAGGCCCACCCGAACGCCAGCACCAGGTCGATCCACTGCTTGACCAGGGGGGGCGCGCTGTACCAGTAGAGCGGGTGATGCCAGATGGTGACGTCGTGGCGCATCAGCAGCGCCTGTTCCTCGCCGACGTCAACGTCGAAGTCCGGATAGCGCTCGTACAGATCGCGGAACGTCACGTCGTCGCGCCGGGGCACCTGGCGAAGCAGCGCCGCGTTCGTGCGTGATTTCTCGAGCCGGGGATGGGCGAAGAGGACAAGCACGCGCGCCATGCGCGGCAGTGTACAGAAAACGGCCGGGCCGAGCCGCGTTCAGACCCCACCCATCAGCGGAATCCGCCGGCCTTTCCGACAGTGACTCAGCAGCGTCGCGAAGCGTGATGCGCGCGTGGCCTCCCGCTTGGCGCTCATGATCCAGAAAGTCATCAGGCGCCGGTAGCCCGGCGGCAACCCCTCGTAGTACGCCCAGGCTTTCTTCGCCGCGCGGAACTCGCGGAGAAACGCCGGGTCGAGCGCGAGCGGCGCCGACTGGAAGGAATAGCGCGCCTTCTGACCGGCCCACTTCTCGAAGGCGGCCTGACCCGAGGCCTGGACCCGGCCCGCGGCCTTCAGTTCGCCGAACCGCTTGACGTTGATCTCGCTCCAGCGGCTGCCCGGCCGTCTGATCGTGAAGCGCTGCAGGAAACTGTCCTCGTCGTACGATCGCCGCACGCCGTCGATCCAGCCGAAGCAGAGCGCCTCGTCGAGCGCCTCACGGTATCCAATCCCGCGGGTCCTGGCGTGCACCTTGAAGAGCCGCATAATCAGCTCTCGCTTGGTCGCGTGATGGCGCACGAGCCAGGACCGGAAGGCCTCGAGCGACGCAAAGGCCTTCGGCGCGGGAGGCCTGCCGGGCACGTTACTTCCACGCCTCCATCGCCTTGCGCGCGGGTGCGCCGGGCGGCAGTTCGCTGAACTCGAGCCGGTTGCCGTCGGGATCGGCCACGGACACCGTCAGCGATCCGCTGCCAATCGTCCGCGGTGTCCCAACATTCAGACCCCGCTCTTTCAGCCGCGCGGCAACCGCCTGGACATCGTCGACGTGCACGCCGAAGTGGGTGAAGCCCGGCTGCCGGTTCGCGCCGGCCGGCATCAGCTCGATGAAGGTGCTCCGGCTCGCCTGCAGGTAGGTCAGCGTCGGCTGGCCGCTGCTGTTGCGGTTCGAGAAGGCTTCGCCGAACCCGAGCGTCTCCGTGTAGAACTTCAGCATCTCATCGTATTTGCCGGTGGCGAACGCGAGGTGGTTGATGCCGTTCATGCCGGGCAGCCGGCGATCCTGCGCGTCGCCGGTGCGTACGGCCAGGCCGATCAGCAGACCAAGGACGAAGATGAAGGGGGTTTGGAGCGTCATGGGATTAGAATAAGCTTCCACGCCACATGAGGTCAGGTAGAGTGTCCGGCATCGCACTGTTCTGGCTAGCCGTGTGCGTCCCCGTTATGCTGGCCCAAACGCCCGACCAGATCGTGTGGACCTTCGATCGCCTCGACGGGATTGGCGGGTTCAAGACGACCGTCGAGGGCGGGCCGAAGGTCGTGGACACGCCGCTCGGCACAGCCATCGAGTTCGACGGCGTGGACGACGCCGTCTGGATCGAGAAGCACCCGCTGGCCGGTGCGTCGACCTTCACGTTCGAGGCGATCTTCCGGCCTGATGGCGGCGTGTTCGAGCAGCGCTGGTTTCACCTCGCCGAGCGGGACCCGAAAACCGGGCTGCTGGCGTCGGCCGACCATCCGGCGACGGGCCAGGATGCCAACCCGCGCTTCCTGTTCGAGCTCCGCACCGTCGGCACCAACTGGTATCTCGACTCCTTCGTCAACGGACCCGGCTACAACCGCGCGCTCATGTTCAAGGACAAGCTGCACCCGGTCGGGCAGTGGTACCACGTGGCGCAGACCTACGACGGCAAGACGTTCCGCAGCTACGTGAACGGCGTGCTGCAGGGACAGGCGGAGATTGCGTTCACGCCGCAGGGCGAAGGTGCCGCATCACTTGGCACGCGCATCAATCGCCGCAACTACTTCAAGGGCGCGATTCGGCTGGCGCGCTTTTCGCGGCGCGCGCTCACTCCCGATCAGTTCCTGACGCTGAAGTAGGGCGCGTGACGATCGCTCGACCGGGACGCTCCACGTGACCACGCGCCCCGTTCGCCACCTGCGCTGGTACATCGGCGGCCTGCTCTTCCTCTCGACCGTCGTCAACTACCTCGATCGCCAGACGCTCAGTGTGCTCGGGCCGTACCTGAAGACCGAGTACACCTGGAGTAATTTCGATTTCGCCCTCATCATCATCTCGTTCCGGGTTGCGTACTCGCTCGGCCAGACCGGATCGGGGCCGCTGCTCGATCGGATCGGCACGCGGCTCGGCCTGACCCTGTCGGTCACCTGGTATTCGGTGGTGGCCATGGCGACGTCGCTCGCCACCGGACTGAAATCCTTCTGTGCGTTCCGGTTCATGCTCGGACTGGGCGAGTCGGCCAACTGGCCTGGCGCGACCAAAGCGGTGGCGGAATGGTTTCCGCGGCGCGAGAGCGGGTGGGCGGTCGCGCTCTTCGACAGCGGATCCTCCATCGGCGCGGCGATCGCCCCACTGCTCGTCCTGACACTCTTCCACGCCTTCGGCACCTGGCGGCCCGTGTTCCTCATCGTCGGCGCGCTGGGTTTCCTGTGGCTGCTGCTGTTCCGATGGATCTACCACCCGCCAGAAACGCATCCGTGGATCTCCGATGAGGAGCGGCGGCTGATTCTGGAGGATCGCCAGGGCGACGCCGATGTGCAAACCGGCCGCGTGGCGGCGACCGGCATCGGTGCCGCCGCGTCGCCCGCTCCCGCGAGAACGAGGCTCCGCTACAGCGAGCTCATCCGTCTGCCGCAGACCTGGGGCATCGTGATCGGGAAAGGCCTGACGGATCCGGTCTGGTTCTTCATCACCGACTGGTTCGCGATTTTTCTGGCGGCGCGCGGGTTTCCACTCGAGCAGAGCCTGCTCGCGTTCTGGGTGCCCTTCCTCGCGGCCGATGCGGGTAATTTCCTCGGCGGCGGCCTGTCAAGCGCACTCATCAAGCGCGGCGTGTCGGTGGGCGCCGCGCGCAAGTGGATTGTGGCCATCGGCGGCCTCGGCATGAGCTGCCTCGCGTTCACCGTCGCGATCGACACCTTGCCGCTGCTGACGCTGGTCTTTGCCATCGCCACGTGCGCGTACGCGGCCGTGTCGACGATGATCCTGAATCTGCCGGCGGACGTGTACTGGCCGGAGTCGGTGGCGACGGTCAGTGGCCTGGGCGGCGCGGGCGCGGGCGTCGGAACCATCGCCGCGACGCTCCTGACCGGCGTCATCGCGGATCGCTATTCCTTCGAGCCGATCCTCGTCATCGCCAGCATCGTGCCATTGCTGGCCGTGGTCGCCGTGCTGACGCTCGTGCGGAACAACGACGCCACACGCCGAGGCGCGCTGCGCCCGATCTGACACTGCAACGCCCCTGACACACTGACCACGAGTTGTCCACATCCCTCGCGTAAGGGTAGGGTCAGTTTGCATAACGCCCGCGCGGGCTTATCTTCTAAGGCCTCGCAGCAACACCCACAGCGCGGTCACTGGCGCCACGATGAACAAGGTCGCCGTCGGCACATCCCAGACGCTGAATCCGAGCTGTAGCCGATGGCCGATCATGAGCAACGCCAAGATCAGCAGGGCCACATTGAAGATCACCGCGAGCGTACGGAGAAAGTCATCACTCATCGCGGCCGCCGGCCGGGATTTTACCGTTCAGAGTCTGAACTTGGGTAGAGTATAACCCAGCGCGCGGCGTCGCTAAGCGAAGCTGTACGTAGAAACGCCGGACGCGGGGCCGGCCTGGCAAGCCTGATCGGGGCGCCGCCGCAACGCCCCGCTCCGAGGGGCACGGGTGCGCCACCGCCTCCACCGTCTTCCTTCCCTCCCAACCGCGAGATTCGCGAGGGCGACCAACCAAAGCGGCAGACCTGAACTGCTTTCATCATCCCGGCCCATCAGAGCGAGCGATCCGACGGACTCAACGCGTCGATCTGGGCCAGCACCTGGTCCCTCGACTGCAGAGTCACTCGGAGGCGCGCGGTTTCCAGGATCATGCGCTGACTGACGACGCCACGACCTGCTCTACTCCCGGCCGCGCAGTGAGGCGACGAGTGGGAGTCGTCGCGCCGCGCGCGCGGAGAGCAACGCGACCGCGGCGCCTCATGGCGGTGGGCTACTTTGAATCCGGCGGCTGGTTGTCCTTGCGGCGAATTATGGTCAGGTTCGTTGTGGGCTTGCCCTGCATCGTCTCTGCGAGTTCGACAACGAGACGCCCCTGCTGATCGACCCACCATAGCTGTGTGGACTGGAGCTTCCTGCCGTCAGGATAGGCGGTTGATTCGGTGATCCTGACCGTGGAGCCGATCCATTCCGCCCGAGCGACCGAGACGATCTGGCTGCCATGAGATGGGATGGTGTTTGGGGTCTCACTGCCATCCAGCTTGTAACTGACGGAGTGGTCTGCGCCTTCGGATCCGTGCTGGATTGCCAGCGTGGTCGCGTCATGCTTGACGAGCTGTGTTGAACCGCCCGCGGGACTGATCTGCACCCAGCGACCTGAAAAATTCGGCCGCGCCTGGCCTAGAACCGTAAAGGACACTGCCGCTGCGAACGTCGCCGCGAGAACGAGGCGCATCGGGCTCCTTTGATTGCGAAATGACGAGGGATGTCCGGATTGTAGCAGCTACGCGGCTTCTTTCTCGGACCTCGTGCTGGCCAGCGGCGTCGAATTCGCGAGGACGCCGGGCGCACCCAGTATCCGGCGAGAATTCGGCCGCCAGGGCTGGCGCATCCGCCCAGTGCCCAACGACGGCCCAGCCGATCGATTGTGAAAGGGCCGACTCGACCGCCTCCGCTGACGCTCGGCGGTCCGCCGAAGCCTCGCGAAGGCGGAAGGTCAGCCCCTCCACTCCAACCGGTGGCTACTTGCGCGCCGCGCGCTGCCGTTCGATCGACGCGCGTAGCGTGGGCAGGTACTTCAGCGCGTTCTCGTAATAGATCTTGCGCAGTACCTCGTCGGGCAGCGAGACGCCGGAGATGTTCCAGCGGCCGTGGCCGGGCGAGCCGCCGGGCAATCGAATCTGCGCCGGATGTTCGAAGTACTCGTCATAGGTCTCGAGATAGCGGAAGTGCGGGTTCCAGAACGTGTCCGGGTCGCTGTTGCCTCGTCCGTCCGTTCCGAACAGCACGCGGTCTTGGTATTTGATGAGGAAGTCGCGCCACAGGCGCGGCGCGCGCCCCAGATCCTGCACCGCGGCGGACATCTCGACTTGGGCGTTCGGATACGTGTCCAGGAACTTCGCCAGCATGGCGGGGTCGTAGTACAGCATCGCCATGTGCGCGTTCACGAAGTTGGTGTTCGGGTGCTTGCGGTGCATGTTCTCGCGCGCCCGCTCGATCACCTCGGGTTTCGGCCCCGTCTTGTAGAGGTTGCCCGACTCGTCGCCGGGCTGGTGCCAGAGGCCGGCCTCGTAGCGCTCGTTCTTCGCACTGACGGGATAGAAGCGGCCGATCGAGTCGCTCGTGTGAATCATCACGGGCTTCTTGTACTTCGCGGCCATCGCCCAGACGGCATCGAGGCGCGGATCGTCGGCCTGGATGAAGCTGCCATCGGGGTTCTGGACACCCTGGCCCAGTTGCTTGGACACCTTCATGCCCATCGCGCCGTTCTTGAAGCCGCGCTCCATGAGCGCCGCGAACCGCTCGGACCAGCCGGGCTCGTTGATGCCCGTCCCGCTGAAGGTTATGAAGTTCGCCACGCGATCCCGATACGGCTCGCCCGCTTTGAGCACGGCGTCCAGTTGGTCGCCGGTCCCCCCGTTGAGATTCACCACGGCGCCGACGCCGACCGCGTCAAGCGACTTGACGACGGCCTCGTACTGCTCGCGCGTGGTCAACGACCCCGTGTGGTTGTGGAAGTCGATCGCCGGATACTTCGCGCGGGTGATGTTCGTGCGCGGGAGCCGAAGCAGGGTCGCCGGAATCCAGGGCACCTCGATGCCGTCCGGCTTCCAGCCCGGGGGCGGCGCGAGCGCCTCCATCGGCGGCATTTCCGGCACCCACGTGGCGCCCTCCTTCGTGCCCGCCGGCGCTCGGAGAATCGCCCACGGTGGGGTCTCCGCACCGCGCCCACGGCCGGCGCCCTGGCCAGCCGCCCCACCGCCGCGACGGCCCTGCCCGCGACCCGCGGGCTGATCGGCGGGGGCCGGTGTCTGGGACACCTGAGGAGACGCGGCCGGCGCCTGGGTAGCGCCGGTCTCTATCGAAAGGGCCACCAATCCAACGATGGCCAGCGACGTGTAAAGAGATGACGGGCGCATAGGCCCTCCTTCATGTAAGGCAACCGGACGGCATTGTGGCACACGTGCTCGCACGGACGAAAGGCGGGCGCTCAGGCCAGGCCGGCGCCCTGCGTGTTCACGTACAGCGCGTAGATCGACTGGCTCGCGGCCATGAACAGCCGATTGCGTTTGGGACCGCCGAACGAGAGGTTGCCACAGACTTCCGGCAGGCGAATGCGACCGATGATCTTGCCCTCCGGTGTCCAGACCGTGACGCCGCTGTAGCCAATCGCGCGGCCGGCGTTGCTCGAGCACCAGACGTTGCCGTTCACATCGCAGCGCACGCCGTCGGGCCCGCACTTCACCCCGTCGATCATGAAGTCCGAGAAGCGGCGATGGTTCGTGAGGGTGCTCTTCGCCACGTCGAACACGAACATGTCGCCCTGCCCGCCCGGTCCGGTATCACCGGGCCCCTTGCCGGTGCTCGCCACGTACAGCCGTGTGAAGTCGGGTGAGAACGCCAGGCCATTGGGATCGGGCACCTGCGCTTCCGTCGCGACCTCGGTCACGCGCCCGCTGGCGTCCACGCGATACACGCCGTTGGGCAACTCGCGCTTCATCGTGCCGGCCTCGGCGGCCTGACCCACACGCGGGTTCAGCCGGCCGCCGGGATTGGCCGGACCGCCGGCCGCATCCACCTGACCTTCGTACAGGCTCGCGCCGTACGGCGGGTCGGTGAACCAGTAACTGCCATCGGGATGCGCGACGACGTCGTTCGGCGCGTTGAACCGCCGGCCGTCGAAGCGCTCCGCGAGCACCGTGATCGATCCATCGTGCTCGTAGCGGACGACGCGGCGCGTGAGGTGTTCGCACGACAACTGCCGGCCCTGGAAATCGAAGCTGTTGCCGTTGGAGTTGTTCGACGGGTACCGGAACACCGACACGCTCCCGTCGTCTTCCAGCCAGCGATACTGCCGATTCGTCGGGATGTCGCTGAACAGCAGATACCGGCCCTGGCTGCACCAGGCCGGTCCTTCCGTCCACAGCGCGCCGGTCCAGAGGCGGGTGATCGCCGCATTCGGCTGGATCAGCGCGCCGAAGGCGGGATCGACGACGACGATATCGGGATCGATGAAGTAAACGGAGGGCGGCGCGTTCGGCCCGAAATCGCGCGGGGGATTCGTGACCGTGCTCGGTGGCGTGGCCGGCCCCTGGGCGGCGAGTTCCGAACCCGCGGCCGCGCCGACGGCGGCGCCAATCGACATCATCAGCTCGCGGCGGGAGAGGGGATGCGCCATGCCGTCCTCGCTTGGGAAAAGGTGAGGGAAGGCTACACCGGGACGGCCCGGATCCGGCTATCCTTTCGTCGGGTCGGACAGCGCTCAGCCCGAGATCAGGAGGCGCACATGAGACGCACCCGGTTGCTGCTCTCGGTGGTGACGGTCGCCGTTGTCTCGTTTGCCGCGGTGTTTCCCCGGCTGTCGTGGCACCTCGCCGCCGCGTCGGCCCGTCCTCCCGCCGCGCTGACGTGCGACCTCACGCAGTACAAAGCCCGCACGGGCCTGACCGCGGCGCCCGACGGCGACCTGCTGACCGTGTCGTGGAACGGGCAGGCACGATCGCAGCTGCGGGCGCGGTTTGCCGTCGACGCCGGTACGCCGACGATTCGCGATTTGTCCGTGCGGCGCGGCGGCGGCCCATGGGCGACGCTGGGGCAGAATCTGACGCCGGAATACCGGGTGACGACCGGTGTCCGCCGCATGTCGAACGATCAGGCGAACGCGCTGTCCAGCCTCGGCATCGACGTCACACAAGAGGTCATCGATCAGCACCGCTGGTACGCGTTCTGGGACGCACCGCTCAGCATTCCTGGCTATACCAGCGCGGCGGGAAGGCGAGGCGGCGGAGCGCGTGGCGCCGGCGCGCCGGCGCCGGCCCAACCCCCGCCGGCACCCACGCTCGGGCGAGGCGGGACCCTCGCCGAGCAGGTCGCCGCCATTCAGTCGGGACAACGCGGCAGACCAGGCTACAACCCGTCGCCGAATCCTCCCGGCTTCACCGGGGGACGCGGCTTCGGCCTGCCCAGGACGCCGACGGAAATCCGCCGAGGCGTTTCCGCGTTCGCGGCGACGTCATGCGAGGTCAGAACCGACGGCAACAGCCTCGCGGTCACGTTTCCGGGCATGACGCTCGGCGTCTTCGAGGGCAGCCTGCGCTTCACCGTGTATCGCGGGACGAATCTCCTTCAAATGGACGCGATCGCGCGGACCAGCGAGCCGTGGGTGGCCTACAAATACGACGCCGGGCTCAGAGGATTCTCGACATCGACGACGCCCCGGGTCGTCTGGCGCGACACGGGGGGAAATTCCCAGCAGCATCAGTTCGGCGGACCCCGGGCCCCCGGGCTGTCCGGTGTTCGCGCGGCCAACCGCGTGCTCGTGGCTGAAGGGCCACGGGGGTCGGTCGCGACGTTCCCGCCGCCGCACACGTTCTTCTTCGCGCGCGAAGTCGACGTGAACCTGGGCTACGTGTTCTACCGCAACGATGGCGGCGGCACCTACAGCATCGGCGTCACGATGCCGGAGGCCGAATCCGATACGTTCCCGCAATACGAGCAGAACTACGCGCTGTACAACGCGCCGCCGGGCACGTGGCAGAAGATGTCCCTGTTCTTCTATGCGACGCCGGAGTCAGCCGAGCCGACTCGACAGGCGGCCCTGGCGTTCACGCACCATGACGTTTTCAAGGCGGTCCCCGGCTACAAGACGTTCGTCAACCACTTCCATCTGCGAGTGGTCGATCGCATGCGCGTCGGGGGCTTCGACACGCCGCTTCAAGATCTGATGGCGATGAAAGCCGTCGGCCTCAACGTCATCGGCCTGAGCGACTTCCATGCCGACAGTCTGGCGGCTGGCGACTACGGCCCGGCCCGCTTCAGGGACCAGAAAGACTACACCGAAGTGGCGCGGCGGTTGTCGGACACGGACTTCCTCGTCCTGCCCTGGGAGGAACCCAGCGTGGCGTTCGGGGGGCACTACAACATCATGTGGCCGAAGAGTGTCTTCTGGTCGAAGACCAACCGGATGGGCGGACGCGGCGGCGGGCCGGCACAGGCGGGCGACCCGGCGGCGACGCTGCCCTTCACGGAGAACGACCCCGCCTTCGGCAAGGTCTATCACACGGGCAGCGCAGAGGCGATGCAACAGCTGCTCGATGCCGAGGGCGGCTACTGGTATCACGCGCACCCGAGAACCAAGTCGACGGCAGGCTTTCCCGACGCGACCTGGGGAACGAAGTACCTGCAAAGCGACCGCTACCTCGGTGTCGCCTTCAAACCCGGGATGGGCCAGGACAACTCCGAGCCGACCATGTGCGCCTGGCGCTGCTTCGATGCGGTGGACACGATGAACAACAGGAACGCCGGCCTCGGCATCGGCCCCAAGCTCCTCATCGCCGACATCGACACCTACCGCAAGAGTCCGGAGGATGACCTGTATCCCAATTTCCCGGTCAATTACCTCAGGATGGACACCCTGCCGCGACCCGACGGCGACTGGAGCCCGATCTTGAAGGCCATGCGCGACGGCGACTTCTTCGTCACGACCGGCGAGATCCTGATTGCGAACTACGCCGTCACGGGCACCGGCACTCGCCGGACAATCACGGCCGATGCCGAGTGGACCTTCCCGCTGGCGTTCATGGAGGTCGTGACCGGTGACGGGAAGACCGTCCACAGGCAGATCATCGCCGCCACCGATCTCGAGGTGTTCGGCGCGACGAAGCTCTCGATCCCGTTCGATGCCACTGGCAAGACATGGGTGCGCTTCGCGATGTGGGACATTGCCGGGAACGGCGCCTTCACGCAGCCGCGGTGGCTGACGGGTGGCAACTGATGCGCCCCCGCATCGCGCCGGTCGCCATTCTCCTGTCGCTGGCGGTGCCGCCGCTCGTGGCGGTCTCGTCACAGACCGCACAAACCGGCCAGACGTCGGGGGGCGATCGCACACCGTCGTCGTGCACCGCGCTCGCGTCGTTGTCGCTGCGCAACGCCACGATCACGCTCGCGACGACCATTGACGAGAAGGCGGCGTTGCCCATCGTCGGGACGACCCAGACGGTCGTCGCGCCACGAGCGTTCTGCCGGGTGGCGGCAACGCTCAGGCCATCGGGCGATTCGGACATCAAGGTTGAAGTGTGGATGCCGGTGTCCGGCTGGAACCAGAAGTTCCAGGGTGTCGGCAACGGCGGGTTCAACGGCGCGATTTCGTACGGCGCGCTGGTCACCGCCCTGAGGCGTGGCTACGCCGCGGCATCCACCGACACCGGCCACGCCGGCACGTCCGCGAGCTTCGCGCTCGGGCACCCCGAGAAGGTCGTCGACTTCGGCTGGCGGGCGGTGCACGAGATGACCGTGGCGGCGAAGCAGATCGTGGCGGCCTACTACGAGGGCCCGCCGCGTCTGGCCTACTGGAACGGGTGCTCGGCTGGCGGCCGTCAGGCGATGAAGGAAGCACAACGATTTCCGGCCGACTACGACGGCATCATCGCGGGCGCACCCGGCCTCGACTGGACCGGTCGCGCGGCGCAGGCCGTGCGGATTGCGAAGGTGCTCGAGGCCGACGAATCGGCCCGTTTGCCGAACGCCGCCCGCCAGCGCCTGCACCGGGCGGCCCTCGCCGCCTGCGACGCGTCGGACGGCTTGCAGGACGGCCTCATTTCGAGTCCGGAGTCATGCGCGTTCGACCCCGCGGTGCTGCAGTGCACGGAGGCCAATGCGACGGACTGCCTGAGCCCGGCCCAAGTCGCCACGGCGCGCCTCATCTATTCGAGCCCCGTCAACCCGCGCACACGGCGGCCGGTTCCGGGCCTCCTGCCGGGCAGCGAACTCGGGTGGACGGACCTCGGTTGGACCGCGTCGGCGCGCGCGACTGGCCTCGATCAGTTCCGCTTTCTGGTCTTCGGCGATCCCACCTGGACGATTCGGCAGTTCAACTTCGACGCCGACATCGTCCGGGCCGAACAGGCGGACGACAACACGATCAATGCGCTGAATCCGGATCTGAAGGCGTTCGTCACGCGAGGCGGGAAGCTGATTCAGTACCACGGCTGGAACGATCCGCAAATCTCGCCAGCGATCAGCACGCAGTACTACGCCCGTGTCGCGCAGGCGCTGGGCGG
>CAZFAT010000381.1:0-5339 GCA_964517075.1 uncultured Solibacteraceae bacterium
GAGCCGCGATGTGCAGATGGCCGTGATTGGCGGAGACGGTGGGCTCTTGGAAACGCCGCTGCACCAACAGGCACTCACGCTCGCGCCTGGCCAACGCGCGGACCTATTGCTGGATCTCACAGGCCTTGCGGTCGGCACGGAAGTACACCTCGAGAGCCAGGCATTTGCCGAAGCCGACGCCGGCCTCGTCGGAATGATGGGCATGAGGGGTCGCGGGATGCCGGGCATGATGGGTGGCCGTTCGAACGTGCCGAATGGAACGCCGCTGCGCGTGATGACCCTGCGCACCCGCGCGAGGCAAGGCGCGGCCTTCCGCGTGCCCGAGCGGCTGTCCTCGTTTGACGCGGCCTGGGCGCCGCGTACCGGCGCACCGATCCGGCGCGTTCCGCTGACGTTTCAGCGCATGGAGTGGTCGCTTGATGGCCGCACGTTTGCCATGGGGGACGTCGCGCCCGAAGAAACCGTTGCCGCGGGCTCGACGCAGCTCTGGGAGTTCGAGAATCTGTCGAACCCGATGGGCATGGAGGCCGCCCATCCCATTCACATGCACGGCCGACAGTTCCGTGTGATCGATCGAACGGGCGGACGCGCTACGAACACGCTACGTGCGGGCATCGTTGACGGCGGGTGGCGGGACACGGTGCTCGTCCTTCCCGGAGAAACCGTTCGCGTGCAAGTGTCATTCACACGTCATCCCGGGCTGTACCTGTACCACTGCCATATCCTCGAGCACGAAGACATGGGAATGATGCGGAACTTCCGGGTGACGTAGCCGCGTCCGAGGGCGATTCTGGCTAAGCGAAGGAGGTCGATTCCATGGTTGCCTCGAGATATTGCCAGCAGGCCCCGGACCGCCGTACACGAGCCCGTCGTTTCGCTCGTTGGGTTAGCGTCAGGCGACGGGCAGAGGCACCGGGTGATTTCCACGGCGGCCACAGAGAATCCCGCGACGGCCGTGCTCAACGTGTAAAGTGATTCGTTCAGGGACCGCGAGATCGAGTCATTGGCTCCCCTCCCTGCAATGGCCAGATGCAAGACAACGAGGCCTTCCGGGGCCAAGGAGCGACACGATGGCGAGCTATGAGGCCCTGCGCGTGGAGTTGTTGACGCGGATTGAGACCCTCTCGAGGCGTGCCGACAACATCGAGGCCGACCTGCGCAAACCCGGCGACCGCGACTGGGTCGAACGCGCCAATGAGATCGAAAACGACGAGGTCCTCGACAGCCTGGACGAGGTCACGCGTGGCGAATTGGCCGAGTTGCGCCACGCCGTCGAGCGAATAGACAACGGCACCTATGGTCGATGTGAGCATTGCGGGGGAGACATCAGCTACGCAAGGCTAGAAGCGCTTCCCGGGGCCGCCAGGTGCGTACGATGCGCGTCAGCCGCGTGACGGCACTCCGGAACGCGCGTCTATCCGCGCGAGGCTGCGAACGGCGCGTTGATCGAGTTGAAACGGGAGAGTTCACGGCCTCGGTGGACAGCTCAACACCGGCCATTGATCGACCCTTCACAACCGGCCACCACGGGCGTGGCGTCCGAGACCAATGGAGTTCTACTTCGTAGCCTCCTCGGTGCGCAAGTCGGTCTGGACTTTGGTGCGCCAGCTCCGAGGTCCGCATTTGAGGACGTGCGCGTGATGGAGCAGCCGATCGAGGAGCGCAGTGACGGCGGCGGTGTCGCCGGGTAGCTTCCCCCAGTCGTCCACCGGCCGGTTTGAGGTCAAGAGTGTGGCCGCGCGCTCGTAACGGCGCATGATGATTTCCAGCAGATCTCGTAGTCGATGCGTTCCATCCGTGGCGGGACGCATCAACGCGCCTCGCCGTCACGAGGCATTCAAGCTTCGCAACCACATCGGCCTCCTCGTGACTGCCACCCTCTGCGGACAGGACCTCACGCGCCAACCGGATCGGCCGTGAGGACGTCGGCATGCCACGGTTCGAGCGCGGTACGCTTCCCGTGGGTTGCCAACTCGCGAAGATGAACGGCTTCATGGCTCCGACGCGCGCGCAGCACGGGGTCGTTCACCTCGAGCGGCGTCAGGCTCTGGTTGACCACCCACGCGAACGGCGTGATGTCGGCGCGCGCAAGATCGCGTTCGAGCTGCATCGCTTCGTGAATGGGCGTGGCCTCGGGCAGCGTGACGAGCAACACCATCGTGAACTGTGGGTCGCGTAGACGGGGCAACAACCGCTGTACCGCGTCCGACACCCCACTGGCCTTGCGCAACACCTCACGGTGATACGCCTCGGCTGCGTCCAGCAGCAGCAACGTGTGCCCGGTCGGCGCCGTGTCGATGACGACGAACTGGTCCTTACCCTGCGCGACGGTGTCGGCGAAGGCGCGAAAGACCGCGATCTCCTCCGTGCATGGCGAGCGCAGGTCTTCCTCGAGCAGCGCACGCCCCTGCGCGTCGAGTCCCTGGCCGGCTGTGGCGAGCACCTCCTCGGTGTAGCGGCGCGTCTCGGCAACCGGATCGAGGCGCGTGACGTGCAGCGTCGCGGGCCGTTCCCGGGCGGCTGCATCCACGTGCGCGGCCGGGTCGGTGGTGGTCAGCATCACGCGGTGGCCCGCGCGGGCCAGTTGCGTGGCGATGCGCACGGCAAGCGTCGTCTTGCCGACGCCGCCTTTGCCCATTGTCATCACCACACCTTTGCCTCGCGCCGCGATCTGCTCGACAAGCTCATTCAGGGTCTCGCCGTGCTCAACGGGGTCCGCGGCGGCGTCGACACCTGTGGTGGCTGGACGCCCACCGGTGCCCATCTGCCGGAGCGCATCGACATCGACCAGGCCGAACGGCAGCAGCGGGATGTCGATGCGCGGCAGGCTGCGAAGGCCTGCGGGCATCTCCTCGAGGGCGGCACGGCCGCGCGTCTCCAGGGCAGCGGCAACGGGATCGTCAGGGGTGTGCGCGCGGAAGACACCATTGAGAATCAGCCGTACGTTCCGAATCCCGAGTTGGTGGAGCTCGCTGCGCGTGCGCTCGGCCTCCGCAAGTGAGGGCGCATCGGGACGCGCCACCAGGACGAGCGTTGTCTGTGCCTCGTCGCGCAAGGCCGCGTGCGAGGCGGCATAGAGTGATTGCTGCGCCTTGAGGCCCGAGAGCGGACCGAGACACGACGTGCCGCCGACGTTAGTTTCGATAAACGTGGACCACGCCGCGGGCAACTCGAGGAGACGGAGCGTGTGACCGGTGGGCGCCGTATCGAATATGACGTGGTCGAACGCACGGGTGGCGTCCGCGTCGCCAAGCAGCTTCGAGAACTCATCGAACGCGGCAATCTCGACGGTGCACGCACCTGACAACTGCTCTTCGATGCTGGCCACGGCGGCGGCCGGCAGCACTCCGCGGTAGGGACCGACGACGCGCTCGCGATACGCGCGTGCGGCCTGTTCGGGGTCGATGTTGAGGGCCGACAAACCGGACACGGTGGGCATTGGTGTCGGCGCCCCACCGAGCGCGACGCCGAGGACCTCGTCGAGATTCGAGGCCGGATCGGTCGACACGAGCAGCACACGCTTACCGGAGTCAGCCAGGGCTATCGCGGTCGCGCAGGCCAGAGACGTCTTGCCAACCCCGCCCTTGCCCGTGAAGAACAGGACGCGGGTCGGGACAAACAGCAAGGCGCCCATCAGCAGCAACCCGATCCGGGCGTACAACACCCTCCAGCCGACAGCCGAATCCGCGGCTTGGTCTGCGACACGCTCGCGACGAGTCCGGCCGCGCGCGCCAACTCCTCCCGTCCTGGATACGCGCCGTGGCCCAGCTCCTCACCGTTGACGAGTACGATCGGCAGGCACTTCGTGCCCTCACGCCGCATGACGTCCAAGACACGCGTGTTCGAGACGAATGGCTGCGGATCCTGTGAGAGGTTGTGGCGAACGACTGTCACGCCCTGAGCAGTCAGCCACGCCACATCGGCCGCGAACGCGGCCAGCAGCGGGTCCACGCTTGGGCCACACACTCCGGTCGAGCAACACATGGGCGGATCGAAGACATCGATATGGGTCATATGAATACCCCTTCCTACACGGCCTCCAGTAATGCCTTGAGCCGTTTGAACGCCGACGGGACGAGGCAGTAGCTGACGCGCGGCCCGTTCTCGTTCGCCTGGACCAAACCAGCGCTTCGGAGGATGCGGAGATGCTCAGACACGGTGGACTGCGCCAGTGGCAGTTCGCCCACGATGTGGCTGCACATCCGCGCCTCTTTCCTGGCGAGCATCCGCAGGATCCGCACGCGCGTCGGATGGGCAATCGCCTTGGCAAAGGCGGCCAGCTCGTCGTCGGCTGCTGGTCCCTCAACTGGATGGGTGAGCAGCTCAACGGCTTGCCGCTCAGGTGGGCAGCAGACCGCCGTGTCGGACTCGCAAGCCGGGACGTCAGGAGTGGGCTCTCTTGGCATCGGCAATCGTCGATTAACGATAACACGGCCCAGCAAGGCCGTCAACCTTCTCCCAAATGGTGAGCGGATGGGTTCCTGGGCCGGCTTCGTTAACCTTCAGCGTGGCCGGCAACAGGGGTAGGCGCCACGTCACTTCGGACGAGGCCTGCCGGCCACTGCGCCAATCGAGCGACCCGCTCGCGCGGCCGGATGCTTGGTCTGCCGCGCGCGCTCCGGCAGGCGTGAACCCGTGCCGGCCCTTCCGGCCGTCCTCGGCGACTCCGAACTGCTCGTGCTGCTGGCGCTCGTCCGGCTCGGCCCCGGCGTTCTGACAGGCCGCTCTCCAACGTCCGGAACTGGCCGCCTCGTGGCCCACGGGCCTTGCCCCGGCCCGGCGCACGGGGAGGTGTCACGATCCCTTCACGTACACCGCCAGGCGCGGGAACGCGAACCGGCCAGACACCTCGTCGATGACGTTGACCTGACAGGTGTAGAGGCCCGGCGCGAAGTCGGCCGCCGGCACCTGCAACTGGAACACCATCGCGCGGCGATCGGGCACGTCCACGGCCGTGCGCTCGACCATCGGCGTCTCGAAGACCTTCACGCGCCCGCGGTAGAACGCCAGGCTCGCCCGCACCCGGGGCGCGCCGCCCGTCCCGGCCGCCGGGTCATAGACCTCGAAGTAGAAGTACATCGGCTGACCGCGCAGCACGACGTGCGACAGGCTCTGCACGATCTCCTGCCCGTTGCGCAGGAGCGGGTTGGGACTCTCGCCGCCCCACTGCGGACCGCCGCCGCCGCGCCGGCTGTTGAAGCCGCGGCCGGCCGGATCGAGCATCCCGCCCGGTCCGCCCCCGCGCACCCCGCGCGCGCCGGGGCCGGCGCCGAGCACGGCGACGTCGTAGGTTGCGGTGTTCTCGGGGGTCGGCAAGCGCGGGCGGCGGCGAAGGAATG
>CAZFAT010000382.1:0-2732 GCA_964517075.1 uncultured Solibacteraceae bacterium
GAGCCGCGGGCGCGCCGGCGGCGGTGGTGGCAGGCGTGCCGCTGCGGCCGGAGAGCCGGCACCGGCCGCGGGGCGTGAGGGGCGCGGCGGCGGTGGCGGGCGGGGCGGCGGGCGCGGCGAGGCCACGCCTGAGCAGCAGGCGGCGCAACGCGCGGCCGCCGAGGAGAACCGGAAGTGGCGTCTGGGTCTCTCGATGGATCGGGTCCGGGAGGTCCGCAAGAAGTTCGACGACGCGGGCATCCTCGTCGAGATCGTCAAGTGGGACGGCATCCCCACGATGTCCGATGACGAGCTCGACTACTGCTTCCAGGTCTCCAAGGCGGTCGGCGCGAAGGCGCTGTCAGCGGAGCTGAACCTCGAGCACAGCGCCCGGATCGGGAAGTTCGCCGACAAGCACCAGCTGCCGTTCGGCCATCACGGCCACGCGCAGACGGCGGCGATGTTCGAGCAGGCCATGGCCCAGGCGAAATACAACGCGGTCAATCTGGACCTCGGCCACTTCACCTCGAACCATGGGTCGCCGATCCCATTCATCAAGCAGTACCACAGCCGGATCACGCACGTGCACGTGAAGGACAAGAAGCTGAACGGCGGTCCGAACACGCCGCTCGGCGAGGGCGACACGCCCATCCGGGAAGTCCTGCAGCTCGCGCGCGACAACAAGTGGACCTTCCAGGCCACCATCGAGTTCGAGTACACGGTCCCCGAAGGGTCGGATCGCATGAAAGAACTCGCGAAGTGCATGGCGTACTGCAGGAGCTGCCTGCTGGGTTGAGGCGCATGCCCCTACGCGTCGCCGCCGGGCTTCAGCCCGGCGGCCCGCAGGCTGAAGGCCTGCGGCTACCGGGAGGGGTAGTCCCGAGTCCTGAAGTCTGAGTCATTCGAACCGTCGCCGGCGGCGGGCGTCAGCCCGCCGCCCAGCCCGCTCCCCTCACGGCGGTGCTAAGGTAGCTCGTCCACTCACATGACCGACTCCGCGCCTCTGCTGGGCCGCACGATTTCCCACTACCGCATCGTGGACCGGATCGGTGGCGGGGGGATGGGTGTGGTCTACAAGGCCGAGGACCTCCGGCTCGGCCGGTTGGTAGCGCTGAAGTTCCTGCCCGACGAAGTGGCGAACGACCCGCTGGCGCTTTCACGGTTCGAGCGCGAGGCCCGTGCCGCCTCGGCGCTGAATCATCCCAACATCTGCACGATCTATGAGATCGGCGAGGAGAGCGGCCGTCCCTTCATCGCCATGGAGTACCTCGACGGTGAGACCCTGGCCGACCGCATCGTCGGCCGCCCGTTACCGCCCGAGGATGTTCTGCATCTCGCGACGGAAATTGCCGACGCGCTCGATGCCGCGCACGAGAAGGGCATTGTTCATCGCGACATCAAGCCCGCCAATCTCTTCGTGACCCGGCGTGGCCAGATGAAGGTCCTCGACTTCGGGCTCGCGAAGTCGATCGTGGGCGGTTCAGCCGTGACGCTCGCCCCGAAGATGCCGGACGACGCCTCCACCGTGTTGGGCGAACACCGCACGAGTCCTGGCACCACGCTCGGGACCGTCGCCTACATGTCGCCCGAGCAGGTGCGCGGCAAGGACCTTGACCCCCGCAGCGATCTCTTCAGTCTCGGTGTCGTCCTCTACGAAATGGCCACCGGAGTCCGACCGTTCCGTGGCGAGACTTCCGGCCTCGTCTTCGACGGCATCCTGAACCGCGCGCCCGTGAGTCCGGTCCGGCTGCACGCGGATGTGCCGGCGGATCTCGAGCGCATCATTACGAAGGCGCTCGAGAAAGACCGCGACCTGCGGTATCAGCACGCCTGCGACATGCGGACGGATCTGAAGCGCCTGACGCGCGAGACGGTCGCCTCCGTGGCCGTCGCATCCGGCGCCGTGGCGCCAGCGTCCGGTGCAGTGACGACGTCTGCCGTGCCGCGTCGGCGGTGGTGGCTCGTGTCCGCCGCCGCATTCATGGTGTTCGCCGCCGCGGTCGGGGTGTGGCTGCGGTTTTCGGCGACGGCCCAGGCCCTCGGGGAGAAGGACACGGTCGTCCTGGGCGATTTCGCGAACTCGACAGGCGACCCGGTCTTCGACGACGCGCTCAAGCAAGGGTTGGACGTCTCCCTGCGACAATCGCCGTTTCTGACGGTGCTCTCGGACGCCAAGGTCCAGGCCACGTTACAGCAGATGGCGCGCGAGGCGGACACGCTCTTGACGCCTGACGTGGCGCGCGAAGTCTGCGAGCGCGCGCTGAGCACAGCCTGGATCGGGGGCTCGATCGCCAGCCTTGGCAGCCAGTACGTGGTGGGGTTGAAAGCGGTGCACTGCCAGTCCGGCGACACGCTGGCCCAGGTCCAGACGACGGCCGCGAGCAAGGAGCGAGTGCTCGGCGCCCTCGGGGAAGCGGCGACCACGCTGCGCGGTGAATTGGGGGAGTCGCTCGCGAGCGTGCGGACGAACGATGTGCCCCTCGAACAAGCCACCACGGCGTCGCTCGAGGCCCTCAAAAAGTACAGTCAGGCGCGTCAGGCGCACCATCGGGGCGCCTTTACCGCCGCCCAGCCCCTGTACGAACACGCGCTCCGGTTGGATCCGAACTTCGCCATGGCGTATGCCTCCCTGGGAACGATCTTCAGCAACCTCGGTCACGGCGGGCAGGCCGGGGCGATGTGGACGCGGGCCTATGAGCTCCGCGATCGCGCGAGCGCACCCGAGAGGTTCTATATCGCCGGGCAGTACGAAA
>CAZFAT010000383.1:0-7244 GCA_964517075.1 uncultured Solibacteraceae bacterium
CAGCACCAGGATGAGCGCCGATCGGATGCCCTGAAGGCTCGACGTCTTCTCGACGTCAATCCACTCGTCGAGGGCGTGGGCGCGGCCGCCGCGGCCGCCCGAGTCGATCGTGATCGCCGGAATGCCCAGGCTGATGGGCAGGTTCGAGTCCGTGCTGCTGAAACTGAACCGGGGCGTGAGGCCCATCGCGCGCACGACGGCGGCAGCGGTCTGGACGATGGCTGAGTCCCGCGGCGTTTCGCCAGACGGCCGATCGCCCATCAGCTTGAGGTCGACCGCGATGCGGCCCTGTGAGGTGGACCGTGCCTTGTTCTCCTCGTCAGCCGCCTGCTGCATCATCGCGAGGAACTGTTCCTCCACCTTCCGCAGCTCGACCGGCGACACCGACCGCATGTCCACTTCCATCCAGCTCTCGAACGGAATCGAGTTCACGGAGGTGCCCCCGCCAACCACACCGACACTGTAGGTGGTCTTTGGCGACGATGGCACCTGGATGGTGCCGAACAGGCGCATCGCGTGGCCGAGCGCGAACGCCGGATTGACGAGCCCGAAGGCGCCGTAGCTGTGCCCGCCGGGCCCGGTGAACGTGACGCGATATCGTCGGCTGCCCACCGCTCCGTGCGTGATGTCGTCGCCGCCGCCCGCGCCGTCCATCGAGATGAACATCCCGACCCGACCCTGGTACGGACCGCGCTGGAAGAGATGCTTGACCCCACGAAGATCGCCGGGGCCTTCCTCGCCGACGTTGCCGATGAACAGGAGGTCGCTCGCGGTGCGGATCCCGGCGGCGTCCATCGCACGAATCATGGCCAGGAGCACCGCGAGCGACCGGCTGTTGTCGCCAATGCCAGGCGCCGACAGCCGCGTGCCCTCGCGCTTCACGGTCACATCGGTGCCCTCGGGGAACACCGTGTCGAGATGCGCGGCCACGGCGATCACCGGCCCGCCACCCGTACCGCGACGCAGGCCCATGACGTTGCCTTCGGCGTCGCGCTCAACGCTCGTCAACCCGTGGGCGCGCAGCATCTCCAGATAGGCCGCCGCGCGCGCGTCTTCCTTGAAGGGCGGCGCCGGAATCTCCGTGAGGCGGACGATGTCGTCGACGAGCCGATCGTGCTGGCGATCGACCGTCTCGAGCGCGACCTTCAGCGTCGGATGGTCAACGACGCGACGCACGGTGGCGTCGTAGGTCGACTGCGGCGCTGCGACGGGTTCGGCGGGCGCGAGCGCCGCGCCGATCAGCAGCGACGTGGCCACCGCCGCCAGCATCCGGCGCGTGCCCCGACGAGGCGGACGGGCGGTCTGCATGCGATGTAGGATACCCCCGTGCTCCACGGCATTCGCGGCCGCTGGCTGGGCGGCCTGATTCTCGCGGGCCTCGTGGCCTCGTCGGCCTGGGCCGTCGCGTCGCCCGTCGCGCAAAGCCCGCCGGCGAGCGCCCTCCGGTGGTTCAAGGGCAACACGCACACGCACACGCTGAACAGCGACGGCGACAGCACGCCGGACGACGTCGTGCGCTGGTACCGTGAGCACGGCTACCAGTTTCTGGTCCTCACCGATCACAACTTCCTCACGGAGACCGAGGCGCTGAACGCGCTGCATGGCGCGAGCGGCAAGTTCCTCGTCATCCCGGGGGAGGAGGTCACCGACAGCTTCAGCGGGCGGCCGCTGCACATCAACGGCGTGAACGTCGCCGAACGGGTCGCGCCGCAGGGTGGCACGTCCGTCGTGGATGTCCTGCAGCGTAACGTCGACGCCATCCGTCGCGTGTCGGGCGTCCCGCACATCAATCATCCGAACTTCCGCTGGGCCATGACGGCGGCAGAACTCGGGTCGGTGAAGAACAACAGGCTGTTCGAGGTCTTCAACGGCCATCCGCAGGTCAACTCGCTCGGCGGCGGCGGCGTACCCGGACTCGAAGAGGCCTGGGATGCCATCCTGTCCGCGGGCACGCTCCTCTACGGCATTGCCGTCGACGATGCCCACAACTTCAAGCAGCCGGGCAATCCGAACGTGGCGGGGCCGGGACGCGGATGGGTCATGGTGCGGGCGGCGAGCCTCGACGCCGCGGCCCTTCTCGCGGCCATGGAACGCGGCGACTTCTACGCCTCCACCGGCGTCGAGCTCAGCGACTACCAGGTGACGCCCGCGTCGATGACCGTCAGCGTGCGGGCGACGACGTTCTCGAAGTACCGGATTCAGTTCGTGGGGCGCAACAGCAAGGTGTTGCAGGAGTCGGTCGAGAGCCCCGCGACTTACCGATTCGTGGGGGGCGAAGGCTTCGTACGCGCCCGCGTGCTCGAGAGCAACGGCCAGATCGCGTGGTGCCAGCCCGTACTCGTGAAATAGGCCGCGCTAGCGGTCCCGCAGCACGAGCAGGAACAACCGTCCGCCGCCCCAGATGGCCATCACCATGGCTGTTGAAAACAGCACGTCCACCATGGTCCGTCTCCTGCCTGAACGCTGAGCAAGAAGCGCGCCGAGTGAGAAGCGTTGAGGCTGTCGGGGATTTGACAGCGCGGCTCCGTTCTGGGCCGATGGTCGTGAAATTCCTGCCCGCCGCGAGCACGTTCTGCCGGCCCCGCCTAGCCCTCGTCTAGCCCGCGCGATACGATACGAGAGGCCCCGCCGTCCCCTGGCGCCGGCCACCCCCCGGGAGTTTTCAATGCCTCGTGTCCTCATCGCCCTGGTCACACTCGCCTCCGCCGCCGCCCTGTCGGCCCAGACTCTCCACAAGGAAACACTCGAGGGCATTCGCAATTTCACCGTGGTCGATCCGACGATTGGCTGCGCTGGAGCGACCGAGGCGCGGGTGATGCCGGAACTGGCGCGCCGGGGCTATCGGGCCATCCTCAACGTGCGCCTGGCGACCGAGTCCGGCGCGGCCATCGACGACAGCCGCAAGGCGGCCGAGGCCGCGGGACTGACCTACATCCATTTGCCGTTCGACGGCCAGAAGCCGGATCCGAGGGTCGTGGACGCCTTCATCCGGGCCATATCCGACCGATCGCACCAGCCGGTGTTCATCCACTGCGGAAGCGCCAACCGCGTCGCTGCTCTGCTCATGGCCAAGCGCCAGGTGGCGGACGGTTGGAGTGAGGCCCGCGCCCTGGAAGAGGCCGAGATCGTGGGACCGCCCAGCGCGTCGCTTCGCGAGTTCGTGCGGACCTACGTGGCTTCGCGCCGCCAGTAGCGCGGCGTCGGACGGACGGCCGTTTGACTCATGGCCGACGGGCTGGCACACTGGGATTGGCCGTTGCGACATCCCACGCCGACGGGATGGGCGCCGCCACTCCGGGTGGCGCCCTCGCAGCCACCTCAACACGATGACTCCCCTCGTGGATCCGCCCGTCGAGCCCGTCCGGCGCCTCTCGCGCCGAGACTTCCTCACGACCTTGGCAGGGGCGCTTCCGGCGGTCGCCCTGCTGGAGTCAAACACTCCCCGAATCGTCAACCTCGTGCACACGCACACGAGCGAGCGGCTCCGCCTCGAGTACTTCAGCGGCGGCCGGTATCTGCCGGACGCCCTCTCGAGCCTGAACCACTTCCTGCGCGACTTCCGCACCGGCGAAGTGCACGCCATCGAGCCGGGCCTGTTCGACCTGCTGCATCAGCTCACGGAGGCGTCGGGCGGCCGCAAGCCCTTTCACGTGATTTCGGGCTATCGGTCGCCGATGACGAACGCTGCCCTCCGGCAGCGATCCGAGGGCGTCGCGGCGGGCAGCCTTCACATGAAGGGTCAGGCCATCGACATCCGTCCGACCGACATCCCGCTCGCGACGCTGCGCTCGGCCGCGCTGGCCCTGCGCGGCGGCGGCGTGGGCTACTATCCCGCCTCGAACTTCGTTCACGTCGACGTCGGCCGCGTTCGAAGCTGGTAGCGGCCGCCGGCCGCCACCGGGCGCGGTTCACAGCGCCTGATCCAGCCTCACGTCCTGCTTGTAGATATCCTCCGCAAAGTGCACGCGGTCGTCCTCGGGGAGGATGACGGCGGTCGTGTAGAAGATGACCACCTGGATCGGTTCAGCGAGGTCCACGCGGCGATTGGACGGGCCGTTCATCGCGGCCTCGATCGCGTCGCGCGTCCACGCCGGATCGCGCCCAAGAGCCCACTCCGCCAGCGCCACCGGATCCTCGACGCGAATGCAGCCGTGACTGAAGTCGCGGCGTGAACGCTGGAACAGGTACGGCGCCGGCGTATCGTGCATGTACACGTTGTTGTGGTTTGGGAACATGAACTTGACGAGCCCCAGCGCGTTGGCGGCGCCCGGCCGCTGGCGCACGCGCACATCACCGCGGCCGAGTTCCGCGATGTGCTCGGCGGTCGGCGCAAGAACCGGCGAGGCGTCGGCCTGGCCCCGAACGATCTCGAGATTCTCGCGCGCGAGGTAGTCCGGATCGCGGCGCACGGTGGGCAGGATCTCGTTCACGAGGATCGATCGCGGCACATTCCAGTAGGGCCGGAAGATCACGTACTCCATGCGGTCGGCGAACACCGGCGTCCTCGTACCGAGGGCGCGGCCCACGATGACGGACATGGTGAGGACGGGAGGCGCGGGCGACGGCACTTGGTCCCACGCAAAGAGACGGAACATCGGGATGTTCACGGCGATGAGCCGGCCCCTGCTGATGTCGGGCAGCCAGCGCAAACGTTCGAGCGCCAGCTCGATCTGCCGCACCCGCCAGGACAGCGGCACGGCCAGCGCCGCCTGTGTCGCCCGCCCAATCACACGGTCCGGATCGAGCCCATGCCGGTCCTGGAACCGCCCCACGGCATCGGCCAGCACGTCGTCGTAAACAGCCGGCACAGTCGCGCCGGCCGGCAGGTCGCCGGTGACGGTGAGCAGGTGATGGAGCCGGCCGAGATCGGCAAACGGCCCGCCCGGCCGGAGCGTCTCGGCAAACACCGGGCGCTCGATGGGCGTGGCGGCCAGTGCGCGGTAGCGCACCAGCGCCGCCTTGAGGGCCCGGTACTGCACCAGGGACGGCGACAGTTCCGACGCCGTTTCCGCCAGGCGGTTTCCGTCGAGCGCCGACCGCAGCGACACGGCGAAGTCGTGCCCATCTTCAGGCGCCACGACCTGGAGGCCCAGCGTGCGTGGGTCGAGGCGGCCGAGATGAAGGTGCCGGAAGTAGCGGAGCACACTCGCCGTGAGCAGGACGTCGAACTCGGCGGCCGCGCGAACGGGTGCGGCGGCCGGCCCCGAGAGTGCGCCGGCCATTCCGATCAGCCCCGCGACGGCATAGTCAGCGGGATCGAGACCCTCCGCGGCCGCCTGCTCCAGCAGGGCCACGGCTGCGCGCGCCCGTCCGGTTGGACGGCCGGCGTCATCCACCCAGACAGGTGCCCCAAAGCTGAACGTGTAGGCCTGAGAGAGATCGCGCGCCTCAGGAGCCGGCCGGCGCGCCGTTTCCGACGTCCGCGCGGCGACGATGGCCGCACGCAGGTCAGCCGGATCGGAGCGCGCGGGGACCTGGCCGGTCGTGTCTGCCCTGCAGAGGAGACACATCAGCAGCGCGGCCGGCAGACAGCGTGCGTTCATGGTCGTGCGGGCTGATGCACCACATCAGCCCGCAAACCACCAGTGTACTGCCGCCGCACCGATGGAGGGGCCGACCGTCAGGTCGGCCCGCGGCTACGTACTCAGTCGCAGCGCGACACGTCCTCGGCGTAAGCGGCGAAGGTCGCCTTCAAGAGCGCCTCGATGCGGGTTCGCTCCTCGGCCGATGTCGTCGTCTCGATGATCCGCTCGCCGATGACGCTCAGCAGACGGCCGTGCCGGGCGAGGGCGGCGCGATTGTTCGTCGCGATGGCGCGCCGGACATCGGCCAGATGGTCCGGCGTGATCACGTCCATCCGTCCGACGAAGACGCGCTCGATCGCCGTCGGCCTCGGCACGATGCTGAGCGGAAGCATCGCCTCGACCGCGGGCTTCGGCACGATGTACAGCACGCGCGTGCCTTCTTCGAACCAGGTGTCTCGCCAGGTGTTGATCATCGCCTGGGCTTCCCTGGCGTAGAGTCCCTGCTCCACGAGCACGGCAGCAAGATCCCGCCGCAGATCGGCCACGGTCCGGTTCAGCGAGGGCAGGGCCAGGGTGCCGTCACCCTTGAAGTCGCGATGAATGCGGTAACCGATCTTGCCGCCGCGGTTCGTGAACACGACCAACGCGGGAAGCGGGTCCTCGCCGAGATTCCGCACGGTGAGCGCCGAGTTCTTTGCCGGCGTCGCCGCAATCGGCACGCCGAAGCCGCCCACGCCGCGGTAGAACAGGAACTTCTCGTCCTGCCCGTTCACCTGCACTGGCGTGGCGTCGGTCTCCCGTGCCGCGTAGTAGTGACTGGGCGTGTCGGTCTCCGGAAAGACCGCGCGCGCGTTCGGCTTCACCAGCACCGACGGCCAGGAGATCGTCGCGCTGGCGTTGGGCGACAGCCGCAAGACGTTCGCCCACGACGGCACCTGCTGGACAGCGGCCTTGGGATACCACTCGGTGAACAGGCCGCGCGGAAATCCGACGCTCACGCTGACGTTCACCGGCTCGTCGGCGTAGAAATACAGCACCGGCGTCTCCATGCGCACGGTGCCCTTGAGGCCCGACCGCGCCTTCTCGTAGGTCAGCAGCGGACCGAAGGCCGACGCCTGCGGACCCGCCAGGATCTTGAACAGCCGGTTCTCATAGGTCTCGACGAAACACGGCAGGTCGGTCGGACCGCCCAGGGGCAGCCACTCCTGTGCCTGTCCGTCAGGACCGGCCACCGTGGTGAACGTTCCCCACTCGTGGGCGGTGAAGGGTCGCGCCTGCTGGCTGCCGGCGACCGTGCCCGCGAGCGCGACGTACAAGGCGACGAGCGGCAAGAGGCGAGTCCGCATAACTTCTCCTTACTGGACGGGTGACTTCCTGCACTCTAACCGCGGAGCGCCGACACGAATAGTTGTTTATTGTTGAGGCCATCATGGAAATGCTTGCGTTCGTGTGACGGGCCTGGCGGCGCTGGGGCCTGACCCGTCTGGCTGGGGCTGGTCATGGCGGGGGGCAGCGGCGGGCTCGCGCAGCTGCCGATGGGCGGTTCCCGGTGTTCCTCGGCGCGGTGCTGGCTGTCAGCGCGGCGGTGGCTGAGCACCCGCCCCCGTCAGGCGACCGTCAGTGCGCGATTGACGCCATGTGCTCGGCGAGCAGGTCGCGCCCGAAGTCTCCGTTGAAGTCCCGCCAGACCGAGTGGATGTGGTTGCCGTTGTTCTGGGT
>CAZFAT010000384.1:0-5594 GCA_964517075.1 uncultured Solibacteraceae bacterium
AGCGAGTCGCAGGAGGGCAACACGACGCCTACCTGAGTGCCAAGTTCAGCGTCGCGATAGACAGCAGCCCGTTCAAAGTGAACGGCGCGTGAGATCAGGAGCCGCCTCCCGGAGGCACGGACGCGCCCACTCACGCGCCGACCGGCCTGTCCGTTACTTCCTGCGGCGCGCCGTCTTCGACGTCTGCTTCCGCGCCACGGCGCGCTTCGTCGTTCGCGCGCGCGTCCGGGCACGTGCGCGTTGCCGGGCCATCGCCGCCGACGTCCGCGTGCGCCGCGTCTGACGCCGCGCGGCGGCGCTGCGCGTCCGCTTCGTCGCCGTGGTCTTGCGACGCGCCCCCTGGTTCTTTCGAACCTTGGAACCCTGGCTCTTTCGAACCTTGGAACCCTGGCTCTTTGGAGCCTTCTTGGAACCCTGGGCCCTTCGAGCCTTTGGTGCCGCCTTGCGGGGGGCAGGGGCCGGCTCTTCTTTCGGCTCGGCCAGCGGCTGCTGCGGCGTCTCCCAGCCAGGCGCCTCGGCGCCGCCCTGCCAGCGCGCTTCCTCCGCGCGCTGCTGCGCGAACGCCTGCCGCTCGACGCTCTGCAGCACGTCTTCGCCTTGCCGCTCGCGGCCCGCCACCTTGTAGTTCCCGGGATTCACGTTGATGTTCTTGCTCATATCGCTCCTTCCGCCGCGTCACGGTCCCGCGGCGTCGCCCGACGGGCTCAGTGTACCGGCGACGAGGGTGAACGTTTCTTCTGGACCGCCGGCCGCGCCGACACCGGCGCCAGCCTCGCCGGGAGGATGTAGCGAGACGTGATGGTGGGTGCGGACGAGGGCGCGGTGGCCGCCGCGGGCTCGGCGTCGAGCGCGTCGGCAATCGCGCGGACGCCGGGAATGCCGGCGCCCAGCCAGCGCAGGTCGGCGGCCGAGGCCGCGAGGATGGCCGCGGCCTGACCGGCATCGCCGCGCCGGGTTGTCTCGGCCGCGGCGGCACGGGCGCGAGCGGCGACCTCGGTCGCCACGTCGATCAGAACGTCCGTACTGACCGGCTGTGCCGCGTCGGCATGCTCGTTGACGGCGCGCCAGTCCACCGCCAGCGGCTGCGCGAACAGAATCCGGTCGCGATCGGTCAGCCGCAGGGTGATGGCTGCGTGCGCGCCGGCGGGCAGGGCGGGGCAGCGCACCGCGATGACGACCGTGACCTCCTGCGCCGGCGCCAGATCGCCGAGAAGCACGTGGACGTCGGCGTGCCCGGTCTCGGGATCCTGCGGGCTCTCGCCGGGAAAATCACTGAGGCAGCCGATGTCGGTGCCGGTCGCGCCGGCGACGACCAGGCGCGCGTCGCCCACCGCGACCGCGGCGGGCTCGCCCGGAGCGCCGCGCCGCTCACCGGCGGGCGTCGAGATGGCGATGGTCAGATAGCGGATCGACGGCTGGCCCGCTGGTATCAGGGCGCGATCGGTCTGGACGTTCATGGGGGGGGGGAGCCTTCTACGGGAGGCGCTCGAACGCGACGTTGCTGGCGAGGAGGTGCGGAGTGGCCGAGCGGTGGGCCTGCGTCCACGTCCGCGCCTGCGAGGACGGGGGCTCGGCGTTGTCGGCCCACCAGTCCGGTTCGAGGCGCGCCACGTCGGGCAGGGGGAAGCCGAGCAGGTCTTCCATCTGGGCAAACGTCAGCACGACGGTGTCGGCGAACCGGTCGCGCAAATACACGTGGAGCGGCCGGTACTCGGCCGGGCCCGTGAAGCGGAGGACCGGCGTTTCGGACGGTTCCGCGCGGCGTGCCACGGCGGTCAGGGTCGCGCCGGCTTGGGCTGGCGGCGCGTGGCGGCGGCGTGATGGGCCGCGGCCTTCCGCTGCGCCTCCTGCTGCTGCCCGAGCGCGCCCTGCACCCAGTACGGCCGCGAGTGATCCGCGCTCGCCAGCGCCGCCCGGAGGGCGGGATCGTGCGTCTGGGTGAGGGCCTGGTCTTTCGCGCGGTCCTTGGTGGCGCCCGACCCGCTCACGAGCGCCATCCCGACGGTGCGACCGTCGGCGCTCGCCTCGTATACCGAACAGGTCCAGTCCCGATTCCCGCGCTCGAATCTTACGGTGTAGGTCGTCATCTCTTCTATTGTATGCCGGCGCGTGAACCGATGTACGCGAACGGGTCCGCAGGGCTGAACCCTGCGGCTACTTCAGCTGTTTCACCCACGCCGCATAGGCCGCCTCCGCCGTCGCGCGCGCGGCTTTGGCTTGCGCCGCCGATCGCTTCGGGTTCTCGGCCGGCGTCTCGGCGTTACGGACGATGAAGCGGTAGGTGACGTCGAAGGCCTCATCTTTCTTGAGATCCTTCTTGAAGAAGAAGCCGAACCGGCCGTACTCGCGCGTGGAGAACTCCTCGACGGGGTTCTTCGGCGCGCTCATCTGCATCGCGCTGTACCAGCGGCCGTGCAGCGGGAAGAGGAACTCGCCCCACTGCAACTGCGGGCTGACGACCTTGCCCGACACCCCCGGGACCTCCGGTGACCAGAGATACGACGTCACCTTCGGGTTCTCGGCGACGACGTGCGAGACGCGGAGGTGGATGCCGGCGTGCTGGACGTCGCCGTCGAGGCTGAGGTCGCGTGCGGGGGTGAGGCGGAACGTCGCGTCCACCGTCGCCACGTCGTCGGCCGCCGCCCGCGAGATCCGCATCCGGCGCGTCTCGGTGATCAGCAGGTTGCTGCCGCCGGCGTCCGCCGTGGGCGCACGCCACTCGATGCGCGCGACGATCGTCGCCGCGTCGCTGGTGGTCGAGAGTTCCGGCAGATCGACGAGCGTCATCTTCGCGCCGCCGCCAATGGACCACAGGTTCGCCACCCCCAGGTCGGACCGGACGCGCTGCCAGCCGATGAAGATGCCCCGATGGTGCGGCTCGGACCCGACGGTGGTGCCCGCCTTGTCCATCCCGGAGTTCGTGACCAGCCGCCCGTCGGAGTCGTACAGCGCGAGGTAGGGAATCTGCTGCCCCTCGCCGTAGATCAGCCGCGCGACGATTTTGCCGTCGCGGGTGACGGTGACGTTCAGCCCCGGCAGGTCGTCATTCGTCCCCTTCGTCAGCTTCCAGTCCGCGGCGAAGGCGGGGGTGGCCGAGAGGAGGGCCACCAGGACGGCAGCCGGGCCGCGAACGCGCGAACGGCGGGTCATCGGTCTGGTGGCCGGAGCGTTGGCGAGTGTTGCGTGCATGAGGGTCCCCCCTGAGGTTCGTCCGCAGCCGGGCAGCGTTTGCCTGTCATCATACCGTGCGCGCGGCCATACACTGTGAACGCCCTTCTGGTGTCTCAGCAATCCATCGGCATCGATTTCGGGACCACCAACACCTCCATCGCGCTCGCGAGGCCGGGTGGGAGGATCGAGCTCGGCCTCTTTCCCTTCTTTGGACAGCCGACCGACACCTACCGGTCGCTGCTGTACTTCGAACAGGTGGCGGCGAAGAACTCGCCGCTGAAGACGTTCTGCTGGACCGGCCCGAGCGGCATCGAGCACTACCTCGCCGCCGAGACGCAGGGCCGCCTGATTCAGTCGCTCAAGTCCTTCCTGGCTGTCCGCAACATGGAGGGGACGCAGATCTTCGAGCGCAAGCGGACCATCGAGGAACTGGTCGGCCGCATCCTCGCCGATGTGCGGCACGCGGCATCGCGGCAGTTTGGCCTCGACATCCGCCACGCCACCGTCGGCCGGCCAGTCCGCTTCGTGGGCGCCGATACGCTCGATGACGACAACTACGCCGAAGACCGGCTGGCGGACGCCTTCAGCCTGGCCGGCTTCGACACGATTGCGTTCGAGCTCGAGCCCGTCGCGGCCGCGCACGAGTACGAGAGCAGTCTCGATCGCGACGAGCTGATCCTGATTGGTGACTTCGGCGGCGGCACGAGCGACTTCTCGCTCGTCCGCGTCGGCCCGACCGTGCGCGAGCGGGGCCGCACGGAGCAGGACCTGCTCGGCAACGCCGGCGTGACCGTGGCCGGCGACGCCTTCGACGCGAAGATCGTGCGCCACCTCGTGTCGCCCGAGCTGGGTTCGATGAGCCAGTTCCAGTCGATGGACAAACTTCTGCCGATGCCGACATGGCCCTACTCCAGCCTCGAGCGCTGGCATCACCTGTCGTTCCTCAAGACCGGTGAAGTCGTCGAGCAGCTCGAACGGCTCAAGGCGCAGGCGCTGGAACCTGACCAGATCGGGTCGCTCATTCACCTCATCAAGTTCGATCTGGGCTATCAGCTGCACCGCGCGGTGCAGAAGCTCAAGAACGCCCTGTCGACGGAGCCGACGTCCGCGTTCGAGTTCAAGGAAGGCGGGCTGCTCGTGCAAGCCGTCGTGGACCGGGCGTCGTTCGAACGTTGGATTGACGAGGAACTGACCCAGATCGCCGGGTGCGTCGACGGCCTGCTGGCCTCGTCGGGCGTCGCGCCCGCCGACATCGACGTCGTCTTTCTGACCGGCGGCTCGGCCTTCGTGCCGGCGGTGCGCCGGATCTTCGAATCGCGGTTCGGCGCCGCGAAGATTCGCGGCGGCGACGAGTTCACGTCGGTCGCGATGGGCCTGGCGAGACGGGCGGCAGCTGGAGCCGCCGACCGTTAAGTCGGCCCTGGCGCGCCCGGCCAGCCCTTGTATTGACGCGCCGGGCCTCCGGCGAGCTGCCACCCGGCTCGCGCTTCAGCTAACGGCCTCCGGCCTCGCGGAGCCGGCCCTCGAAATCGCCACTGCGTCCGCTCGCGTTTCGCTCTGCCGCAGTCGCGCGAATCCTAACCGGCCTGGCTTCGCAGGCCTTTCGGATGTCGCGCTCGAAACGCTCACTCCCTGCGTGGCGATTTCAACCTGACGCAAATCGGGCCGCTCCGAGTCGGCCGGAGGCCGTCAGCTCAAGCGCGAACCGGGACTCTCCATGACACCAGAAGACGCCGGGAAGCGAGGCGCGAAGAGCGCGTTCGTTCCAGGATGCGATGGTTGCGCGGAGTCGCGCGACGCGTGGCCCCGTGGAGGTCGGCCGCAGCTCGGGCCTGGTCGGCGCTTGTGTTGACGTGCCGGCCGACTGCGAGTGCCGCGATTGCGTCAGTACGAAACCGCGTCGCAGGGAAGGAGCGGGTCGAGGGTCGGCCCGCGAGCGCGAGCCAGCGGGTTCGGGACGACCCGAACGGCGTCAGTGACCCGCGAGTGAACGGAGACGCGGTTTCGAGCGGCAGCTCGCCGGAGGCTCGGCGCGTCAATACAAGGGCCGGCCGGGCCCCCCTCGTTTCAGGCAACAATGGGGGAGACTGTGGATCTTTCCGAGGGACCTGTCATGACTTTCCACTCTCTGATTTCCCGCCGTGCGCTCGTGCTGATGTCGGTCCTGGTGGCCGCCAGCGTGCGGCCGCCGGCTTCGGCCCAGATGGGTGACCAGCGCGACGGCCAGGTCCAGAAGCCACCGCCGCCTGAATGGAACATCCCGGCTCCGGTGCTCACGCCCGACCAGGCGCTGAAGTCGTTCAAGCTGCAGCCCGGTTTCCGCATCGAGCTCGTGGCGAGCGAGCCGCTCGTCGAAGAACCGGTCGCCCTCGACTTCGATCCCGACGGCCGCATCTGGGTCGTCGAGATGCGCAGCTACATGC
>CAZFAT010000385.1:0-18283 GCA_964517075.1 uncultured Solibacteraceae bacterium
AGGCAGCCTGAAGGGGACACGACATGTCGAAATGCGAGCGATGGGCCACTGGCTCAGGTGCACCTGGGTCATTGACCCATCGCTCAGGAAAAGGCATACCTCAAGGCCTGCCTGTCGCCACGTCGCGCTCCACGCGTCGGCGAGTCAAAACTTGGACCTTCCGGCGTCCGCTGTACTGGCCGCACCGCCCGGATTTGCCGCATGACGCTCCGCTCGCACCTCCTGTGGTTGACGCTCGTTCCGGCCCTCGACACGGCGCTCGCCGTCTCGAGGCGTTCCACCGCGAAGCCACGCGGATCCTCGCACGCAGCCGCCGCTCGCCGCCCTGGGCACCGCGCTGGTCCTCGCCGCGCGGCTGGCCGGCCGTATCAGTCGGCCGATCGTCTCGCTGGCGGCCGCGGCCACGGACCTGGGGCGCGGCCGCGCGCGCGCGAGGCCGGCTTCGACGCGCATCTGACCAAGCCGGTGGCACCCGACGAGCTCAGCCAATTCATCGTGGCGAAGATGCGCGCAGCCGTCGCGGTGGTCGCGGAGCGGTAGGGCGGTCGCGCCCTCCGCCCGGGGGCGCGCGTGCGCGCGATCACCGCGACGTGCCGACGGTCAAATCCTGGACGCGGCTCTCGCCGTCCGCCAGCGTGATCGACAATGCCGCCGTCGCGAGCTGACTCAGAAACGTCTCGTCGGACAGGTCCGACGGACTGACGTCGGTGAGCGCGGCCAGGTGATAACTGCCGGGCGGCAGGTTCGCAAACCGAAACGACCCATCGGTGGCGGTGCGGACTGGCGCGGGCACTCTCCGTGCGCCCCGCCGCCAGAATCGCTGGTCAATCGAGAAGACCACGATGTAGTAGCCAGGCGCCGGCCGGCCGGACGCGTCACGCAGCCGGCCCGACAGCTCGCCCGGCCGATCCGTGAAGGTGACCACGACTTCGGTGGGAGTCAGGCCGGCGATCAGGTCCACGAAGGAATCCGACGCGTCGTGGCCGTTCAGCATCGCGGACTTCACGTGCCAGGCCGGGCCGGCGGCTGGTTGGCCGGCGAGCGACACCTGCAGGCGGTATCGGCCGGGCTCGACCGCTGAAATCGCAAAGGTGCCATCGGGGAGCGCCGTCGTCGTCTGCACGCCGCCCGGCTTCTCGGGGACCAGCGTCACACGCACACCGCTGAGGTCCGTGGGCCGTGCCATGGTCGTCGCGTCAAACACCGTGCGGCCGGTGAGCGCGACGGACGTGGCGCCTCCAGGCTGAAGCCGCAGGACGAGATCCACGAGATCCCGGCCGTTGACGGTGATGTCCATCGTGGCGGAGGCCTCGCCGGCCCGGGCACTCAAGGTGTACACGCCCGGGCGAAGGCCATTCATGGAGAACGTGCCATCGGGAGAGGGTCGTGAAAGCGTGCCGAAGCCGTCGAAAAAGCTCACCCTCGCTCCGGAGGCCGGTCGTCCATCGAGGCCGACGACGGTGGCGGCAATCTTCGCGGTCGGGTATCGCGACAGCGCCAGATCGATGCCCGTGCGCTCTTCGCCTCGCGCAAGCGTGATGGGAATCGCCGTGGCCGGTGTCGACGCGCCGGGGTAGAACACGGGGCCATACGCCAGGGTCTGGCCGATCGGCGGTGGGCTCGCGGGCGCCGTGCCTGCCAGCGACCCCTCGACGCCGCCCTCGGCGAGCTGGAGCTGCTGTCGCGCCCAGCGGATCTCAGCCGGCGTCACCTCACGAGCGTCCTCGGTCGCGCCGCCCGGCTGACAGTCCTGTGGCACGGCCAGGTAGCCGCCAGGAGGATAGGCGCACACCACGAACTCGCCCGGCGGCAGTCCCCACGCGCGGTACATTCCGCGAGCATCGGAGTTCGGCCAGGCGCCCCCGACGGGCGTGAGCGTTCGCTCGCCGTTGGCCATCCGATGATGCATGACCAGGATGGGAGAGTTCGCCACGGGCTGGCCCGCGTCGTCGGACACGTGTCCCGAAATGACGGATCCTGGCTGAAGGGCGAGCCGAAGGTCGGCCACCTGCTGGCCGGCCTCGAGGGAGATGGGCTGGCCAGAGCCGCGGCCGGCCACAGTCTGGCCGTAGGCCGTGGGGAGATAGGACGGCTTCGATGCCGTGACGGTGAACGTGCCCGGAAGGAGCGCGGCGAACGCGAAGCGCCCGGCGTCATCGGTGACGACCTGAAGGCCTGGCTGCAGCTCGGTGGAGCGAAGGGTCACGACGGCCCGGGCGATGGGGCGCCCGGCGGGCTCGTCGGTGGTGACGACTCCGGAGATCGAGGCGGTGCCGCGCGCGATGGAGGTCACATCGCGCGGCGCCTGCTGAGCCGCCATCGACAGCAGCGTCATGAACAACACTCCGGCGATCTTTCCGGCGCGACCGGCGTCTGCCATCACATCACCTCGTTGTCCCGTCGCCTTGAAGTGCCCGCTCGTCGTTCGCGCTTACCGCTGGCGCAGGTCGCGCCGGGTGGAAGTGCCGCTGGCGAGCGACACGCGCGTGGCGCCTGCAGCCAGCGTCCCTACCACGGACTCCTCGAGCCAGTCCTCCAGCAGATCGATGCTGGCCGCGGCGATCAGGTAGTCACCCGGTGGGATGTGGCTGAACTCGTACGCTCCGGTCTGGGCGACCGCAACCGTCTGCGCGGCGGCGGCGGGCAGCCCGTTCTGCAGCCAGGTCTGATAGTCAGCGGGGAAGACGAAGACCGCCGCATCCGGATCGGGCCGGCCGCTGCCGTCGGTCACGACGCCCGAGAGCGTCGTCGGGCGGTCGGTGAAGGTCACGACAATGCCCGAGGCGTCCAGCCCATCGAGCACCAGAGGCGACCGGAAGAGATCGCGCCCTTCCACGGTGGCGGACTTGAAGTACCAGCCCGCGGGCGGTTTGAAATTGCTCGCGATGTTGGGCACATAGGTCCCCGGCGGCACGCCTTCCCGCATGAACTCCCAGTCGGCGGTGACGCGCGTCTCGGCAATGGGCCCGGCGCCAAACGCCAACGGCCACGGCGGTTGAAACCAGGCGCCCAGCGGCGCCTGAAACTGCCGCGGCATGGGTGGCGGACGGGTGCCCTCCAGCACAACGCGCCCCCGGAGCGCGGCGCCGCGCCGCAAGGTGAGTGGCACGTGCACGGGCGCGGCATCGACCGAGATCGGGGCCTCGGCCCACAGCGACGGTTCGGCGGGCAGGTCGTTCAGGAGGCTCGTGTTCCTCGACGGCATGCGCCAGGACTGCACGACATAGGCCCCCGCCGCCACCGCCGGAAACGTGAACCCTCCGGCGGCATCGGTGATCGCCACGGCCGCCTCGAAGCTCCGTTCAAGAGGAGTGTGCGCGGCGAAGTCGGGGATCAGGTGGACCGCGTAGTTGGCCGCGGGTCCATCGGGCGCGACGAGGGTGCCATGCACGGGCGAGGTGATGACGGGACGCATCTGCACGTTGACATCGGTCCGCTCCTCACCGACCCCGATCTCGATCACCGCAGCTCCCGCGAGCGCCGTCGCGCCCGGATGGAAGGTGGTGGGGTAGGTGACGAGACGGTCGTCCGCACGAACAGCGAGCGGCAGCTGCCCGGCCAGCGTATTGAGACCTCCCGGCAACACGAGGAAATCTCCTGCCCGCACGCCGGATCTCGACGACATGCCACGACCAGTGATCGCGGACGCCCCTGAAGCACGAAGTGCGGCCTCTGCGGACTGGTCGAGTGCCGTTCGGCCCACTCGGGCGACCGTCATCCCGGCCGGCACCGAGACGACGTACTCGCCGGGTGGGATGTTGGATCGGCTGTACGCGCCCCGATCGTCGGTCCGGTTACCGTAATCGTAAACGCGCAGCTCGACGCGGCCGTTGGTGACGATGCGTTTGCTGATGAGGACGTTGACGCCAGACACGGGAGCGCCCGTCTCGTCCGTGACCAAACCGGCGATGATGCTGCCTCGCCAGAGGCGCAGCACGACCCCACCCGCCCGCTGTCCTTCGCCGAGCACGAACGGCTGGGTTGGTCCCAGAGGCCGCCGCTGTCCGTAGCCGCCCAGCAGGTATCCGGGCGCGGCCGGCCAGAACGTGTAGCTGCCGCCGGGGAGACCGCGGAAAAGGAAGTGGCCGTCTGCGTCGGTGATGACCGGCGGGGGGCCCTCCGCGGCGGAGGGGACAGGCCGCGCACCGGTCACGGTCAGCGTGACGGTTGCGCGGGGGATTGGCCTGTTCGTCTCGCCATCGACCACCTGGCCAAGGATGAAGCCTTCCCGCACCTGCCGATCGGTGCCGCCGCGCACGACGGCCGAAAGCGGGAGGAGGAGCAGCGTCCCGACTAGCAGACCCACCCAGGATCGTTGAGGCATGAGCACGACCACGCGGCGGTGGCCAGGGCGATTGTAGCCAGATGGGCGCGGGCGCCGGCAGCAATTTTGATTGTGTCGAGGCAACAAGAACCAGTGCCTGCCCGGTCGTTCACATCGTCGTAACACACCCGTGGCACAATCGGCCGCGCCGGCCTCGGCCGGCGCGTCTCGTCAGGAAAGGATTCCGCTCGTGCCCACTGCCACGTTCCCTCGTCCGTCTCTCAGGGTGTCCCTCCGGCTGATCCTGCTGGCCGCGCTCACGGCCGGCGGGGCGGCGGTCGCGGTGTCGCAGACGGAGGCCCCCGCGTGGCTCGCCGGCGATTCGCACATCCACAGCCACTGGAGCCCCGGATACGATCGCGCCGTCAATCCGCCAGCGCCGATCAAGGGCGGCGACGCGCGCTACTCCACGCCGGTCAACGCGCAGAAGGCCAAGGATTTCGGCCTGAGCTGGATGGTCACGACCGACCACGGCGGCCCCCATCACTCCAAGCTCAACCTCGCGCACGCCTATGCGGAGCTGGGCGAGTCGCGGCGGGCCGTTCCGCAGGTGCTCCAGTTCTACGGCATGGAGTTCAACATGCCGGCGATGGACCATCACACGCTGATCATGCCGAACACGGAAGACGAGTGGAAAACGCTGTTCAACATCGAGAGCCAGTTCGACCGGAACGACGCGTGGCCGGCCGATCCGTCGCGCAACACCGAGGCGTTCGCCGCCAAAGCGCTGGCCTACATGAACAGCCTGCCGCGCCTGCCGCTGATGTTCGCCAACCATCCGTCCCGCTCGGCGAAGGGGATTAGCGTCTACGGCTCGGACGAACCGCGGGAGTTCCGGAACAACAACGACCTGGCGCCGGCCATCTATCGCGGCATGGAGGGCGCGCCCGGACATCAGGCGGGCACGCTCGCCCGCGACGGCGCAGTGAGGCGGGACGCCAAGGAGCAGCCAACGGGCAACCGCGGCGGCTACGGCAACGCCGCCGCCCGCACGTTCGGCGGCTTCGACCAGATGACCGCCATCGTCGGTGGGCTGTGGGACTCGATGCTGGGCGAAGGCCGGCGGTTCTGGATCGTGGCGACGTCGGATTCGCACGTGCATTACACGGATGGGGGGTCGGACTTCTGGCCGGGCGAGTTCCAGAAGACTTACGTTCACGCCCGCCGCACCTACGACGACATCCTCAACGGCCTGCGGGCGGGCCGTATCTTCGTCGTCGCCGGCGACCTGATCAACGCGCTCGAGGTCACGGCGCGGAGCGCCCAGGGCGCCGCCTCAGTGGGCGAGTCCCTGGCCGCGCGGCCGGGCGAGGCCGTGCAGGTCGAAATCCGGTTCGGCGTCCCTAGCCGGCCGAACAGCCGCGGCGATCGGCCCTCGGTGGCGCGCGTGGACCTGATCGCCGGAGACGTTCGCGGGCCGGCCGCCGATCGCACGCTGGACAAGAACGACACGACGCGCGTCGTGGCGCGATTCACCGCGAAGGACTGGCAGTGTGCGGCCGGGACCTGCACCATCATGACGTCGCTGCCCAACGGGGCGCGGAACGGCTACCTGCGAGTCCGCGGCACCAGCACCATGGATGCCGAGCCGCCCATGGACACGGCTGGCGAAGACCCGTGGACCGATCTCTGGTTCTACTCGAACCCAATCTTTGTCACGGCGCCGTGACGACGACGGCGCTGCAGAGAGCCTTGCCGCTGCGGCGGTAGGCGTGCGGCTGGCTTCGCCATCGATCGGTTGATGACGACGCGACAGTCAGGGGAGTGATGCGGCCGCGGGGCGGGCGCCCCGCGGCCCGAGTGAGTCGCCCGCCAGCCGGTGACGGCTGGCGGGCAGGGTCATATGGTCCGCCGCCCGCTAACCAGGCCGACGAGGAACAGCACGATCGCCACGACGAGCAACACGTGGATGAACGCGCCGACCGTGTAGCCGCTGACCAGGCCGAGCAGCCACATGACCAGCAGAATGACCGCGATGGTGTACAGCATGGCCTTCTCCTTCTGAAAACAACGTCCCCGCACGGCCCCGTGCGCCATCGGCACTGGCACGTTCGCCCGCCCTCTACTGCAATCTGCAAGCCAGCCTGGCTGGATCGATGGTTCGATCCGACGCGACGGCCGCCCGGTCCGCGGCGAGCCAGCGCCCGGCGCGAGCCACCGCAAGGGCACAGATCAGGTGCCGCGTTGCCCACGTTCCACGCCCCCGCGAGACCGAGGCGACCGCGAGCCTCCTCGTTCGAGACCCGGCATACGATCGCTGCATGCCGGTCGTCGCGGCGGAGGCGCTCGAGAAGACCTACATCGGCGGCGCCGCGCCCGTGCACGCGCTGCGTGGGGTGTCGTTCACCCTCGAGTCGGGCGACTTCGTCGCCGTGATGGGGCCATCGGGCTGCGGCAAGTCCACCCTGCTGCACCTCTGCGGGGCTATGGACCGCCCGTCGGCCGGGCGCATCGCGATCAACGGCCAGGACCTGGCCGCGCTCGACGATCACCGGCTGACGCGCGTGCGCCGCGAACAGGTCGGTTTCGTCTTCCAGTTCTTCAACCTGCTGCCGACACTCACCCTGGCTGACAACATCGCGCTGCCGTGCCTGCTGGCCGGCATGGCCGCGGGCGAGGCTGACGCGCGCGCCCGGGTTCTGGCCGATCGCGTCGGCATCGTGCACCGGCTGCCGCACTACCCGCAGCAGGTCTCCGGCGGCGAGCTGCAGCGCGCCGCCATCGCCCGCGCCCTCGTCCACCGCCCCGTCCTCGTCGTCGCCGACGAACCCACGGGCAACCTGGACTCGGACAACGGCGCGGTGGTCATGACGCTCCTCGCCGAGCTGAACCGCGAGCTGGGCGTGACCGTGCTGCTCGCCACCCACGCGGTGGATGTCGCGGCCGCGGCCCACCGCACGATCCACATGCGCGACGGTCAGCTCGTGGACGCGCCGGCGGCCGTTGGCGCATGACGCGGCTGTTCTTCACGTTCATCGTCCGCCGCCTGCTGGCCGAGCGGCTGCGCTCGGTCATCACGCTTGCCGGCGTCGCGCTCGGCGTCGCCGTCGTCCTGGCGATTCAATTGGCCAACGCGAGCGCGGTCGGCGGCTTCGCCATGGCGCTCAACACGATGAGCGGCCGCGCGTCGGTGGAAATCACCGGCAGCGGCCCCGGCGTGGACGAGCGACAACTGGTCGGTCTCGGCTGGCTACGCGAGTTCGGCGTCGCCTCGCCTGTCATCGAGGGAGACATGGCGGTCGTGTTCCCCGACGGACGCACCGAGGCCGTGCGCGTACTGGGCATCGACATCCTGCGCGACCGGGAGATTCGCGACTACCGGTTGCGGTCCGGCGGCGACGCAGCGGACGGGGAAGTCCCGGCGGCGCGCCTGCTGGATCTGCTGACGAGCCCGCGGGCCGTGGTGATTGCCGAGACGTTCGCGCGGCGGCATCGCCTCGACCGTGGCAGCGAACTGCGCCTGATGAGCGGCGATCGCGTGCAGCCCTTCGACATCACCGCGCTCCTCGCCGACGAGGGGCCGGCGCGCGTGCTCGACGGCAACTTCGTGTTGATGGACATCGCCGCGGCGCAGCTCGCCTTCGATCGCTTCGGGCGGATCGATCGGATCGACGTGCGGCTGTCCGAGGGGCGCGAGGTGGAGGAGGCGCTCACGGCGATTGCCGCGCGGCTGCCCGCGGGCCTCGAGGCCGCGCGGCCGGCGCGACGAGGCGAGCAGGTGGAGCGCATGCTCGCGTCGTTCCACATGAACCTGACGGCGCTCTCGTGGATCGCGCTGATCGTCGGGCTGTTCCTCGTCTACAACACGGTGACCCTCTCGGTGATCGCGCGGCGTGGGGAGATTGGCGTGCTTCGGGCGCTGGGCGTGACGCGCCGGCAGGTGCTGGCGCTGTTCCTGGGCGAAGCCGCCGTATTCGGCGTCGCCGGCGCGGCGCTCGGTCTGGCCCTCGCGCGGCTGCTCGCCGACGGCGCGGTCGCGCTCACCGCGTCCACCGTCAGCACCTTATATGTTGCCACGGCCGCGGCGCCGCCCACCCTGAGCGGCTGGCACGTCGGGCTCGCGTTCGGGATCGGCGTGCCGCTGTCCCTGCTGGCTGCCGCGGTGCCGGCCCGCGAAGCCGCCGGTGTGCCGCCCACCGCGGCAATCGGTGGTGCGGACACGATAGAAACGCGGTTCCGCTTGAGCGTCACGTCGATCGTCTGGCCTGGGCTGCTGCTCGGGCTCGCCGCGTGGCTGGCGACGTTCGACCCGATTGGGCGCGTGCCGGTCTTCGGCTACGTCTCGACGCTGGCGGTCATCGCCGGTGCGTCGCTCCTCGTTCCGGCCGTCATCTTCGCGCTCGCGGCGGCCTCGCGCGCGGCGCTCCGCCGCGTGTTCGGCGTCGAAGGCCTGCTCGCGCACGCGAATCTCGCGTCCGCCATCCCGCGGCTGTCGATTTCGGTCGCCGCGCTCGCCGTGGCGCTGTCGATGATGGTGGCCATCGCGGTGATGATCGGCAGTTTCCGCGAGACCGTCCGCTACTGGGTGAGCCAGACGCTGCAGGCCGACCGGTTCGTCCGGCCGGGCTCGCGCACCGGGCCGGCCGGGGACCAGACGATGTCGGCGGAGGTGGTGAGGGCGATTGCGGGGCATCCCGACGTGGAGGCGGTGGACGCATTCCGCAACACCGAGATCACCTACGAGGGCGATCGCGTGCTGCTCGCCGCCGGGACGTTCGCGGTCGCCGCCACCCACGGCGCGCTGCTGTTCCGGAGCCCGGCCGACGGCCGGGCCGCGCTCCGGTCCGCCATCGGCACCGACACGGTCGTCATTTCCGAGGCCTTCGGCCGGCAGGTCGGCCGTCGCGACGGCGACGACCTGACGCTCGCGACGCCCGCGGGGCCGGGAACCTTCCGCATCGCGGCCGTCTACTACGACTACTCGACGGAGCGCGGCGTGGTCGTGATGGACCGCGGGACGTTCGCGCGCCACTACGGCGAGCTGCCGCCGACCGGGCTGTCCGTGTACCTGCGCGCCGGCGCCGATCCCGACGGGGTGCGCGCCCAGATGCTGGCGAGCCTCGACGAGGGGCGCCGCGTCTTCATCCACACGAACCGCAGCCTGCGCGACGAGGTGCTGCGCATCTTCGACAGCACCTTCGCCATCACCTATGCGCTCGAGCTGGTCGCGGTGTTCGTCGCGATGCTGGGCGTGGCCGGCACGCTGCTCACGCTGGTCATCGAGCGGCGCCGGGACCTGACGCTCGTCCGGCTCGTCGGCGCCGATCGCCGGCAGGTGCAGCGCATGGTCGTCATCGAGGCCGGTCTCATCGGCGCGGTCAGCCAGGCCATCGGCCTCGCGGTCGGCCTCGCCCTGTCGCTGATCCTCATCTACGTCATCAACGTCCAGAGCTTCGGCTGGACGATTCAGTTTCACCTGCCGGCGCGGTTTCTCGCACAGGCGTCGCTGGCGGTCATCATCGCGACGATCGTGGCGGGGATCTATCCGGCACGGCGGGCCGCGGACATGGAAATGGACGCCGGACAATAAGGGTTCCAAGGTTCGAAGGGCTGAGAGGGTTTCGAGATGTCAGGGTTCGACGGTTCGAAGGTTGGAGTGCCTGAATGGACGTGGGCGCTATTGTTGGCTGCGGCGTGCGCCCCGAGCTTGCCCGCAGAAGCCCTGGCACGCTGGACCCCGCAGGGGCCAGTGTCAACCTGGCGTGCTGCAGGCCCTGGCTATGTGTTTCAGTTCCCCCGCGATCACGCCGCCCACCCCGCGTTCCGGATCGAGTGGTGGTACTACACGGGAAACCTGGATGCGGCGGACGGGCGACGGTTCGGGTACCAGGTGACGTTCTTTCGGGTCGGCGTCGATCCGGCGCCGGCGAATCCGTCGCGCTGGGCGGTGCGCGACGTGTACATGACGCACGTGGCGGTCAGCGACCCCGCCGGCCGGCGGTATCGATATGCCGAGCGGCTCAACCGCGCCGGGCCGGGGATTGCCGGCGCCGACGCGGATCGATATCGCGTCTGGAACGATGACTGGACGGCGTCGCTCGACGCGCGCGGCCGGCACGTCGTCCGCGTGCTCGAGGGTGGACTGGGTGTGGACCTGATGCTGGACGAGGGCAACGCGCCGACCATCAACGGGCGCGACGGCTTCAGCCGGAAGGGCGACGGAGAGGGCAGGGGCTCGCACTACTACTCGCTCACGCGGATGCCCACGCGCGGGACGCTGGTGATTGATGGCGAGCGTGTCGCGGTCACGGGATCGAGCTGGATGGACCGCGAGTTCGGGTCGAACGTCCTCACGCCCGATCAGCAGGGCTGGGACTGGCTGGCGCTCCAGCTCTCCGACGGCAGCGATCTGATGCTTTATCAGCTTCGCCGGCGGGACGGATCGCGCGACCCGCACTCGAGCGGCACCCTCACCCGCGCCGACGGCACGGTGGTCCCGCTCGAGGCCGGCGACTTCACCCTCACGCCGGCCGGCCCGTCGTTTCGATCGACGCGCACCGGCGCGGTCTACCCGATCGGCTGGCGCATCGACATTCCCGCGGCGTCGCTCGCGCTCACCGTGTCCACGCCGCTCGCCGACCAGGAACTGGACGCGACGGCGTCGACCGGCGTCGCCTACTGGGAAGGGCTGGTGGACGTTGCGGGCACGGTCCGCGGCCGCGCGGCGTCCGGCCGCGGGTATCTGGAGATGACAGGCTACGCGGGCAGTGTGGGGAGATTTCTCGCGTCCTTCGAACGGAGGAACCTGAGCCCCGCGGCTAGTCGCCCAGCCTTGTGGTTGACACGCGGCACTGACCTCGTCCAACGCGCTTGGCCTCGTACATCGCGGCGTCGGCGTTCGCCACCAGCGTGACGGCGTCCTGTCCGTGCTCGGGATAGAGCGCCACCCCGGCGCTGGCCGTCACCCTGACCTCCTCACCGGTGGTGGGATGCGGCTCGGCGATCACCTGAAGCACCTTGGTCGCGACCAGCGCCCCGTGTGCGGGGTTTTCGAGCGCGGTCAGCACAATCACGAACTCATCGCCGCCGTACCGGCTCACGGTGTCCGACTTGCGGAGCGTCCGCGTCAGGGTGGCGGCGATCGACTGCAGGAGCCGGTCGCCGGTCAGATGGCCCCGGGCGTCGTTGATGTCCTTGAACCCATCGATGTCGAGAAAGAGCACCGCGAGCGGCTGGCGGCGGCGACGGGCGAGCGCCATCGCCTCCGTGAGCCGGTCGGTCAACAGCAGGCGATTGGGCAGGCCCGTGAGGGTATCGTGCTGCGCCAGATGCGACATCTGGCGTGAGGTCTCGAGCGCCGCGCCCACGTCGCGAAAGACGATCACGGCGCCCGTCACGTGCCCGTCCCGGTCACGCACCGGCGCGGCGGAGTCTTCGATCGCGGACTCCTTGCCATCGCGTCGAACCAGCACAGCGCCTGGCGCCAGGCCGACGGTCGTGTTGAGGGACACGGCGAGACGCATCGGATCCTGGGTGGGCTGGCGTGTCGCGCCGTCGATGATGTGAAAGACCTCCGCCAGAGGCCGTCCCGCGGCCGCCTCGCGCGGCCACCCGGTCATCGCTTCCGCCGCCGCATTGAGGTAGGTGATGTTCCCCGCCAGGTCGGTGCTCAGCACCGCGTCGCCGATGGAGTTGAGGATGGTCTCGGCCCGGTCCCGCGCGACGAATCGTCCTCGCTGGAGCCGCTGCCGTTCAGTCGGGTCGATCGTTGCGGACGACGGCTCCTCGGCGGGCTCGACGAGGGCCGGGGCCGATGGCGGCGGGCCGTTGGGTGTCATGCGCACGTCCAACCTCCTCGTCCACGCCAATCCAGGGACCGGTCAGCGGGGATGAGCGTCGCAGCGAGCCGGCGCCAGCGGCAGGGCCGACAGGATGCTGGGGTGCGGTCCAGTCTGCGCCTGGAGGGACGCCGCCGTCTGTCCCGAACAGCACAGTGCCCGCCCGCGGCACGCAAACCGGTCGGGTCGGGGAGCCCCCCTCGTCATTCGCCCTCGCGGAATCGCAGCGCCTCCGCCCCCGCGGGGCTCAAGCCCCGCGGCTACCGAAAACGGCTCGTACCCTCGTACCTTCGAACCTTGGACGCCTTGGAACCTTCTAGAATCTGGTCATGCCCTTGTTCGAGTATCGCTGCCTGTCCTGCGACAGCCAGTTCGAACTGCTGATTCGCGGCTCGGCCGCGCCCACGTGTCCCTCGTGTGGCGCTGCGTCACTGGAGCGTCTGCTGTCGATGTTCGCGGTCAGCTCCGACGGAACCCAGCAGAGGAGCCGGGAAACCCTGGGCGCCCAGCAGCGGGTGACCCGCGAGCGCACCCGGCAGGAGCAGACCCACTACCGCACCGACCATCACGACGACTGACGGGAAGCGCTCCAAGGCAAACCTCAAACTTCAAACCAAGGGACGCCCTCGGGGAGGACTACGATGCGTCACGCGTCAACACTCGGCCTGATTCTCGTCCTCGCTTCGGTGATCTCGAGTGAGACCGCCGCGCAGGAACCGCGGCCCGTCGATATGGGTGCGGCGCCCGCGCCCGTCACCGCGGCGGTGGCGCGCGCCGACCTCGCCATCGGGGAACTGCAGGGCACGCTGGTCGGGCGGCTCACGGCGGCCATGGCCAGTGGGGGACCGGCCGCCGCCGTGGCCGTGTGCCGCGATGAAGCGCAGCAATTGACGACCGCTCTTGCCAAGAAACATCGCCTCGCGATTGGCCGGACCAGCCATCGGCTGCGCAATCCCGCGAACGCCCCGCGGCCGTGGGCCGCCACCACTGTGGCGACTCACGCGGGACGAAAGGTCGCCGACGCCCAGCCCGTCGTGCTCGCGTTTGACCGCCGCGTGGGGGTGCTGCGCCCCATCGGGACGCTGGACTTCTGCGTCACGTGTCATGGCCCGCGCGAGACGGTCGACGCCGCGATCGGCAGCGTGCTCAAGACCGCCTATCCACAGGACCAGGCCGTCGGATTCGCGCCCGGCGACCTCCGGGGCTGGGTCTGGGCGGAAGTGACGGTCGACTGACGAACCCGCCGGTGCGCGTCGTGCGTCTCGTCGACGTGTCGAAGCAGATGTCGCGGACCGTCGACGCGCTGGCGTTCGCGCCGCCCGTCACGCACGTCTACAACCCGCTGCAGTACGCGTGGCGGTCGCACGAGACCTATCTCGAGCGCTACGGCCGCGGCCGCCGCCGCGTGCTGCTCATCGGCATGAACCCCGGCCCGTTCGGTATGGCGCAGACCGGCGTGCCGTTCGGCGACGTCGCGATGGTCCGCGACTTTCTCGGCATCCGGGCGCCCGTGATGAAGCCGGTGCGGGAGCACCCAAAACGTCCGATCCAGGGCTTCGAGTGTCCGCGCTCGGAGGTCAGCGGCACCCGTCTGTGGGGCTGGATCCGCGATCGGTTCGGCACGCCCGACGCGTTCTTCCGTGACTTCTTCGTGGCCAACTACTGTCCGCTGGTGCTCATGGAGGCGTCAGCCCGCAACCGCACACCGGACAAGCTCCCGGCGGGAGAGCGTGCAGGACTATTCGCGGTATGCGACGAGGCGCTTCGGCAAATCGTCAACGTGCTGCAGCCGGACATCGTCGTGGGCGTCGGTGGTTTCGCCGAACGCCGCGCGCGCGAAGCGTTGCCGGCGTTCGGGGGGACGATCGGTGGCATGCTGCACCCGAGCCCCGCCAGCCCGCTGGCCAACCGTGACTGGGCCAGACAGGCCGAAACACAGTTGAAACAGCTCGGCGCCGTTTTCGATTGACGATCCCCCGCGGCTACCGCCGCCGGTCGAACCCTCGAACCCTCGATGGACCTTGGAACCTGGCTAGGGTTCGAGCGACGACACGTAGGCGATGAATCCCGATCGCGGATTGCGCAGCTGCGTTTCGACGACGTCCTCGGGCGCTGCGGCGCATCCCCTGCCGTGGGCAGGATGCTGATGTGGTGAAGAGCAGTCGCATCTGGCTATCTGCTTATTGGCTATCGGCTATCGCGATTGCGTTATTGGGCTATCGATCGGCGATTGGGCTATCGACAATCGGGCTATCGGTGATCCGGCTATCGGTGATTGGTCTATCGGCGATCGGGTTAACGACGATCGGGTTAACGACGATCGGGCTATCGGGCTATCGCCTGGGAGTCGTGTCGCGATGCCGGGCTTCCCCCCGGCCAAACCGGCGACACGGCCGGGTCGTCAGACACGACGGAGGTGGGGAATGTCCAGATGGATGCGTAGCGTAGTCGTGATCCTGTGGGCCTTGTCGCTCCGGATATCGGCTTCCGCGTGCAGCGGATGGAGCGCGGCCGGGCGCTGGGCACGCTCGTCGTGAAAATGGGCGACGAGTGGGTCGAGGTGGGCGCCATGCCGCGCGCCGTGCCCCTGCGGTAGACCCGCTCCGGCTGTGCCCATCGTCATGATGGCTGGAGCCGCGCCCAGAACCCAGAACCCAGAACCCAGAACCGAGAACCGAACACTACTCCAGCCACTCCACCACGTCCGTAATCCCCTCGAGCACGCGCTCGGCGCCGTCGAAGGCGCATCCGCGCGTGAGCGGCGTGGGCACCACCACACACGGCACACCCGCCGCGCGGGCGGCGTGCAGGCCGCGCTCGGAGTCTTCGATTGCCAGACACTCCGTCGCCTTGAACCCGCTGCGCTCGACCGCTTTCAGATACAGCTCCGGATCCGGTTTGACGCGTTCGACGTCGTGCGCGGTCAGCGCGAAGTCGAAGTAGCGCAGGAACCCCGTGCGCTCGTGGATCAGCTCGAAGTGATCGCGCCGCGAGCTGGTGACGACCCCCATCGGATACCGGCCATGGAGCGCGCGCAGGACAGTCTCGACGTCCTCGAGCGCCAGCGATCCGCGCCGCAGCCCTTCCGTGTACCGGTCGTTGCGCGTCGAACGCAGCCGCACGATCTCCTCATTCGGGACGCCCCGCTCGGCGCATAGATGCCACGCCCCGCGCCCCTGAACGAGGAAGAGGTCCCGGTACTGCTCGTCCGTCAGGACGATGCCGGTCGTCGCCAGGACATCGCGCGTTACCTCGAAGTAAAGCTGCTCGGTGTCGACGAGCACACCGTCGTTGTCCCAGAGGAGCGCACGGACAGAAGGCATTAATTGATCATGTCGTACGAAGGTACGAGGGTACGAGGGTTCCAGGGGTGCCACGGTTCGCACCTTGCCACCTTGGCACCTTGGAACCTTGAGTTAGACTCTCCGCTTGTCGACCGATTGACGGCCCCGGCCGGATGGCGGCCGGGCTTGGGAGGTTCGTGATGAAGCGATGGCAGAAGCTCGTCTCGGGTACCGTGATGGCCGGGGTGGCGGCCACCTCGGTGTGGCTGCAGGCCCGCGAGCAGGCGGCGCCGCAAGGCGCGCCGGCGCCCTCGGCCGACCGGGCACAGGATAATCGCCCTGCCACGCCGGGCTCCCCCTTCAGCACCCTCCCGGGGTTCCGCGTCGACCGCGTCACCCCCGTCGAGAAGACCGACTCCTACATCGTCGTGACCTTCGACGCGAAGGGGCGGCCGGTCGTGGGGCAGAGCGTGTCGGGCAGCGGCAGCAGCCCGCGCGTGCTGCTCGACGCGAACAACGACGGCATCTTCGAAGGCGAGACAATCCTCTCCGACCGCCTGACCACCTGCCAGGGCCTGTTCTTCGACGGCCCGACGACGCTCTACGCGGACTGCTTCGGGCGGCTGGACTCGGACCCAGCGCCGGCCGCACCGGCCGAGGGCGGGGGACGCGGCGGCGGCCAGAATCAGAACGGCATCCCCGGGCTCTATCGTCTGCAGGATAAGAACGGCGACGACGTGTTCGAGGCCATCGAGCGCCTCACGCGCTACACGGCGAACGGGATGGGCGATCACGGCCCGCACGCCATCCGCCGTGCGCCGGACGGGTCCCTGCACATCCTCGTCGGCAACAACACGTACGTTGGCGCGCCGCCGGTGAACGACGACGGGATCGACGTCGCGGCATCGCCCAACTGGCACAACCTGGAGGAACGGCAGTTCCTGCCGGCCTTCCCCGATCCGCAGTTCGGCAACAGCACGCGGATTGGCGTGCACTCGTTCATTGGCCGCCTGCAGCGCGACAACCGCTTTGCCGTGCTCTTCAGTGGGATGCGGAATCCGTACGACTTCGCCTACAACATCGCCGGTGAAACCTTCGTGTTCGACAGCGACATGGAATGGGACGTGAACGCGCCCTGGTACCGCGAAGTGCGGACGATCCACGCCATCCCGGGCGGCGACGCTGGGTATCGTAACGGCACGGGCAAGTACCAGGACGAGTACTTCGACGTGCTGCCGACGCTCCGCCACCTGCGCCGCGGCTCGCCCGTCGGCATGGAGACGTACCAGAGCTACGCCTATCCGTCGCGCTTTTTCGACAATCTGTTCGAGGCGGACTGGTCGCGCGGCCGGTTGCTCTACACCGAGCTGACGCGGACGGGGGCGACCTACCGCGGCCGCGAAGACCTGGCCGAGTTCGTCCACGGCGAGCCGATGCCCATCACGGATCTCGAAGTGGGACCGGACGGCAACATCTACTTCACGACCGGCGGCGGCGGCGCCAACGGCGGGCTCTACAAGGTCACCTGGACCGGTCCGCGCCCCGCGCAGCCCGACATGACCGGCATCCTCGCCGTCGTCCGCCAGCCACAGCCGCTGTCGAGCTGGGGCTGGGCGGCGATTGAAGCCGTGAAGGCGACGATGGGCACGCCGGCGTTCGCGGCCGAGCTGGAGAAGCTGGCGCGCAGCACGTCGGCCGCGCCGGCCGACCGGATGCGCGCGCTGCTCGAAATGCAGCGGCATGGCGGCGCGCCGAACGCCGCGCTGCTCCAGGCGCTGATCAACGACGGGAATGCCGACGTGGCCGGGGCCGCCGCGCTGGTGGTCGGGCTGCATCGGTCGGATAACGCGAAGGCCGTCGCGGCATCGGGGCTGCGGGCCCGTGATCCGTTCGTGCAGCGCCGCGCGGCGGAGACGCTGGTGCGCCAGGGCCTCACGTCGAGCCAGCCGAGCTGGGCGCCGATTGCCGACATCTACGCGCTCCTTGGCAGCCCGGATGCGTTCACGCGCTATGCCGGCCGTCTCGCGCTGGAGCATACGCCGCGCGACCAGTGGGCGAAGCTCGTCCTGGCCGAGACCAACGTCGTCCGCGCCACCGAAGGGCTGCTCGCGTTGTCGAACACCAAGACATCAGAGGCCGACCTCGCGCCGATCTTCGAGCGGCTGGTCGGCTTCATGAAGCGGACGAACCTGACCACGGCGCAGAAGATCCGGGTGCTGCGCGCGTTCGAGGTCGCGGCGACGGAGACGTCGAACGGCGTCAGTGCCGAGGTGAAGAAGCAGGTGCACGACGCACTGATCGGGCAGTTCCCGACGCGCGAGTCGAACTCGCCGGCGAACACCTACATCGGGTGCGCGAGCCGCGCGCCCGGCACCACGCCGGCCGGTTGCGAGCAGACGATGTATGCGCACCACATGGCGAAGGTGCTGGCCTATACGGGCGAGCCGGACGTCATCGCGAAGGTGCTCGCGATCATGCCGCAGGGCGAGGTCGATCAGCCGGGCCAGATTTCCTACATGTATGCCCTGCGCATGGTCGACCAGGGCTGGACGGCGCCGCAGAAACAGCAGTTGATCGCGTGGTTCGGCAAGGCGTCGAAATGGCGCGGCGGCGCGCGCTTCAGCGGCCACCTGAACAATATCTTCAACGCGGCCATCGACGTGCTCGATGAGAAGGAAAAGCAACTGGCGTACGATGCCGCGCCGCTCTTCGCGCCGTTGACGGCCGAGGAACTGGCGCGTGCGGGCGGGGGCGGGCGCAGGGGCGGCGGTGGGGGCAACGTGCCGCCAGGACGAGGCGCCGGCGTTGCCGCGCCTGCGGCGGGCGCGGCGCAGCCGGCCGCGCCACCGCGCGGCGGCGGGGGCGGCGGAGGCCGTGGGCCGGCCCTGCCCGCGAGC
>CAZFAT010000386.1:0-14281 GCA_964517075.1 uncultured Solibacteraceae bacterium
GCAGATCACGCCGGACAATGTCCATCAGCTGACGCTCGCCTGGGCGTTCCAGACAAACCTGCCGCAGCAGATCAAGGCGACGCCGATCCTGGTCAATGGCGTGATCTACCTGACCTCGCCGGACAACCTTTGGGCGATCGATGCGCGATCGGGGCGTCAGATCTGGCGCTACACGTATCCGGCCAACGAAGGATTCAAGATCGGTCACCGCGGCGCGGCCGTGCGCGGCGATCTCGTGTATCTGACAACGCCGGACGCACACCTCGTCGCGCTCGATGCGCGCACCGGCCGCGTGCGGTGGAACGTCGAGATTGGCGACTCGCGGCGCGGCTACTGGTCCACGAACGCACCGCTCATCATCCGGAATCACCTGATCGCCGGCGTCTCCGGCGACTTCGACAATCTGCCCGGCATCCTCAAGTCGTTCGATCCCGAGACGGGCGCGCTGCAGTGGACGTTCTTCAGCACGCCGCCGCCAGGCACGCCCGACTCGATCAGCGGAGGCGCGACGGGCGGCCAGATGTGGATGACCGGCACGTACGATCCCGAGCTGAATCTGCTGTATGTCGGCACGGGGAATCCGACGCCCGTGCTCAACGGCCCGGCGCGCCCGGGCGACAACAAATGGACGGGGAGCATCGTCGCGCTCAATCCCGACACCGGGCAAATGGCCTGGGGCTTCCAGGCCGTGCCTCACGACACGCACGACTGGGACGCGGCGGAAGTGCCCGTGCTCGTCGATGCGGACTTCGGCGGCACGCCGCGCAAGCTGCTGTTGCAGGCGTCGCGCAACGGCTACTTCTTCGTGCTCGATCGCGTCACGGGGAAGAACCTGTTGACAACTCCGTTCGCCACGGCGAATTGGGCCAAGGGGATCGACGAGGACGGCCGGCCGGTTCCAAACCCCGACAAGGAGCCGGCGCGCGACGGACGGCTGGTCGCGCCCGACGAGGCGGGCGGTACGAACTATCGATCGCCAGGCTTCGATCCGGCGACCGGTCTGCTGATCGTCAGCGCGCACGACGCGTACGGGATCTATTTCTTCAAGCCGGAGCACGGCGCCGTCGGCTGGGCGGGCGCCGACTATACGGTCTACGGGCGCGGCGCGCTGCGGGCGATCGACTATCGGACGGGCAAGATCCGCTGGAGCCACGATCTGCACGGCGGCGCCGGCGCCGCCGGGGTCCTGACGACAGCCACGGGTCTGACGTTCACCGGCGACTCCGCAAACAGCGCTCTGGCCCTGCGCACGAGCGATGGGACGACGCTGTGGCACTCCGGAACGGGCCGGGTTGGCAACGCGCCGATCGCCTACGAGCTGGACGGACGACAGTACGTGCTGATCGGCGGCGGAAGCGGGCTGTACGCCTGGGCGCTCCCTCGGTAGCCAGATGAGAAGAATTGATCGACGAGTTCTGCCTGGAGACCGAGAAGTCCTCGCAGCGGATGCGAGGGCAATAGGCACTATGCCTTCCGCGCATAACTGATATTCGAGATTGACAGTCTCTGGCTGAACGGAGACCCTCATGGCCGACACGCGCGTGGGCGTTCTCCGCGACCGGCCGCGCGTGTGTGTTCTACACAGGAGGATCGGCTATGCGACGGTGGTCCGCAGTTGTGGCCCTGGCTCTGTGTCTCCAGATTGTGGTGCTGGCGCAGCCGCCCGCGCCACAGGCGCCCGCGACCGCGCCCGCAGCCCAGGCACCGGCCCCGGGACGAGGCGGGCGCGGACCCATTCCGGTCGACCCGCGGGTCCAGATCCGCATGCATCATTTCGCCGACACGAACGAAGAAATCCCGTACGCGCTGTTCGTCTCGTCGAAGGTCACACGCGGCAAGAAGGCCCCGATGATCGTCAGCCTCCACGGCCTGGGCGGGACCCACACGACGATGATGCGCCCGAACGCGATCGATCTGGCGGAGGCGGGTGGATACATCCTGCTCGCGCCGATGGGATACAACCCGCGCGGCTGGTATGGCATTCCGGCGGGACCGCCGCGGCGTGGAGGCCCGCCCCCGAACGTGGCACCGAACGCGACCGGCGCCGCCGCGCCGGCAAACCCTGCGCGGCAGGGCGCGCCGCGCGGCGGCGCCTTCGCTGGCGCCAACGATCCGCCCAACGTGCGGGAGTTGAGTGAGAAGGAGACCCTCCAGGTCGTCGATCTCGTCCGCAAGGAGTTCAACGTCGACGACGATCGCACATACCTGATGGGCCACTCTATGGGCGGCGCTGGCACCTATTACCTCGCCATGAAGTACCCGCAACAGTGGGCCGCGATTGCCGCGATCGCGCCAGCGGCGTTCGGCCTGCAGGCGTCGTCGCTCAACAAGATTCCGAAGATGCCCGTGATGGTCGTGCACGGCGACATGGACACGGCCGTGCCGGTCGCGCTGTCACGTACGTGGGTCGAGGTGATGAAGGCGCTGAAGATGCCGCATCAGTACATCGAGGTCGCCGGCGGCGACCACGGGAGCGTGATCAGCTCTCACCAGGCAGAGATTTTCGCGTTCTTCGCCAAATATTCGAAGTAAGTTCGAGGGCAGCAGACGCGGTTGGCACCGAAGACCCCCGACCTCAATCTGCTGCCCATCGTCATTGCTCTGTACGACGAGCTGAGCGTGAGCCGCGCGGCGCGGCAGCTCGGGATGAGTCAGCCAGCCGTCAGCAAGGCGCTGCGACGGCTGCGCGAGTCATTCGATGATCCCTTGTTCGTCCGCGGACCCAGCGGCATCGTACCGACGCCGCGCGCCCACGCAATTGTCCGCGCAGCCCGGCCACACCTTCAGCACCTTCAGGAGGATTTACTCAAGGGCGAGCGCTTCGATGCGGCGACCAGCAGCCGGCCAATTGTCCTGGGACTCTCCGACATCGCGGAGATGGCGTTCCTGCCGTCGATCCTCGACCATTTTCGCGTCCACGCACCGAAAGCTCCCGTGCGCTCGGTCACGATACCGGACGTGAAGCTCGCCGAGGGCCTGGAGAAGGGCGACGTTGATCTCGCGGCGGGTTATTTTCCAGCGCTCGCCCAGAGAAACTTCCGACAACGGCGGCTCTCGAAACATGGGTTCGCGTGCCTCATGCGCGCGGGACATCCGTTGTGGAAGAAGCGGCTCACGGTTGGGGCGTACCTTGCCGCGGACCACATTGCGATCCGTCGTGAGGGGCGGAGCCAGGAGCTGCTCGAGCGGTTCGTAGAGCGTCGCAGGATGCGACGAAAGATCGCGATGTACACATCCAACGTGCTGAGCGTGCCGTTCATCGTCATGGACACGCATCTGGTCGCCACACTGCCGTACGCCGTTGTGGCGCGCTTTGCCTCGCTCACCTCCCAGGTTGCCGCCGCGCTGCTCCCGTTCGACCTTATGTACGATCTGAAGCTGCACTGGCACCGCCGATTCGACAACGAGCCGCGTAGCATCTGGCTGCGTGAACAACTCGCGGCGGTGTTCAAGGACCATCACTGGCTCGAGCCGCCAGCCGGCCCGCCGCCGTTTCTGGAGTCATAGAGGATGACCATGCATCGCACCCGGCGGACCGTGTTGATTGCCACATCGATCGTGGCGCTGCTCGTCACCGCCGGGCAGGCACAGCAGCGTGGGCGTGGAGGAGCGCCGGGTGCACCGGCGATCGGTGGTCGCGGCGGCGCACCAGCGGGGCCGCCGCTGATGCAGGCGCGGCCGAAACCTGTCGTCGCCAACGCGAAGCCGGTTCGCTCCTGCGAGAGCCTGGCGAGCGTCGCGTTGCCGAACACGACGATCGAATCAGCCACCGTAGACGCGAACAGTCCGCTCGTGGCGAAATACAAGGGCCGCGGCAGCACGGACGACGCGGCCAATTTCGAGTGTGGCACAGGATTCTAGGCCAACCGTGCCCGCACTCAGGACGCAGGTGGGGATTGTCGGCGCCGGACCGGCAGGCTTGCTGCTGGGTCATCTCCTGCACCTGAATGGCATCGACTCTGTCATCGTCGAGAACCGCAGCCGCGACTACGTCATCGATCGCGTCAGGGCCGGCGTCCTGGAGCAGGGCACGGTGGACCTGCTCAACGCCATGGGTGTGGGCGCCGGGCTTCGGCGGGCAGGGCTTCGGCACGAAGGCCTGTACGTCGGTTTCAACGGACGCCGGCATCGCATCGATTTCGCCGAACTGACGGGTGGCAAGGCGATCACCGTCTATGGACAGAACGAAGTCGTCCGCGATCTGATCGAGGCGCGCACGACGACGGGGCGTCCGCTGTATTTCGAGGCCGAGGACGTCTCGGTTGACGCGCTCGACTCGTCGAGTCCGATGCTGCGCTTTCGGCACGACGGCGTCGATCGTGAGGTTCGTTGCGATTTCGTTGCCGGATGCGACGGCTTTCACGGCATCTGTCGCCCGTCCATTCCGGCGGACGTCCTGACCGTCTATGAACGCGTCTACCCGTTTGGCTGGCTTGGGATCCTGACGGAAGCCGCGCCATCTTCCAGGGAGCTTGTCTATACGTACCACGAGCGCGGCTTCGCGCTGTTCAGCATGCGCTCGCCGAAAATCACGCGGCTGTATTTTCAGGTGCCTCCCGACGAGTCGATCGACCACTGGTCGGACGAGGCGATCTGGGCAGAGATGCTCGAGCGTATGACGACACGGGACGGCTGGCAGCCGAATGTCGGACGAATCATCCAGAAGAGTGTGACGCCGATGCGCAGCTTCGTCGCTGCGCCGATGCGCTACGGGCGTCTGTTCCTCGCTGGCGATTCTGCGCACATCGTTCCACCCACCGGGGCGAAGGGGCTGAATCTCGCGGCGTCGGATGTCCTGGTCCTCGCGCGCGCCATGAAGGCGTACTATGAGCGCGGCCGACGCGAGTGGCTGGACGAATACTCAGATATGTGCCTTCGGCGCGTGTGGAAAGCTCAACGGTTCTCGTGGTGGATGACGTCGACACTGCATCGCTTTCCGGACGAACGCGCGTTCGATCATCAACGTCAGATCGCCGACCTGGATTACCTCACGGGCTCGCACGCGGCGATGACGAGCCTCGCGGAACAGTACGTCGGGCTGCCGGCCGAGGTCTCGTTCGAGTCGGCGGGACTCCCCGCGGCCACAGAAGCGGTACCCACAACCTGACAGGAGACGTGCCATGGTCAGTTCCCTCGTCGTAATGGCCGCGGCTGCATTGCTCCAGCAGCCGACGTGCGAGCCGCTGAAGACGCTCTCGCTGCCGGCCGCCACGATTACGGCCGCTGAATTCGTGGCCGCCGGGGCTCAGGCACCTGGGCGCGGCGGCCGGGGCGGTGCAGCCGCGCCGCTGCCCGCGCATTGCCGCGTGGCCGTCACGCTGCAACCGTCTGCGGATTCGCACATCGAGATGGAGTTGTGGCTGCCCGCGGAGAATTGGAACGGCAAGTTCCTCGCCGTGGGTAATGGGGGATGGGCGGGCAGCCTCTCGTTCGACGCCATGGCGAGTGGACTCCGGCGCGGCTACGCGACGGCCTCCAACGACACCGGCCATAAGGGCGGGAGCGCGGCGTTCGCCCTCGGTCATCCCGAGAAGCTGGTCGACTTCGGCTACCGCGCGATGCACGAGATGGCGGTGCAGTCGAAAGCTCTGATCCAGGCGTTCTACCGTCGCGCACCCGCCTTGTCCTACTACCAGGGATGTTCAACCGGCGGTCGGCAGGGCATGATGACGGCGCAGCGCTTCCCTGAAGACTTCGACGCCATCGTCGCGGGCGCGCCGGTCTACAACGTGGTGCATCTCAACGTGTCGCAAGTGTCCCTGCAGGTCGGCATGCTGAAGAATCCGGCGACGCTCGTTCCGCCAGAAAAGCGGACGCTGTTCGCGAACGCCGTAGTTGCCGCCTGCGATCCGCGCGACGGCGTCAAGGACGGAATCATCAGCGAGCCGCGCGCCTGCACGTTCGATCCTGCGGTACTCGCCTGTACGTCAGGCGATAGCCCCGACTGTCTCACACCCGCACAGATCGCGAACGCCAGGAGCGCCTACGCGCCGGTCACGACGAGGAGCGGCGCGCTCGTCTACCCGGGGCGTTCGCCAGGGTTTGAGACCGGCTGGCGCATCCCGACTCCCGGAGCGGTGCTCAACCCGCTGTTCGGCGACATGCCGCGCTACGTCGGCCGCCAGGATCCCGACTGGGATCCGATGACGTTCGATCTGGAGACCGATCTGGCGTTGGCGTTGAAGAACGCCGGTTTCATCGAGGCCAGCGATCCGGATCTGGCGAAGTTCAAGGCGCGCGGCGGCAAGCTGCTCCTGTACCACGGCTGGGCGGATCCGGGTCCTGCGCCGGAAAACACCATCAGCTACTACGAAGCGGTCAACCGAACGTTCGGAGGCAGGCAGGGCGACTGGATGCGTCTGTTCCTCATGCCCGGCGTCGGCCACTGCGGCGGCGGCGTTGGCCCGGATCAGGCGGACTTCCTCGGCGCGCTCGAGCGATGGAGAGAGCAGGGAGTGGCGCCCGGTCAGATCATCGCGACACGGCCAGCCGGCCGCGGCGCGTCCTCGCCGATGTCGCGGCCGCTCTGTCCGCATCCGCAGGTCGCGCGCTACACCGGCACGGGGAGCACGGACGAAGCGAGGAACTTCACGTGCGTCGCGCCATGAGCAGGAGGGACGCCGTCTAAGAGTGGTGTCGTCTCGAACGGACCCCAAGCGCGAACGCGGGCGGCCCGCCATGAGCTCGGACAGTGTCGGCCTTCAGGCGTTCAGCCGAGGGGGGCCGGAGCAACGATTCGCGAAAGTGAGCTCAAAGGGGGCTACGACGGGATTTTCGCCCTGAACCTCCTCGTTCGGCCTGCGAGCGTCGTCAACCATTTGCTCTCCAGGTCAGCGCCCGTGCGGAACAGGTCGATCCACGCTGGCGGGAGCGTGGAGAAGTCGATCTTGTGCCGCCCCCAATCGGGACGGCGGCCATCGTAGTCGGACAACCCGTAGTCGCGTCCGAGCTCCCAGGAGCCGAAGAGCATTCCTGTGCGGGCCTGTACCTTCGGGTCCGCCGCGATCGCGGCGATCGCGCGTCCGACGAACAGCGGTGATTCCGACTGCAGGAAGTTCGGATCCTTCTTGCCGGCTTCTCGCCAGTTGTCCTCCGTCACGCCGAAGTGCTGCAGCATCGACTCCGAGCGCAGGAAACCAGGCGTCACGGCCATGACGGTGATGCCATGCGGCACGAGCTCGGCCGCCCAGATCAGCGGCAGCACCTTCTGCGCCATCTTGACGGCCTGCGACATCGGATTGCCGCCACCACCGATCATGTCGTTCTCGGTCACCTCCACGATGAGGCCACGCTTCGCGGGCATCATGGCCAGTGCGGCATGCTTCGCCGTGATGATCCGCGATGTCAGGCCCTGCCGGAAGATCGCACCTGCCGTCTCGAGATCGGCCTGCCAGAGGAAGCCGTACGTGCCCATCAGAGGATCCTCGCCCGCCACGCTGTCGACGACGACATCGATGCGCTTGTGGGTGCGCCGGATGCGTCGGAACAGCGCTTTCACTTCCACCTCGCTCGTGTGATCGACGCGAACAGCGATGGCCTGGCCGCCGGCGGCCGTGATCATCGCCGCGGTTTCGTCGATCGTCTCGGGCCGGCGGTACGGCGATGGCTTCCCCTTCACACTGCGACCGGTGCAATAGACCGTCGCTCCGGCTTCGCCGAGCGCACGTGCGATGCCGCGGCCAGCTCCCCGCGTCGCGCCAGCGACGAGCGCGACACGTCCAGCCAGCGGCTTCAGCGATGATCTCGTCTTCTTCATGCCGTGATGTGTGGTTGCGAAGGCTGGACCTGTGACGTCACTCGATGACCTCGATTCGCGCCCGGTGACCCGGCGCCCTGGCGAGCGGCGTGTCGCAGGTAACGATCGGCGCATCGAGCGCCTCGGCCAGCGCTACGTACATCGCGTCGTACGCCGTGACGTTCTCGCGCAATTTCCACGCGCGAGTCAGGAGATCGAGATGGGGGTGACGGAGGAGATCGAGGTCGGCGAGATCCGCGATCGCCTCGGCCGCGCGGTCAGCAGACACCTCGCCTGCCCGTATGAGCCGTCGGAGACCCTGGGTCACTTCAACGTTCACCAGGTGGGGCGAATGGAACTCGTCCTCGTCGCGAAAGAGGCGCGTCTCGACCCGGGTGCCCATCGGCGTCTGCAGGAGGAGCTCCAGCAGGGCCGACGCATCGACGACGATCACGCGGACTCGCGTTCCGCTCTGATGACGACGGCCGCCGGGGTCTTCAAGGTCACGCGCTTTCGACCGTGAATTCTGGCCAGCATCTCCTCGCGCGTGGGCCGCGCGGCCAGGCGTGCCAGTTCCGCCAGGAGGTAGTCGGAGAGCGTCTGTCCCAAGCCTGCGGCGCGCACCTTGAGCGTGCGGTGCAACGTGTCCGGCACGTTCCGTATCTGTACCATCTTGGACACGTGGCTAGCATGCGTGCATGCCAGTGGCATGTCAAGGCTCAGGCCGAGGCCACGACGGCCGTCGACAACGAGTCGGATTGCCGCACGTCTGCCCACATCCAGTGAGCGGTGAGGGCACGGCCCGCGGCGGGTCCTGTCCGCGAACAGCCCCACCCGTCCTCGGCGCCACGAGCACGTGTCACGGCTGTGGCGCCTGCGCGGCGGGCGGGGCGCCCCGTTCGCGGCCACCCACCGCGGGCGGACGAATGTCACATCGGGGTTCGCCCGTTATGCGGCCCCCAACGCGAACTGTACTCGTTGTCTCGACCGCCAAACGGGCTGGACGCGCGGAGCGCGCCCAGGGATGCTGTGCTAACCAGCCACGCGCTCTGCCCGGATATCAAGGGCAGAGCCCTTGGCTCGGGGAGGCTCGATCGCAACGACCTCGCCGCTGCCCAGCGCCCCCCACGCCGAAGCCCACGCTGATCCCGCCGCCGCCACCAGATGCGTGACGATCACGTCCTCGACCGCCTCGGGCTGGATGTCGATCGCGGCGAGCCGTGCGCCGACTGGCTTCAGCAGCTTGATGCGGCGACCACATCCGATCATGCATGGTTCAGCCGCTGCGGGCCGGTGATGGACGAGCTTCTCGTGCGCCACACGCAGACATTCTGCGGACGCAGTAGTGGGAGTCACAACTCCTGGTCTCGCCCAGCGCGCGCCGCGGGGCGGAGCTGTCACGGCTGCGGCTCCCTGACCCAGGAGTCCACCGACCTGGCCCCCGCATCCGATCTTCGGCCGCCTGTCAGTGGCGCAATGGCTCCGCTGGGCGTACCGTCACGCCGATCACCCCTGCGCCGGTTCGGGCCTGAGCGGGCGCGGCCGGCGTCAATTCATCCTTGCGACGACGAACGTCAGATCGTCATACTGTTCTGCCCCAGCGATCCATTCCCGCATCCGGTCCGCCAGCAGCGACGACACGTCCGCCGCGGAAGCGCCCGCGGCTCCGCGCAACAGGTCCTTCAGCCGTTCCTCCCCGAACTCCTCGCCGCCGGCAGTGCGCGCCTCGGTGACGCCGTCGGTGAACGCCAGGAACAGATCGCCCGTGCGCAGCTCGATCTCTCCATCTTCATAGTCGGCGTCGTGGAATAACCCCAGGACGGTTCCGCCGGCGCGCAGCTCGGCGATCTCGACCCCATGCTCGGTCCTGCGGACCACATACGGCGGATTGTGGCCGGCGTTCACGTACTGCATCCGGCTGCCGTCCGCGTCGAGCTGCGCGTAGAAGAACGTCGCATAGTTGTTCGCCGCCGTGGAGCGGTAGAGGAACCCGTTCATCTTCGCCGCGAGCTGCGAGGGCCGGATGTCACCCTCCGCCGAGATCACCCGCAGCGACGCCTGCACGACGGACGTCAGCAGCGCGGCGAAGATTCCCTTGCCCGAAATGTCCGCGACGGCGATTCCGATCCGATCGCTCGAAAGCTCGACGAAATCGTAGAAATCGCCTCCGATGCTCCGCGCCGGCATCGTGAACGCCGCGAAAGCAGTGGCGACCGACGAAGGAGGCCCCGGCGGCAGCAACCGGCGCTGTACTTCCGCCGCGAGCGCCAGATCCCGCCGTGTCTTCTCCTGCTCCAGCGCACGATCGTTGAGCCGCGCGTTCTCGATCATCAGCGCGAAGACCTCCGCCGCGGTGGCGAGCAACTCCTTATCGGGGTCCGCGAAACCCTCGCGGCCGTGTGAAGGACCCAGGAGGAGCACCCCCACGATCTCGTGCTTCGTCCGGAGCGCGACCGCTATCCGCGCGCCCGTGTCCCGGAGCCGCTCGATCTCGGGCACGTGCTCCGGACGGAACTCGAGCGCCCATCGCAACCAGGCCTCGAAATCACCGGGAGTCAGCGGAAGCGGATGCCGGTAGTGCGTCAGGCGGTTGACGAGGACTCCGCGAGCGGGAATGGCGCAGTTGTCGCCCTGATATTCGTCGGACGATGCCTTCTCCAGCAGCATGACGAACTCCGCACCCGTCCGCTCGCGCAGCGTGGACAGCGCCACCCGCAAAGCATCCGGAAACGAGGCCGCGCTCTGCACCAGGCTGGTGAACTCGCTGATGAGCGTCACCGGCGCGACGGCGCGGGATTCGCCACCCGACGCCAGGTCGCGCACGGCCCGGCCGACGGTGCGCCTCGCGCCCTTCCAGATCGATTCGGGCTCGTCGCGTATGGCGACCATCGGCGACAGGAGCGCGGCACGCCCCGCCGGAACGACGCACGCAGCGAGCGCGACGACGGCCAGCACCGTCGTGGTCGTGGCAAGAGTGGCGACGTCTGAGGGCGAGACCCCGTAGAGCACGGTTCTCAGCCACGGCGCCGCCAGGAGCCCGGCGGCCAGGCCCGCCGCTGCCCCGACGGCGGCACCGGCACCAATCGTGCCCAGCGCGTCACGGACGACGAGCCACATGGCCGCGGAGCGGGTGGCGCCGAGCGCCATGCGCATCCCGATCTCCTGGGTTCGCTGCGTGACGACGAACGACATGACGCCGAACAGCCCGACGACCGACAGCAGCAGCGCCACCGCGCCGAAGCTGCTCGAGAGCGTCGCCAGCATCAGCTCGGAACGCAGCGCGCTCGCGACCTGGTCTTCGAGCGTCGTGAGACCGAGCACCGGCAGCGCCGGATCGACCCTGGCCACGGCGGCACGAACGATCCCGAATGCGGACTCGGGCTCGCCCCGCACCCGCACGTAGAAGGTGCCGTCGCCTGCAAGCGGACCCTCCTGCGCGAACGGGACGAAGATGTGCTCCGGCTGGCTGTCGTCGCGAAGATACCGCCGTCGGAAATCGCTGACCACACCGACGATCTCGATGTCCACCGGTGTGTCGGGCAGGTTGCCAAACCCGACCAGGCTCCCGACGGGATGGCGATCGCCGAAATAGCGGCGCGCGAAGCTCTCGTTGACCACGATCGACCGGTAGCCGGTTCTCTCGATGTCGATCGCGTCGCGATCCTCGAATTCCCGTCCCGCAATCACCCTCGTTCCGAGCGTCTCGAAGAATCCAGGGCTGACACGCATCATGGGAACCGACGTGTCGAGCACGGTCTGCCGGTCCGCCCCGATGGTCAGCACGCGGCCCGGGCCGAGGCTGCCGAGCAGCGTGTTGTTGCCGATTGCGACCCGCTCGACGCCGGGCGCCTCGCGCAACGCCTGCACGACGTTGCGCATGACGAGCGGCGCATCGGCGTCAGTGGAGCCCGCGCCGGCCGGATCGGCGCGAAACATCAGCAGCCGGGTGCTGTCGAAGCCGCGGTCCCTCGTATAGAGACTGGCGGCCGTCTGCACGAACAGCCCTGCCGCCGACAGCAAGACCAGCGTGAGCGCGAGCTGCGCCCCGACGATCAGCTTGCGGAAGCGGACGGTGGGTGCGCCAGCTGTCGAGCGCCCGGAGATAGACGACGTCAGCGGCCGTCGTGCCGTCTGCAGCGCCGGAGCAATACTGCACAGGACACCGGCGAGCACGCTCGAGACGAGTGCGAACAGGAACAGCCTGACGTCCACGACGGGCGTCACCTCCAGACCCGGCGGGAGGAACAGCAGCAGCAGCCTCGAGACGAGCGGGGCAATCGCCAGGCCGAGCAGCCCGCCGGCGAGCGCCACGATCAGTCCTTCCACGATCAACTGGCGCGTGATGCGGGCGCGGGACGCGCCGAGCGCCATGCGGGTGGTCAGCTCGTGGCTTCGCTCGGCACCGCGCGCGAGGAGCAGGCTCGCCACGTTGAGGCAGGCGAGCACCAGCAGCAGCATCGTTCCCGCCAGCAACGCCCAGAGCGGCTGCGCCACCAGGCGGCGAAGGCTCGACCATCCCTGGGCGGCGGGCACGACGTCGATCGATGATGCGAGGTAGTCGCGGAGCTGTTCGGGGCTGGCGCGCGGAAAGCCTTCGCGGCGCGTGTCCGCCTCGAGCATGGCAGCGAACCAGGGCTGAAGGCCTGCCGCTGCCTGCTCCGGCTCGATACCGGGCCTCAGGCGCGCAAACCCGTGCATCCAGAATGCACGTCGGTCGAGGATGCGGCCGAACTCGATCGTCGCCTCGCGCGCCATCATGGCCGGCACCCAGGCTGCAGCAGGCTGTCCCACGGCCGTGCCGCGGAACCCGGCGGCGGCGACGCCGATGACCGTCATCGGGTGCCTGTTGACGAGCACCTTCCGCCCCACCACGGCAGCGGACGCTCCGAGCCGATTCCTCCAGTAGTCGAACGAGAGCACGACGACCGGGTGCTCGCCGGGCTGGAGATCGTCGGACGGGCCGATCAGGCGGCCAATCTCGGGCCTGATGCCCAGGACGTCGAAGTACGAGCCCGAGACGAGCTCGGCGCGCACGACTTCATATCCCGCGCCGGCCGACAGGTTGACCGTGCCCGGCTGCCGGCAGAACGCGCCCGCGAAGAATTGCTCCTGCTCCTGCAAGTCCCGGCAGAGCGGATAGGAAATCAGGTTGCCGTCGCCCATCACGACGTCGGGGAGCGACGGTCCGTTCCAATCGAAGCGGACCAGGCGTTCGGGCTCGCGCACCGGGAGTTGGCGCAACAGGACCTGGTCCACGAGCGAGAAGATCCCGGTGTTCGCGCCGACGCCCAGCGCCAGCGACAGCATCGCGGTGGCCGCGAATCCGGGATGCCGCTTCAGCACCCGCAGCCCGTAGATCACGTCGCGGCCAAGGTCCTCGAGCCACGGCATGCCGCGCTGATCGCGCATCGCCTCCATGGCTTGCCAGCGGCCGCCCGCCTCGAGCCGTGCGATCCGCATCGCCTCGTCGGGATCGTGGCCGCGGCGGCGCGCCTCTTCCACCACGAGCTCGAGGTGGAGCCTGATCTCCTCCTCGATGTCCTCGTCGCGCCGGGCCGGCCGGGCCGCACCCCAGAGACGGTGCAGCCACTCGCGGAGGATGCGCATCAGGCTTTACCGTGCAGCAGAGTGTGGATGATGCCGGCCATCTGCTCCCAGGCCTGCTTCTTCCTCGCGAGCTGGCGGCGGCCGGCGGCGGTGACCGCGTAGAACCGCGCCCTGCGATTGGTGTCCGTCGTGCCCCAGCTGCCGCGAATGAGGCCCCGCTGTTCGAGCCGCATCAGCGCGGGGTACAGGGTGCCCATGTTGAGCTGCAACGCGCCACTGGAGACCTGCTCGAGACGCGCGGCGACCGCGTAGCCGTGGAGCGGCCCGAGCGAGTCGAGCGTCTGGAGGACCATCAGGTCGAGCGTGCCCTGCAGGACGTCCGCCTTGGACCGGGCCGTATTAGACACGCCAATGAAGTATCACGATCCGCATTCGAGCGCCAAATGAAATCGGCGTGGCGAGCGCGTCGTGTCCGGCCGCGTGCTGACTATCGTGCGCACGTGTCAGCTGCGGCACCTGAACGCGCTCGCATACCTGACGGCTGCCGTTGCCGCTCATCGCCGCCGTCAAATTGGTCGCATCTCTGTCGACACGGTGTCAGACCCCTGAACTCTAGCCCTGATGTGACATTCTTCCGCCCGCGGTGGGTGGCCGCGAACGGGGCTGCCCCGCCCGCCGCGCAGGCGCCACAGCCGTGACAGGTGCGTGTGGCGCCGAGGACGGGTGGGGCTGTTCGCGGACAGGACCCGCCGCGGGCGTGCGCTCACCGCTCACTGGCGGTGGGCAGACGTGCGGCCATCCGGCTCGTTGTCGTCGGCCCTAGGCGCCGCGAATCCCGACGCGAGCGTCTCGAAGAATGTCACATCAGGGTTAGCTATGGCTGCTCACGAGGCTGGACCTATTCTGCTGGTCGAAGACGACCACGACAGCCGGCAGATGCTGGCGACGGTCCTCGAGTTCACCGGGCGGAACGTCGTCACGGCGTCCAACGGGATGGAG
>CAZFAT010000387.1:0-2993 GCA_964517075.1 uncultured Solibacteraceae bacterium
TTAATGTGGACGATCCTCGACCACGCGTATCCCGCACAGTTCGGACCCGCGACGTCAGCGACCGTCCCCTCCATCGAGTAATTCTGCAACGCCTGGGGCTACATGCGCCCCTAGAACTCCCTGAACGTCAGATTCAGCCGCCCTTCGAATCCGAGACCAGCCGGCGCAGTCCCTGGCAGGATGCGCAGGACGCCGTGATACCGCAACCGGGCCGGACCGCCGAACACGAACGCATCACCCGACGCGAGGTGAATCGTCTCCACCGGGTCGCGCCGGCGCAGGCCGCCGAACCGGAACAGCGCCGTGTCACCCAGCGAGATCGACACCACGGGCGCACCGCGCGCGATCGTCGCCGCGCTCTCGTCCTTGTCCTGGTGCAGACCCATCTTGCTCCCCGCTCCGTACCAGTTGACGATGCAGATGTCGGGCTGCATGACGAAGCCGGCTTCGGCCGCGAGCGTGCGTGCGAGGTCGACGAGCTCCGAGGGCAGGGGCGGAACCTCACGCCCGTCCACGTCCGATCGCAGGGCCTCGTAGCCATAGCTGACCGCGTTCCAGTGCCGGCCGAGGCACAGCATCCGGACGCTCATCGGGTGGAGGCCGCGGACGATGGGCGTGTAGAAACCCGCGTCAGCCGCCCCCAGCGAGAGACACCGCGCCGACAGCGCGCGCTGCTCGTCCAGGCTCAGGCGGCTGGCCAGATGGGTGACGCCGGTCACTCGTTAAACGTACTCCCTGGCCGACCTGACCGCCCCCCTCCATCGCCCGCTCGATTGCCGGCCATTCCTGTGCGACACTCACCCGTACACAACCCCTGCGGTGAGGCCCCCTATGTCACACCCGACGATCCCCGTCACCCGTCGCGTCTTCCTCGGCACGGCCGCGGCCGTGGCCGCATCGTCGTTCCGTCCCGCGTTCGCGCGCCAGGCGCCCAGCGACCAGGTCGTCGTCGGGCTGATCGGCGTCGGCGGCATGGGCACGAACCGGCTGCGCGAGTTCGTCCAGCAGCCCGACGTGCGCATCGCCGCCATCGCGGATGTCGATCGGCGCCATGTAGATCGGGCCATCGCGTTCGTGGAGAAGGCACGTGGCCATCGCCCCGAGGGCTTCAGCGATTTTCGGCGCCTGCTCACCTCGCGTGACATTGACGCGGTCACCGTGGTGACGCCGGACCACTGGCACGCGCTCGCCGCCATTCGCGCCTTCGAAGCCGGCAAGGACGTGTTCGTCGAGAAGCCGCTGAGCTACTCCGTGGCGGAAGGACGGGCCCTGGCCGACGCGTCGCTGAAGCACCAGCGCGTCACGCAGATGGGCAACCACATCCACGCGGGCGCCAACTACCGGCGCGTCGTCGAGCTCGTGCAGTCGGGACGGCTTGGGCGCATCCGGCGAGTGGAGTGCTGGGTGGTGTTCAACGCCACGGCCATCCGCAACGACGAGCCGGCGACCGTCCCGCCAGAGCTCGACTACGACATGTGGCTGGGCCCGGCGCCGAAGCGGCCGTACGATCCGCTGCGGTCGCACTTCACGTTCCGCCACTTCTGGGACTACTCGGGCGGTACGTTCATCGACTTCTGGTGCCACATCGTGGACGTCGCCCTCTGGGCGCTCGACTTGCCGGCGCCGAAGAGCCTCGTCGCCGTCGGCGGACGGCACCAGCTCACGGACACGCGCACCGAGACGCCTGACACCGTGGACGCGCTCCTCGAGTACCCGGACCTGATGTTCTCCTACCGGCTGCGGCCCTCACCGCCGCCCGGCTTCGCGCACATGGGCAACATCGGCTGCATCTTCGAGGGCGCGGATGCCACGCTCGTGACCAATTACACCACCCACGAAATCCTGGTGAAGGGCAAGAAGGTGGACGACTTCCCCCGGCCGCCCGAATCGATTGCCGCCTCGCCGGGCCATGTGCGCGAGTTCGTGAACGCCGTGAAGCAGCGGACGCTCGACACGACCTGCAACGTGCGCTACGGCCATCGGCTGACCAAGCTGGGGTTGCTCGCCAACATCTCGTACCGCACCGGTCGCCGCATCCAGTGGGACGACCAGAACGAGCGCATCGTCGGTGACGCCGAGGCCAGCCGGCTGCTGAGCCGGAATTTCCGGAGCCCCTATAACCTCTGAGATCGTGGCGCTACCCGCCAGGGCGTCCGAGGTCGGCACGGCGCGCCGTCCAGAAGTCGTAGAACGTCCGGTACTCGGCATCCAGGCCGGCGAGCGGACTCCCGTCGTGGAGGGATCGCTTCAGGAGCGTGGATTGCTCGTACACGCCCGGGAACCATGGCGCGGCCAGCATGACGCGACGGTAACTGGCCCAACCCGCCAGGTTTCCGGCCATCATCGCCACGATCACGGCGTTCACCGCGATGCGGGGGATGGCGGGCCATCGCCGGAGCACCATGTCGATGAACAGCAGCAGCCCAACGAGAACGAACGCCTGAAACGGCAGCGGGTAATACCACAGTCGGTGGTCCGCCCAGTCCCAGATGGGCGCATGGCGGACGATCATCAGCGCGAACATCAGCACCTGTGACGCCGCCACCAGCAGCACCACGCGGCTGACCGGTTCGCGCAGTCTCTGTCGCCAGGCACCGCGTGGCGTGCGGCTCAGGTATCGACGCCTCCAGTAGAACCCGATCGCGGCCGCGGCCGCGTAGAGCCAGGGCGGAAAACTGCCGAGGACGACCTGGGTACTCTGCGCCAGCAGCCTGATGGCCTGGACGACGTGCAACGGGTGCCGAATCAGGTGCTGAACATCGACCCGCTGATAGTCAAAGCTTGGCGAGTAGCCGTTGAGGGCCCACACGAGCCACGGGCCGACCAGGAAGTTGTAGAGAACCATGAGGACGACGGCGGCGGCGCTGCCCAGCACGCAGTCGAGGGCGTGGCCCCGCGCGCGATGCCACAGCGCCACGGCAGCCGCCATCAGGACCGCGTAGAAGAAACCCTGCCGGTCGAGCAGACTCATCGTGGAGCCGAGCGTGAGCGTG
>CAZFAT010000388.1:0-17793 GCA_964517075.1 uncultured Solibacteraceae bacterium
CTGGCTGCCGACCGAGGCGACGAGGATCGAGATCGGTTGGGGCGATTCGCCGTCCCTGAGCGTGGGAAACGTCGCGCAGGCGAACCTGACTCCGTTGAAGGACCAGGCCGGACGCCCCTCGCGCGTGGAAGGCGCCGCCGCCCAGGCCGCATTTCAGCTGGCCAGTATGGATTTGGCCAGCAGCAAGGGCAGCCGGTGGTCGGATCCCAAGCTGCGCGAGTGGCAAGGCGATTCGGGGACCCTCCACCAATTCAACTGGAGCGCCTGATCGGCATCGTCGCGCGTCCTGAAGCGGCGGACGGGTTCAGGCGAGCCGACCGCCAGCACCACCGCGCGGGGTCGCAGGCGCGTCAGTGTGCAACGCTCTGACCCACCCGCCCGTGCGCACCAGTCGCACGTGACGGCCAGCGCCGGGTTCCGGGATTTGCGATGATCGACGCAGTCCTCACCGCAGTACTCCGGCGCGACCGTGCGATGGTGGTCATTGCGATCGTCGTCATCACCGGTTTGGCGTGGGCCTATATCTTCTGGCTCGCGGCGCAGATGGCGGCCACCGCTGAAGGCGCGATGGCCGGAATGCCCACGCCCGGCGGATCTGGGACCATGGCGGGGATGAATAGGGGCGCCGCCGTCGAGCCTGCGTTCCGCACGTGGAGCGTTGCCGATTTCGCCTTCATGTTCACCATGTGGGCGGTGATGATGGTCGGCATGATGACGCCCTCCGTCGCGCCGATGGTCCTGCTCTATGGCGCCGTCGGCCGCAACGCAGGGGCAGGCAGCCGGCCTCTCGCCGCGACCGGCTGGTTTGCCGCGGGTTATCTCTCAGCCTGGATCGCCTTCAGCCTGGCCGCGACCGGCGCCCAGTGGACGTTGACCCGGCTCGCCTTGCTGACGCCGATGATGGCGAGCGCGAGCCGCATCTTCGGCGGCATTGTGCTGATTGCCGCCGGGCTGTATCAGTGGTCACCGCTCAAAGACACGTGTCTCCGCCAATGCCAGACGCCGCTCGGCTTCCTGATGAGCCGTGGAGGCTTCCGTTCGGACCGGTTCGCCGCTCTGCGGCTGGGAGCGGAGCACGGTGCGTATTGTGTGGGCTGTTGCTGGATTCTGATGATGCTCCTCTTTGTTGGCGGCATCATGAACGTGTTGTGGATCGCCGGTCTGACGATTCTGATACTCCTCGAGAAGGTCGTGCCCATGGGCCGTCTCATACCTCGCCTTGCCGGTGCAGTCATCGCAACCGGCGGCGTCTTTCTCCTCTTCGGGCGGTCCTGAACATCGTCGCTCAACTCGTGACCTTTCCTGCCATCCGCTGAAACGGCCTGAACGAGAAGACGGTGTCTCGTGGTTACCCATGGGTTACCCAGCCGGCCAAGGGTGAACAGTCGGCCGGCGGGAGTTGATGAATTGTCGAGGAACATTGGAGCCGGCGCGCGGGCTCGAACCGCGGACCTGCGGATTACGAACAGGAGGGCTTGCGCCAGGCGCCTGAAGTGGTCACAATGACTACATGCCAAAGAACGTCGTCGGCGCCAGGGAATTGAAGGTGCGTCTCGGCACCTACCTCCGCCGTGTCCGGCAGGGGCACAGGCTCGTGGTCACCGATCGCGGACAGCCGGTCGCCGAGCTGCGCCCACTCGGCGGCGAGGCCGGAGCGCAGTCGATCCTTGTGGAGTTGGAGGCGAAGGGCGTTGTGACTCGCCCAACCCGGAAGGGGCTGGTTCCGTTTCGCCCGATCGACAACCGCGGTGGCGAGCTCTCGACTGCGGTGGTCGAGGATCGCGATGATCGCATCTGATGCGGTATTTCGACGCCAGTGCCCTGGCGAAGCGCTATGTCCGCGAGAAGGGCAGCGTAAAGGTCCGACGGCTCCTGTCGTCGGACTTGGCGGCCACGAGCCGGTATTCAGCGGTGGAGATCGCCTCGGCGCTGGCGCGTCGCGCACGAGAAGGGGCCGTCTCGCATGAAGATCGCGAGCGGACGCTGGCCGCGCTCCAGGTGGATCTGGGCGCGATGCTCATCGTCGAGCTGACGGCCGAAGTCGTCATCCGGGCCCAAGCACTCCTGCAACGTCATTCCCTTCGGGCAGGCGATGCCGTCCAGCTCGCCAGTTGCCTGCGTCTCCGGGAGGAGCTCGAGGACGACGTGAGCCTGGTCGCGTTTGATGAACGCCTGGTCGCCGCAGCGCGCAAGGAGCGAATCGCCCTTGTGTGAGCAGGTGCGCATGCCCGGCGGCAACCGCGGCGGCGATCCGCCCACTCGACCCAGTCGACAAGCTCTTCCATCGAACTTCGGTGCGTCATGTCCGTCAGCTCCGCATCGGCTATGCCGCGGGCGTCCATGCACGTGGCGCACAACACCGATCTCACCGCCGCGCCGACCGACACTCCGCAGCATCACCTCGACGCTGTCGTAGCCCTGCGGCAGGTTCGGTGCGGGTCCTACCCGTGCCGCGAATGAGTCCGCAAAACGACTGCGCGCACTCCTGTGGCGCTCCGCCGTCTTCCCATCGCCTGATGGTGGAGTTCAACTGGGTCTTGAGATGGCGCAGCAACGTGCTTCTCGACTCGATCTCCGCGATGTGCCGGCGGGCGAAGTCGAGCGCGCGCGAGCACGGTGCGGCCCCCCCCGCGCGCGAGCCCGAGGATCTCGCGAATGTCGTCAAGCGAGAACCTGCGCCTGCGGCCTCCGGATCAGCAGCACCTGATCATTGGCATCAGCCGAAGGGCGGGCGCATTTTGACGATGCGCGACGGGCACGCTCTTGCGGACGCCATGGCGGAAGCCAGCGATGTCATGCGTGACGCCGTCTCCGAAGCCGGTGATTGTTGCGATGACCGTGAAGGGTGGCCGCGCCTGATACCACAGGTCTTCCGTTCTGTGACCCCCGTGTGACCCCGCAGCCGTCGGCGGTTACCTGTACGTTCCCTCAAGACGGACTGACGCCGGAAACAAGGTGTTCTTGCGTGATGTTCTGAGGGAATCTGGAGCCGGCGCGCGGGCTCGAACCGCGGACCTGCTGATTACGAATCAGCTGCTCTACCAACTGAGCTACGCCGGCACGGCGGGCGCGCGCCGTCGATGACGGCCATCGACGGGCGATCGAAGGGCCAGTCTAGCACACGGGTTCGGGATGACCGCCTCGACCGGCCCCTGAGTGCCGAGTGCTGGATCTGCGCCCTTCACACCACACTCGACGTCGCCGCCGCGTCCACGTCCTGGGCCGCGCGCTCGAAGCGCGCAATCTGCTCGCGCGTGCCCAGCACCGCGACCAGATCGCCGGCCGTGAGGCGCGCGGTGCTGTCCGGATTCGCCGTCAGCCGTCCGGCGTGAATGATCCCCACGATCGACACGCCGAGCGAGGATCGAATCCTCAGCGCGCTCAGGGTCCGGCCGGCGAACGGACTGGTCGCGCTGATGCCGTGCCAGGTGAAGTCGAGCTGGCGCGCCAGGTCGCCCACCGGCGCGCGCGACGAGAGGCCCTCGGTGCCCTCGAGCGCCGGCAGGCCGTACTGCTGCCGGCGGATGGCGCTGGCGACCTGCAGAATCTCGTGCGCCGGCACATTGAAGTGCTCCATCGCCTGCCGCGTCATCTCGATCGCCGCCTCGAACTCCGGCGAGGCGATTTCCTCGATGCCCAGCGCCCACAATTGCTGGACCGCGTCGCGGCTGTCGGCGCGCGCGACGATCGGCACGTCCGGCCGCACGCGCTGCACGTTCGCGACGATGCCGCGCACGTCGGTGAACGCCGGCACGGTCACCAGGACCGCGCGCGCCCGGGCCAGCCCCGCCGCCTCGAGCACCACGGGATGGCTCGCATCCCCGTAGAGGACCGGCAGCCCGGCCAGCCGCGCCTGCTCGACGCGGCGATCGTCCAGCTCGACCAGCAGGCACGGCAGATGCAGGTGCGTCAGCGCCTCGGCGATGCCGCGCCCGACGCGTCCCGCCCCCGTGATGATCACGTGATCGGCCAGGCCGCCGCTCGGCACATTCGTCGTCTGCAGGGGCTCGCGGAGGTCACGCCGTGGACCGCGAAACCGCGCGTAGAACCAGGGCGACAGGCCGGAGATCGCCGGCGTGAGCGCCATCGTGATAATCGCCGCGTTCAGCACCTGCGCGTAGACCTCGTCGCTGATCGCGCCCGACGTGACGCCAACGCGGGCGAGGACGAAGGCGAACTCCCCGACCTGGAACAGCGTCAGCCCCACGGCCCACGGCACGATGTTCCGGTAGCGGAAGATCCAGACGACCCCGGCGAGGATGGCGCCCTTGCCGAGGATCAATACGAGGACGATGGCGGTGAGCGCGCCGAGGTGCGGCCAGATGAGCGCCGGGTTCATCAGCATGCCGACCGAGACGAAGAACAGCATGCCGAAGAGATCGCGGAGCGGCATGACGTCGCTGAGCGCCTGGTGCGCGTATTCGGAATCGCTGATGACCAGGCCGGCCACGAACGCGCCGAGCGCCAGCGAGACGCCGAACGCCCACGTCGTATAACCCACCCCCAGCGCCACCGCCGTCGTCGAGAGCAGGAACAGCTCGCGGGAACCGACGCGGGCCACGAACGACATGACGCGCGGCACCACGCGCGTGGCGACCAGGACGATGACCCCGAGGAGCAGGGCCGCGCGGCCGGTCGCGATCAGCACGTCCCACAGCTCCGTGCCCGGACCGCTGACCGCGGGCAGGACGATCATGAGCGGCACGACGGCGAGATCCTGGACGACGAGGATGCCGAGCATGACGCGGCTCGACAGCGTGCCCAGCCGCCCCTGCGCCTGAATGGTCTTGAGCGCGACCATCGTGCTCGACAGCGAAATCGCCGCGCCGAACCACACCGCCGGCAGCCAGCTCCACCCGAACACGCGCGCCAGGAGGACGCCGAGGCCGAGGGTGAGGACCACCTGCATCAGGCCGCCGGCGACCGCCACCAGCCGGACCGGTTTCAACTCGCGAAACGACAACTCCAGGCCCAGTGAGAAGAGCAGGAGGGCGACACCCAGCTCGGCGAGTTGTTCGATGTCGTGGATGTTGGCGACGGTGAGGCCGCCCGTGAAGGGACCGATGGCCACGCCGGCGAGGATGTAGCCGACGATCAGGGGCTGGCCGATCAGGCGCGCGAGGAAGCCGCCCGCGAGGGCGGCCAGCAGCACGAGGATGAGGTCGCCCACCAGTTCCATGACTGGCATGGAGCGTACAGGGAGCGGGGCGGCACGGCAATCGGGCGGGGCGGCGCGGGTGGGTGCGATAGAGTGTGGCGCATGTTCTCGCGCCTCCTGCGCCGCACGCACATGTACCTGGCGCTGTTCCTGTTCCCCTGGATGCTGATGTACGCGCTCAGCACGATGGCCATGAATCACCGCCGCTGGTTCACGGGACCGCCCCCCACGTTCGAGCGCGAGCGGGAGCTGGTGTATGACGGCGTGTTCTCCGAGGACGCGCCGCCGCGGGCGATGTCGGAGCAACTGCTCGCGTCGCTGGACCTCGACGGGGCGCACGCCGTCACGCGCCGCAACGACGGCACGCTCGTGATCGCCCGCAACGATCTCGTCACGCCGCGCCGGATCACCTATACGCCGGCCGATCGCCGGGTCGTCATCGAGACGCAGCCGGTGCGCGCCAACGCGATGCTCGAACGCTTTCACCGGCGGCGCGGCTATTCCACCGGCTACGCGCTCGATACGATCTGGGCGGTCTCCGTGGATCTGGTCATCGTGGCGATGATTTTCTGGGCGCTGTCCGGTCTGTGGATGTGGTGGGAGATGAAGGTCACGCGCCGGTACGGCCTCGTCGCCTTCGCCGGGGGCAGCGCCCTCTTCGCGTTCTATCTGCTGGCCATCTGATCACGTCATGACGCTGTCGCATTTCAACCGGCGCCTCCACCTCTACCTCGGCCTGACCCTGCTGCCGTGGTTCTTCATGTACGGCGTGTCGTCGATCCCGTTCGCGCACAACGCGGTCTTCGAGTGGCTCGATGCCAGGAAGAAGCTGCCGCTCTGGATGCTGCGCGGGGAGGGCGCGATCGACCTGCCGGTGCCCGACGACCCGGAGGGGCTCCGGCGCTTCGGCCGGCAGCTGCTCGACGAAGCCGGTATTCAGAACACGAGCTACGGCGTGTACCGGGTGAACCCGACGCAGGTCAACGTCAACGCCTTCACGTTCTGGCACACGGCACAGGTGAAGTACTTCACCGACCAGAAGCGCTTCACGGTGGAGGACCGGCGGTTCCGCTGGGCCCAGTTCCTGACCGGCATGCACGCGCGCGGCGGCTTCGAGCAGGACGATCCGGTCGCCACTTCCTGGAGCGTCGTCGTCGACATCGTGCAGATCGGGATCGTGCTCTGGGTCGCGTCGGGCCTGTGGATGTGGTGGGACCTCCGCGGGCACCGGCGATGGGGCGCGCTCGCGATCCTCGCCGGGCTCGCGTCGTTCCTCCTGTTCACGCTCAGGCTGTGACCGCGGGGGCGGACCGACCCTTGCCATCCCGGCCCGACGATGGCATCGTCGTCGTCGGGGAGGGAATCATGGACGAGCGCGTGAGTGTCGTCGATTATCTGGCGCAGCCCGAATCGCTGAGACCGAGCGAACTGGTCTACGGCGTCGTGCGCGAGCCGCCGGCGCCCAGGTATGACCATCAGCTGGTGGTCACGCATCTGGGCGCGCTCCTCGATCAGCACGTCCGCGAGCACCGCCTGGGCGACGTCTGCGTGTCGCCCGTGGACGTGGTGTTCGCCGTGAAGGCGCTTGTGCTGCAGCCCGACATCGTGTTCCTCACGGCCCGCAGCAAGCGCCTGATCGACGGGCGCCTCTGGGGCGCGCCGGACCTGGTCGTCGAGGTGCTGTCACCCGGCACGGCGCGTCGCGATCGGACGACGAAGCGGCGGTGGTATCGCGAGCATGGCGTCCGGGAGTACTGGCTGGTCGATCCGCACCGCGCATCGGTCGAGGTCCTCGATCTGGCCGCACCGCGGACTCGTCGCCGCACGTTCTCCGGACGGGCGCGCATGCAGTCCACCGTGCTGCCGACCTGGACGATCACGGCGGATCGGATCTTCGAGTAGCGGGCGCGGGCGCGCGCGCCCGCGGGCGGGGTGAGGTTGCGGACGGCGCCGACTCGAGCGGCGCGATGAGCGTCAGCGCGAAACCGATCCGCCGGGAGCGAGCGGTTCGAGCGCCACCGCATTGTGATTGCTTCCTGGCGTGGCGCGATGGGCGTCAGCACGAACCGCGAGCGGACGGAGGGATCGGTTTCGAGCGCTGCGAGTGGAGGCGCCGTCCGTAACCTCACCCCGCCCGCGGGCGCGTTGGTTTCCCTCACGGCCGCGGCCGGGCCGCGGCGAGCGGCACGTCGGCGCGGGTCCACGTCTGATCGAGCTGCCGCGCGACCTCCGCCGCCTCCGCGGGACGTTTCTGCTGATCGAGACTGGCGTGCAGGCCCGACAGCGACCACCCGTTGTTCGGGAATCTCTTGAGATCGGCCCGGAACGCGGCCTCCGCCGCCGTCGCGCGCCCGAGGGCGAGGAGCGCGGCGCCCTGCAACTGACGCACGGGAATCGGCCAGTCCGGCGGCTCCATGTAGGTGAGGCCGTCCTCGAGAGTGACGGCCGCGGCGAAGTGCTTCACCGCCTCGCCCGCACGCTTCTGCCGCGCGCGCAGTTCGCCTGAAGCCACCTCGTACGCGATCGCCGCGATCGTCGACGCCGGATTGACGCTCGACACCCACATCGTCTTCAGCGACTCATCGTCCTTGAGGGCCGCGACGGCGGCGCGGTCCTTCTCGGCTTCGGCGAATCGGCCCAGGGCGGCGTGCGCGATCGCACGGGCCGCGTGCCAGACGGCACGCGTGTAGCGCAGGTCCTCGGCCGGCGCGGGCTCGGCGAGCACGTCGTCCCACATCGCGAACCGGAGTTTCGTGAAGAGCGGCGTGAGCTGCATGTGCTGCACCATGCCGCCCATCGCGGGATCGCGCGCCATGTCGGCGTGCATCTTCCCGCGCACCTGGTCGGCGGCCCGCAGCGCGTCGGCGCGCCGCCCTTCCATCGACGCGGTCAGCACGAAGAAGTGCATGTTGTGGGGGTAGTACCCGACCTCGTACATCATGTTCCCGGGCGCGCGGTCGCCCGCCAGATAGGCTTCATCCGCCTTGATGGCGTTCTCGTTCGCGACCGACGCGTCGTTGTAGCGTCCCGTGCGCAGCTGGATGTGCGCGGGCATGTGGACGATATGCCCGGCGCCGGGCGCGAGCGCGGGCAGCCGATCGGCGTAGGCAGCCGCCCGCCCGGGATCCGGCGACGCCTCGACGGCGTGAATGTACAGATGAATCGCGCCGAGATGGTCGGGCTTCCGCGCCAGGACCGACTCGAGCGAGGACAGCACCTCGGTGGTGTTCGGACGCGGAGTGCCGTCGGCGTTCCAGTAGTTCCACGGCGACGTGTCCATGAGTGACTGCGCGAAGAGCGTGGCGGCGTCGAGATCGTCCGGATACGCCTTGACCAGCGCCCGCATCGCCTCCGCGTAGGCGGCGTCGAGCGGCGCGCGCTCGGCGGCCGGATCCGCCGTGTAGCGCTTCGCGAGCGCCGCGACGTAGGCCTGCTCCCGGGCGGAGGCGCGGGCGGCGCGCGTGGTGGCCTCGCCGATCGCGGCAAACGCCTCCTTCGCCGCCTCCGGCGAGATGGGCGCGTTGATGTTCGGACCCAGCGCGAACGCGATCCCCCAGTAGCACATCGTGCACGGCGGATCGATCGCCGCGGCCTGGCGGAACGCCCGAATGGCCTCGGCGTGATTGAACGCGTACGACAGCCTCAGTCCCTGGTTGAAGTACTGCTGGGCTTCGGGGGAGGACGTCGTGATCTCGTGCTGCAGATTTCCGAGGTTGTCATACAGGGGCGCCCTGGGTTCCGCAGTGGTGGTTTCCGGCCGGGACGAGCACCCGGCGACGAGCGCGAGCATCAGCGTGAGGATTGTCAGTCGGAACATGCAGGGCATCCTAAATCAAGGTCAAGGCTCCGCCACGATCAGCGTCTGCGCGACCCATTCGCCGTTCCCGCGGCGAAGCTCGAGCCACAGCCGCTGGCCCGGCGTCGGCTGGATCTCGAAGTCGTAGGTTTCGCCGACGGTCACCAGTTGACGGGCCTCGCGGCTCGTTCGCTGCGCCACGGGCAGATCGGCGCCGTCCTTGGCGATGGCCTTCCACGTCAACGGTTTGAATCCATCGGTGAGCACGAACGTCAGCGCGACGTTGTTCGGCGTGATGTTGATCAAGCGAATGCGATTCGAGACGCCCTGACGGAACGGCGTCACCATCGGACCAGGGGCCATTGCTGGCACGGTGGCGGCGCGTCCATTCACGACGACCGGCTCGCGTTGCCCGGCGACGCTCGGTCCCTCGTAGGCGGCGATGAAGATGTGATCGGTGGTCGGATCGAACCGCTGGCCCGGCTCGAGGACGATCAGTGCGCCGTAGAGACCGCCGGACAGTTGCCCCTCGTCATGCCAGTGCGTGTGATAGATGAAGGTCCCGGCGCGAGGCGGGGTGAACGCGGCCGTGAAGCGCTGCCCGGGCGCGATTGCCGGAGTCGTGCTTCCGACCGTGCCTCCCCATCCGGGCACGCCGTCAAAGTAGCTGTCCAGCTCAATGCCATGCCAGTGGATGGCCGTGGCGGCACGCATCTCGTTGACGAGCTCAACGGCCACCGGTTCGCCACGTGTCAGCAGGAGGGTGGGGCCCGGCGTCGGGCCGGGCGACAGCCGCGAGGTCTCCACGCCTTCGACGTCGACGCGATACCCGGGGGCATCGCCGTAGCGATTGGGCTCCTCGCGCATCCGCATCGTGACGCGGCGTGCGGTCGGGGACGCGCTCGGCCTCGCCGTCGGACCAGCAACGCGAATGCCGGCCACCAACCCGGCCATGCCCGCTGACGCGTCCATGACGTGCTGGTGCGCCGCCTGCGGGCTGCCCGCGTCCGGCATCATGTGCACGAGCATGTGACAGTGAAACAGCCAGTTGCCGGCTCGCTCGGGCGTCCATTCCATTTCGAACGTCTCGCCGGGAACGGCCTGCTCGGTGACGACGAACGGCCGCTCCGCGTCGGGGTAGGCACGGGATGCCAACGCGTCGCCGTTGCTGATGACCGTGAAGTACATGCCGTGCAAGTGCATCGCGTGCGGGGCCGCCGTCTGATTGATCACGCGCCAGCGCACGGCGTCGCCCACGCGGGCGTCGAACATCTCCGTCTCGGGCCACGAGCGGCCATTGAAGGCGGCGATGTCCAACGCGTCGGTCGTCGGCGTGGCCCCCTTCGACCACATGGTCATCACGAGCACGCGATCCACCGGCCGAGGTCCCGGCGGATCGACAACGAACGCACCGCCGAGCTGGCTACTCACGTCCCGCCGCACCGCCAGGGGTCCGTCTGTCGTGGTGGCCCAGTAGTGATAGGTGCCTGGGGCGCCGGCAGTGAACTTGACCTCGCGCGTCTCGCCCGCGGACACCTCCAGGGCTTCGGCACCCGCCGCCGGCCGCGACTGCATGCCGAACACCTTCAGCGTCGCGCCCGGCAGGGCGTTACGAATCGAGACATGGATCGCCGTTCCGGCGGGCACGCGGACCAGCGGCCCGGGCACGGTCAGCGACCCGCGCTCTTCACGAAACGCCTGAATCGACAGCACGCGACCGGTGGCGCCCTCCGGCCGCCAGTGGGCCTGCTCGGCGACCAGTCTCAGGGTGAGCACGCCGCTCGCAAGTGAACCTGCCGGCGTGCGGTTGTCATTGGCGCCCGCGAGTGGCAGGACTGGGGAGCCCGGTGGGGTGATCGGGGTTTGTCGTGCGCCGGCCGAGACCGGACACAGGAGACCCAGCGCGCACATCAAGCCGACGAGGCGAAGACGCATGAGGGCTCTCCGGTAAGGTCCGAGTCGAGATCGATGAGGGCGGATTGTGGCATACGGGCCGCGGCCCCACAAGCGAGCCGATACGACCGCGATGACTCGTTCGGCCGAGTGTGACGCAGAAGGCGCGTACCGAGGTTCGAAGGACCGATGATCGGCGGCAAGCCGCCGGGAGATGGTGCGGGATTTCGCACGGGGGTGGCGAATAGTCCGCGGCCTCCGGCGACTCCCCCGGAGCGAGCCGCGCCCAGCCTCCAGACGAGGCGTGGCAATCGTGTTGCATCTCGCCGCGACAGCTCCGCAGAAGGCGGCGTCTCTGACGCCGGCTGCGGGTGCCGGATGGATTACATGGAGCGGCTCATCGACGAGCAGCTCGACGTCGTCCGGCAGGGCCACGCGAGGGCGCTCACGGAAGATATCGATCTCGGCGGGCTGATCGACCGGGTCGTGCGCGACAACCGCAGGCCGTGGTGGAGCTTCACGGCGGCCGAGTCGAGGCCTACAGCAAGGGGGAGGGCCGCGGCGCCGAGTTCGTCATCCGGCTGCCCACGGCGTCCGGCCGCGTGACCTGTGGCCCAGGCGCGCCCGTCTGCTGAGCATCGCCGCGGCCCCGAGCGGGCGTCCCGTCCCTCCGTATAAGCTTTGACCGCCTGAGCATGACGCCCGTCTCTCCCACGGTCAGCCATAGCTTCACGATGCGCGTCCGCATCGTGAACAAGCCGGGCATGCTCGCGCGCCTGGTCAACGCCATCGCGGCGCTGAAGGGCGACCCCGGGGCGATCGACGTCGTCAGCGCGAGCCGCGACTTCAAGGTTCGCGACATCAGCGTGGCGGCCCGGGACGACGCGCACGCGCAGGAGATCATCGAGCGTCTGCGCCGGCTCAAGGGCATCGAGGTGATCAACGTGTCCGACCGGGTGTTCCTGATGCACCTCGGCGGCAAGATTCGCCTCCAGAACAAGGTGCCGCTGACCACGCGCGACGCACTGTCCATGGCCTACACGCCGGGCGTGGCCCGCGTCTGCCAGGCGATTGCCGCGGACAAGTCGAAGGTCGACACCCTCACCATCAAGCACAACGCGGTCGCGGTGGTGAGCGACGGGTCCGCGGTGCTCGGGCTCGGCAACATCGGGCCCGAAGCCGCCCTGCCGGTCATGGAAGGCAAGGCGATGCTGTTCAAGGAGTTCGCGGACATCGACGCCTACCCGATCTGCCTCCAGACGCAGGAGCCGGACGAGATCGTCCAGGCGGTTCGATGGATCTCGACCGGGTTCGGCGGCATCAATCTGGAGGACATCAGCGCCCCGCGCTGCTTCGAGATCGAGCAGCGCCTCAAGCAGGAGCTGACGATCCCGGTCTTCCACGACGACCAGCACGGCACGGCGATCGTGGTGCTGGCGGCCACGCTGAACGCGCTGCGGATCGTCCGCAAACGGCTGGCGGCCATTCCGATCGTGATCGCGGGCGCGGGCGCCGCCGGCGTGGCCTGCGCCAAGATTCTGCGGGCGGCCGGCGCGCGGCAGATTGTCGTCTGCGACAGTGAGGGGGTCATCAGCCGGCGGCGGCTGCCGTACCTCAACGCCAGCAAGGCCTGGCTCGCGGCGCACACGAATCCCCGCAACGCCGAGGGCAGCGTCCGGGACGCCCTGCGGGGGGCCGCGCTGTTCGTGGGCGTGAGCGGACCGGGCGCGGTCACCGCGCGCGACATCAAAGGCATGGCGAAGGACGCGATCGTCTTCGCGCTGGCCAACCCGACGCCCGAGGTGATGCCCGAAGAAGTCGAGCGTCATGCCCGAATCGTCGCGACGGGCCGCAGCGACTACGCGAACCAGATCAACAACGTCCTGGCCTTCCCCGGCGTGTTCCGCGGTGCGCTCGATGCCCGCGCCACCGACATCAACGAGCCGATGAAGCTCGCGGCGGCGCGGGCGATTGCCGACAGCATCGGCGCCGATGAACTGAACGAGGAGTACATCGTGCCGAGCATCTTCAACAAGCAGGTGACGCGGCGCGTCGCGCGCGCGGTCGAAGCCGCGGCGCGCGCGAGCGGCGTGGCGCGCCGGCGGCGCTAGCGCGCCGCAGCGGCGTCACCTCTCACGCCCCGAGCTCGTGGCGGAAGGACCTGGTCCGGTCGCGGAGCCGCGTCAGCGTCGTCTTGACCTCGCTCCAGCGCGCCTGCTCGGCGCGGACGAAGCGGCTGTAGGGCTCAACCGCCCGGGCGATGCGCGCGCTGCTCCCCGCCGTGGCGCGCTCGAACTCGCTGCGCAGCGCCGTCGCCAGCTTCTCGCGGAGCGCCGTGACCTTCTCCTTCATCTCGGCCTTCGCCTTCCGGCGGCGCGCGGGGATGACCAGGAAGCCGAGCGTGGCCATCACGCTCGCCATCAGGATGCCCGTCACGTCGGCCGCGGCGCTGGACGCGGCCAGCGTGACCAGGGTGCCGAGGCCGACGGCCGCCGTGCCCGCCGCGGCCGCGGCCGTGACGGCGCCGCGCGCCTGATCGGCAATCGCCTCCGCCTCCCGGCGTCGATCGTAGGTCTCGACGACGCGCTGCGCCTCCCGGCCCACGGAGTCGATCAGCCGCACGCGGTCGGCGTGAAACGTGCCGACATCGGGCGCGCCCAGGATGCGGTCCGCATGCGTCCGGCGCCGTTCGGCGAGCTGGTTCGTGATCGCCTGCCATTGACGGAAGTCCTGATCGACCAGCCAGTCGATCAGCTCCGTCACGCGCCGCTCGATCTGACGCGGCGCGTCCGCCACGACCCGGTCCTCGAATTCCTTCTGAATGCGCGCACGGTTGAGCAGATCCATGATCCGCCCGAGGCGCAGCGTGTCCTCGAAGTACACGTGCCCGCGAGCCTCCATCTCGATGAGCACCTTTTCCACGGCCGTCATCCGCAGCTCGAAGTCCCGCGCCAGGTCCTCGCGGTACACGGCCAGCTGCCGCTCCACGTCGTCCAGGAGCCGGAGGTCGTCGCCGAGCAGCACGAGACGCTCGCCGGCGATCGTGGCGTAGCGGTCAGCCAGCGCCTCGCCGACGCCGAGCGGGTTCGACAGCTTCAGGCGGAAGCGGCTCTCCTCGTCGAGCGTGTCGCGGATGAAGCTCTCGAGCGGTTCGAACCTGCTCTGTGTCCAGAGCGAGGGCTCGCCGCGCTTCGCACGGAGCGCCAGTCGCGCGCTCACCGGGAACACCTCGGGAGCGATCCCGAGCAGACGCTGCGCCGCCTCGAGCACGAAGCGCCTGACCTGTTCCAGCTCGGCGTCGTTTTGAAAGATGTCCACCTTGTTGATGACGATGACGATCTTCTTGCCCCAGCCCCGGATCGTCTCCAGGAACACGCGCTCGGACTCGGTGAACGGCCGGTCGGCCGAGGTGACGAACAGCACGATGTCGGCGCGCGGCACGAAATCGGCCGTCAGCTTCTCGTGCTCCCGGATGATGGCGTTGGTGCCGGGCGTGTCGACGATGTGGAGGTCGCGGAGCAGATCGACCGGCGCCGTCACGACCCGCACCCCGTCCGGATCGGTGGATGTCGAGACCGTCTCGCCGTACGTCAGCAGGTGCAGGTCGGACGTCGTGGGAGTGACGCCTTCTTCCAGGACGACGGCGCCCGCCAGCGCGTTGATGAAGGCGCTCTTCCCGGCATTGAATTCCCCCACGACGACCAGCAGGAAGAACTCGTCGAGCTGCCCGATGGAGGCGGCCATCGAGGCGCGGTCCGCCTCGGTCGCGCCGAAGCGGTTCAAGGCGTCTCTGAGCTCGGCCAGGAGCTGGCGGGCCTCGTTGAGCCTGGCCTCGAGGGCGGGAGCGAGAACGGTCTGCATAGCGTTCGCCACGAGGGTCAATCGTATCTCTTGCCGCACCGTCATCGTCGACGACGCGATCTGGCGGAGGGGAAGGACGGCGGCGGCTGGGCGGCCGCCATGCAGTGTGGCGATGCGCCGCTCGAACACCACGGTTCCCTGCGCCGGACTCGCGGCTTCATTCGGGCTACGTAGTCATGGTCCGTACTCCAATTTTGTCGTCGCTAGTCCTGCGACTTCCAGGCTAGAATCGCTCCCTGTCACATCCTGAGCGTCCAGAGGAGCCGTCGTCGACGGATCGAGGAGGTGCGATGTCACCGGTGCTGAGCTTCCGAGCGCTTGCCGTTGCGTGCGGCGCCGCGGTCTTGATCACCGCCGCGTCATCCCGGCCGTCGGCCGAGCAGACTCCGCAGGAGTCCCGGCGCGTGGATGTGCTTATCACGTTCGATCGAACGCCCGGCCCGGCCGAACGGGCGCTCGTCAACGGACGGGGCGGTCAGATCCGGTTCAGCTACACGCTCGTGCCGGGGATGGCGGCGAGCCTTCCCGAAGGGGCGGTCGCCGCGTTGAACGGCAATCCGCGCGTGCTGGCGATCGAGCCCGACGGGCAGATCGTCCGACACGACGCGGAGCTCGACAATGCCTGGGGCGTCAAGCGCATCGGGTCGGGCGTGGCGCACGACGACTACTTCATTTTTGGGTCGGGCGTGGTCATCGGGGTAATGGACTCGGGAATCGACTACCGCCATCCCGATCTCGACTTCAATTACGTTCCGGGCGCCAGCCGGGACTTCGTGAACAACGATTCAGACCCGTTCGACGACAACAGCCACGGATCGCACGTTTCCGGAACGGCTGCTGCTGAGGACAACAACGTCGGCGTCGTGGGCGTCGCGCCGAGTGCCGGCATCGCCGCTCTGAAGGTTCTGGACGCGCAAGGCAGCGGCGCCTGGAGCAGCGTCATCGCCGCCCTTCAGTGGGCCGTGGACAACGGGGTCGACGTCACCAACAGCAGCTTCGGCAGCGGCACCAACCCCGGTACCCTCGTGGAAGCGGCGTACGACGCGGCCGACGCCGCGGGCCTCGTGAACGTCGCCTCGGCGGGCAACAGCGGCAACTGCGGCGGACGCGGCAACAGCGTGGGATATCCGGCGCGGTTCGCCTCGGTGATCGCCGTGGGCGCGACGACGTCGAGCGACAGCCGGCCGTGCTTCTCGAGCACCGGACCGGACGTTGAGCTGGTGGCCCCCGGCGTGAGCATCGTTTCGACCGTGCCCGGCGGCGGGTATGCGTCGTTCAGCGGCACGTCCATGTCGTCGCCGCACGTGGCCGGCGCGGCGGCGTTGCTCAAGAGCGCCGGCGTGACGGATGCCAACCTCAACGGGCGCGTGAACGACGAGATCCGCCACATCCTGACGAGCACGGCCATCGACCTTGGATCCGGGGGCCGCGACAACCAGTACGGCTTCGGCCTCGTCGACGTCGTGGCCGCACTCGAGGCGCTCGGCCCGGGCACGCCCCCGGCCGACGCCGTGAGCGTCGCCCTCTCGACCAACAAGACGACCTACACAATTGACACCGACACGTCCGTCACGCTCACGGCCATCGTGACCGACGAGTTCGGCACGCCCCTCGACGGACTCCCGGCGACCGCGTTTGTCACGACGCTCGACAGCGGAGTCATCGGAGCCACGTTCAATGGGTCCGGCGCTGGGGTCTATACGGCCGTGATTGCCCTTCCGGCGGCCGGCGGCCATACGGTCGAAGTCACCGTCGACGACGGTTCGGCCGTCGGCAGCGACGCGGCCTCGTTCAACGTGCAGGCGGCCGGCGGCGGCAGCGTGACGGTGGCGTCGATCGCCTACGGTGGGTCAGGTGGCCCGAATGGCGATCGGCATTTGATCATCACCGCTGCGATCGTCGACGAGAACGGCCAGCCGATCGGGAACGCCTCCGTGGCGATCGACGTGACGCGGGATGGCAACCCGTACGCGTCGAGCGTCGGGACGACGGGCAGCAACGGCGAGGTGGCGTTTCAGCTCAACAATGCGCCCAACGGCTGCTACGTTACGACGGTGACGAGCGTGACTGTCGGCGGCGTTATGACGACGCCGCCCACACCGCCGAATGGGCACTGTAAGGCTTCCTGACGGTTAGGCGATCCGGGTCCGGTCGGTTTCGGCAGATTGACGGCCTCGAAGTTGAAGAGGCGACTGCGACGCCGACCGCCGCGGCGCGCGTGTGTCGCGGCGAAGGGAGTTGATGTGATCGCGTGCACGTTCGCGCTCGCTGCACAGGCCTTCGCGTTCAGCACCGTGGCCCAGGGCGGCTCGAGCCAGATTCAGGAGCCGCGCACCGTCGTCGTTCGATCGACCGACGAATGGCAGGCCCTGTGGAAGGAGCACGGCGCCGGCGCCGCGCCCACCGTCGACTTCACCCGGTCCCTCGTCGTCGGCGTGTTTCTCGGGATGCGTCCCAGCGCGGGCTTCGGCGTTCAGATCACGACCATTCGGCGCAGCGGGACGACGGCCTTCGTCGAGTTCGCGGAACGGCGCCCGGCGCTGGGGGAGATCACGGCGCAAGTGCTGACCTCGCCGTTCCATCTCGTGGCCATGCCCCGGGCGGTCGAGGTCGTCGAATTCAAGGAGATCGGCAGCGGCGCCGACCGTGGCGACCGATCTCCCTGACGGGGCGGCGCTTCGGACCGGGCCGCGCGACCGGATCCCGGTTCTTCCAGCGTAAAGTGAAGCACGTGAGCCTCAGACTTCTGACGATCGCGGCAACGGCCGCGATGTTCGCCGGATGCGCCGGGGACGATGGGCAGGGGCAGCATCCGCTCGACCGGCCCCGCTGCCCGAGCCGCCCTATCTCGGCCAGCCGGTGCCCGGCCTGACGCCCGAGCGGTTCGCGCCCGGCGTCGTCAGCACCGACGCCATCGAGCTCAACGGAGTGTTTTCCGCCGACGGCCGGGAGTTCTACTTCACGCGCATCGTCGAGGGGCCGGACACCATGCACCAGATGACGCTGGTCGATGGCACGTGGGGAGCGGCCCGCGAGCTGATGCTGTTTCCCGACAGCCGACGCGTGGAATCGGCCGACATGGCCC
>CAZFAT010000389.1:0-5622 GCA_964517075.1 uncultured Solibacteraceae bacterium
GGTGAGGTTCGGGCCGACGTGGCAGGTCACGCAGTGGCCCTTGCCTCTGAAGATCTTCAGCCCCTGCTGCTCGCGTGCGTCGAGCGCGCCGCGATCGCCGTCGGCGAAGCGATCGAAGCGCGAGTCGCCCGACAGGATCGATCGGACGTAGCTCGCCAGCGCGAACGCCATCTCGCGCTCGGTTAGGCCCACGCGGGCGGCCGCCTCGGTGGCGCTGAACCCGAGCTCGTCGGGATCCCCGATGGGCGCCAGCACCTGCGCCTCGAGCGAGTCGGCCCGTCCGTCCCAGAAGAACGCGCGCCCGTAGCCGCGATTGATGAGCGCGGGGGCATTGCGACGCCCCACGCGTCCCTGGATGCCGACGGCGACGGGGCGCGCATCCGAGAACGCCCGCCGGGGGACGTGGCACGTCGCGCAGGACAGGGATCCGTCGCGCGACAGGCGGCGATCGAAGAACAGTGCCCGCCCCTGCGCAATCCTGTCGGCCGTCAGCGGATTGGCCTCGGGCACGGGCATGTAGAGGTCGAGCCCGAGCGGGATGACGAGGACGACGGCTGCGATCGCAGGCTGCCACATGACCGATCGCGCAGAGTCGGCCGGGGAATGCGTGGTCTATGGCTGCTTCAGCGTGTCCCTCAGCACCCAGACGGCGCTCGGGCGAGTCGGCTGCGTCACCATGAATGCCAGGTGACGGCCGTCGGGGCTCAGCCGCGGCGTGCCGAACGACTGGTCGAGACCGAGCGGCACGGGCGTGGCCTGGCCTCCGCCCGCGATCGGCACGCGGATCACCGATCCCGACTCGGTCACGTACACGGACCGGCTGTCGGGCGCCCAGCTCCAGACGCCGATCTGTCCTTCGGGCTGCCCGCGCCTGAGTTCCGTCGCAGGCCCGCCGGTCACGGGCACAAGGAGCAGCACGGGCGTCGACGTGGCGCGGTCCCCGCTTCGGACGACCAGCCGCTCGCCGTCCGGCGCGAGCCAGAAGTCCCAGAAGGCGGCTCGGCGGATGACGGTGCGCTCGCGACGAGACGCGACGTCGATCTCGACGATGGCATCCCGCGTCTCGTCGTTGTCCGTTCCGGGTCGATCGAAGGCGCGGTGCTGATAGAAGATCTTCGACCCATCACGCGACCACGCGGGCAATCGCTTCAGCTCCTCCGGCCGCTCCGTCAGTGCCAGCGGCGACGCGGCCCCAGTGGTGGCGTCCAACAGGTGAATCCCGGAGCGTCCCTTCGAGTCCGTCCCCTGCGCCGCGAACAGGCGACCGTCGGGCGACCAGCGAATCCACGCATCCCGTGTCGCGCTGTAGAGCTCGATGCCAGGCCGCACGGTGCGTGCGACCTTGCCGCTCTCACGCGATTGAATGACGATGACGTCGCCATCAGATCGGTCGGACACATAGGCCAGCTCGCGGCCGTCGGCCGACCACTCGGGCGAGCCATTCGACCCGACGAACTGCTGGACGGCCGTCGCCGGCGGCTGCAGGAACCGCTCGCCGGTGAAGTCGTAGGCGGCGACCCGCAGATCGAACGCGACGCCGTGAAACACCGGCGCCGTACGGATGTACGGGATGCTGCCGTCGTCTGCGACGCCGAGCACACGGCCACCGAAACCGCTGCTGACAAGTTCCGGCTCGCCCCGGGGGGTGCCGTCGGCCCAGCCCACGGCCCAGAGTCCCGGCTCGCCGCTGCGATCGCTCGTGAACAGGAGTCGCCGGCCGTCAGGCGCCCAGCCGACGAGCGTCTCGTGGCCGGGAAATCCGACGGCCGTGACCTGTCGCGTGCCGTCCACCGATAGCACGACGACGTCGCGCTGGCCGAAGGTCTCCGCTGCCGGCACGTCGAAGGCGAGAAAACGCCCGTCCGGCGAGAAGGCTACGCGGCTCGGCTGCCGCCAGTCGATGGACTTGAGCACACGCAGCCGGCCGTCGGCAGCACCGACGAGCGCGATTTGGGACGTGCGGTCCGGTCGTCTGATCATGACGGCGATCGAGGCGCCGTCGCGGGACCAGTCTTTGACCGAGATCTCGGCGATCTCCGGGTTCGAGTACAGCGTCCGAATCGGCCGCAGCGCGGCGGATTCGATGCCGATCAGCCGCACGTCGGCCCGGCCGTCCGTCACCCAGCCCACGGCAAGCGACTGGCCGTCTGGCGCGAAGGCCCCATCGCGCGCCGAGCCGTCGTCGCCTGGCGCAAGGCTCCGGTCGGTGCCTCGATCGAGGTCACGCACGAGAAGATCGGTGCCGCGACTCGCCTCTCGCCACTGGCGATACGCCAGGAGCCGGCCGTCGTCTGAAACCGTGCTGATGACTTGCGCGCCCCTCGGCAGTTCCCAGACTTCGGCAAATGTCGACCCGGCGGAGACGCGCGCGGAGCCCAGCGCGCGGCCGCCGCCGGGCGAGATGACGGTGCACGCGACTCCCACGGCCAGGGCGAGCGCCGTCAACGCCGGCCGGCGCGCGGGGCGCACGGGCACGTCCGCAAGGACCTTGCGGTTCGCCCGCCACAGGTCCAGTTCGCCGGGATAGGCGTACACGCTGCTGCGGGTGAGGTGCCGATGCCGGTGTACCGGCAGCCCTTCGGTCCGTTCCCACCGCCGGACCGTGCTCTCGTCGCGTCCGAGGTACGCGGCGATTTCCTTCCAGGAGTCGAGACGTCCTTCCGACATGGAGCCCGTCCTTTCCGCGAAGCATCGCACGGCCGACGTGGCCGTGGCACAGCGACGCTACGCGGCGGCCCGCGGCCGGGCAACCGGCAAGAGCGCGAATCGGGCCGATGAGCGCTGATGCGCGGTCCGACGACTCGAACGAACGGCGGAGCCCGAGCCAGGCGCGGGGTGGCATGACCTCCGCCGGCTCCTCCTGGCTCTGGACAGTAGGATCGATTAGAAGGAGGTCGGCTGGTCAACGGAATCGCCCCCTATCAGACACGGGCCCCGCCGGGACACCGGGATCCGCAGGAGGGCCGATAGATGCTCGCGCGCCTGGCAATACAGTAGGGTAGACCGGCCCTTCTGATACGCGTGCTCACCCTGCAACTCTCCCCCCACGGACATCTCCGACTGGTCGACGCCGCCGACGCGCCGCTCCTCGATGACGCCGTCGCGGCGCGCCTCCGCGACGCCTTCGCGCGCGGCACTGGCGACGGCCTTCTGCAGCTTGGCGCCGTCGAGGTCACGACCGCGCTAACGGTGGTGTTGGCATTCTGGCGCGACGTCGGCGCGCAGTACGTGACGGCCGCCTGCAGCGTGCCGGCCGATGCCGGCGCGACCCTCGACCCCATCGCGCCGCCCGACGCCGGCGCCCTGGCCGCGCTCGTCGCGGCCGCGCCGCCGATGACCGGCCTCGAGTACCTCACCACCGACGTCCTGGCCACGCTCTGGCGCGATCTGGATGACGCGTTCCGCCGTGCGCTCCGGGCGTCCGGCCTGTCGCGCGAGGCCTTCCTGCACACGCAGCACGCCGCCTGGAGCGTCGTCGGCCGCGTGCACTTCAACCTGGCGGAGTACAAGCTCGATCCCGAGACGCCGTTTGCATTCCTCGCGACCTATACGACGTCGCTTTCGGCGCGCGGGAAAGCGCAGCACGCGCCGCTCGGCCGCGCCCTCGACGAGTTCGCCGGCGCGAAGAACAAGCCCCGCCTGCTGTCGCTGCTCGTGCCCGTGCAGCGCGCGGCGGAGGGGTGTCCGTGGCTGAAAGAGATGGTGGACAGAGGAGACGTCTTCCATCCGCTGCGCTGGGACGCGGCCGAAGCCTATCGGTTTCTCCAGGACGTTCCGAAGCTCGAAGGCGCCGGCGTCATCGTGCGCCTGCCGGCGCACTGGCGCGCGGGACGGCCGGCGCGGCCGCAGGCGCGGGCGACCGTCGGCACCAAACCGCCGGCGGGCATCGGCACGGAGGGGCTGCTCGACTTTCGGATGGACGTCACGCTCGACGGCGAGCCGCTGACGCCCAAGGAGATCAAGGCGCTGCTCGCCGGCACCGACGGCCTGCGCTTCCTGCGCGGGCGCTGGGTCGAAGTGCGCCGCGAGACGTTGCAGAAGATGATTGACGAGTTCGGCCGCATCGCGCGGACGGCGGCCGAGCGCGGCGTCACCTTCGCGGAGGCGATGCGGTTCGTGGCCGGCGCCGCGCTCGATCGCGAACCCGGCGACGCGGCCACCGATCGCGAGTGGTCGCACGTCGCGCCCGGCGAGTGGCTCCGCGAGGCGCTTGCCGGCCTGCGCGGTCCGGACGGCCTCGCGCGTGTGAACACCGGCGGACGCGTGCAGGCCACGCTGCGCCCCTATCAGGACGTAGGCGTCCGGTGGCTGCATCTGCTGTCGTCGCTCGGCCTCGGGGCGTGTCTGGCCGACGACATGGGGCTCGGCAAAACGCTCCAGGTGTTGGCGCTCCTCGCGGCCTCTCATCGCCGGGACGGCGACCCGCCCGCGCTCGTCGTGGCGCCGGCCTCGCTCGTCGCGAACTGGGCGGCCGAAGCGGCGCGGTTCACGCCGGACCTCGGCGTGCTCGTCGCGCACCCCTCGGCGATTCCACGGGCGGAGCTCGGTCAGCTCGATCCGGCGCTCGTCAACCGCGCCGATCTCGTGATCACGACCTACGGGACGCTCCCGCGTCTGCCCTGGCTCAGCGCGCGTCGCTGGCGGCTGGTCGTCATCGACGAGGCGCAGGCCATCAAGAACCCGACGGCCCGCCAGACCCGCGCGGTGAAGGCGCTGGACGCCCCGGCGCGCATCGCCCTCACGGGCACGCCCGTCGAGAACCGCTTGACGGATCTCTGGTCGATCTTCGACGTCCTCAATCCGGGTCTGCTCGGATCGCACAAGCAGTTCGCCACCTGGACGAAGCGGCTCGCCGCCGCGCCCCACACCTCGTTCGCGCCGCTTCGCGATCTGGTCCGCCCCTACATTCTTCGCCGCATGAAGACCGACCCGGCGGTCATCCAGGATTTGCCGGCGAAGACGGAGGTGCCGGCATTCTGCGCCCTGTCGCCTCGCCAGGCCGCGCTCTATCAGCAAGCCGTGGACGAGCTGCGGGAACGGCTGGCCACGACCACGGGCATCGAACGGCGCGGTATCGTGCTCGCCTCCATGATGCGATTCAAGCAGATTGCCAACCACCCCTCGCACTGGCTCGGCGACGATCGCTGGCGCGAGGCCGACAGCGGCAAGTTCCGGCGCCTGCGCGAGATTGGGGAGACGATCGCCGCCAAACAGGAAAAGGCGCTCGTCTTCACGCAGTTCCGCGAGATGACCGGCCCGCTCTCGACGTTTCTCGCGTCCGTCTTCGGCCGACCGGGCCTGGTGCTGCACGGCGCGACACCGGTTTCGCAGCGGAAGAGGATCGTGGACCAGTTCCAGCAGGACGAGACGACGCCATTCTTCGTGCTGTCGCTCAAGGCGGGTGGCACGGGCCTCAATCTGACCGCCGCGTCGCACGTGGTTCATTTCGATCGCTGGTGGAATCCGGCCGTCGAGAACCAGGCCACCGATCGGGCGTTCCGCATCGGCCAGACGCAGCCCGTGCTCGTGCACAAGTTCATCTGCCGCGGCACGGTCGAGGAGAAGATCGAGGAGCTGCTGGCGTCGAAGCAGCGGCTCGCGCGCGATCTGCTGGAGGGGGGC
>CAZFAT010000390.1:0-4508 GCA_964517075.1 uncultured Solibacteraceae bacterium
ACGCGGACGTGGTCCACGGCGAAGAGCCTTGCCTCCACGCTGTTCGGCATTCTGGTCGATCGGGGGAAGATGAGCCTCGACGGTCCACTGGGCGTTCGGTGGCTTCCCGACGTCACCGGGCTGGAGCACGATCCGCGCGCGGCGATCACCCTTCGGCACGTGCTGAACATGTCAAGCGGCCTCTACCCGGTGGACAACGGCGGGCTCGAGTACGCCACCGGATCCGGTCTCGCCTATTGGGCCGGCGCCAGCTCGGAACGCGGCGCCCGCCAGCGCGCCCTCATTCGCGCGCCGGGTACGTTCTGGGACTACGAGAACTACGACACGCTGGCGGCGGTGGCCGCGATGAAACGCGCGATCGACAACGACCAGGACTACCTCGCGTTCCCGCGCACCGCGCTGCTGGATCGCATTGGCATGCGGAACACGCTCATCAGTACGGATCGTTTCGGCGACTTCGTGCTGAGCAGCCAGGTCTACACAAACGCGCGCGACCTGGCGCGGTTCGGACTGCTGTATCTGCAGAACGGGATGTGGGGCGGCCAGCGCGTGCTGTCCGAGTCGTGGGTCAGGTTCGTCCGCACGCCCGCGCCCGCCACGAAGGCGCTCGGCCGCCAGTACGGCGGCCACTTCTGGCTCGTGCCCGACACCCGCACCGACGTCCCGAAGGACGCGTACTCGACCAACGGCAATCGCGGCCAGTACACCGTCATCGTGCCGTCGCGGAACCTGGTGATCGTGCGGCGCGGGCTCGACTACGGGCGCCAGGGTTTCAACAATTGGGATCTGACGCGCGAGGTGCTGAACGCGATTCGACCGGCGAGATAACTGGCCCGCTACTTCCCGCCGTAGGTGAAGGCGAGGATGCTGCCCGGGTTTGCCAACTGGCGCGGTTCGCCGGACGGGCTGCGGCTCGGGCCTTCGGGATCGGTGGCGAGATAGAAGGTCCGGCCGTCCGGGCTGATCGCGATGTCGCGATAGCGATTGGCGGTGGGGAAGAGCTCGACGCTGGGGCCGGACAGCGTCCGGCCATCGTCCGACAGCTTCAGCCGGTAGACCGCGCCCCGGATCAGGCTGAGCGCGAGGATCGAGTGGCGCCAGCCCGGGATCGCGTCGCTCGTGTACACGTCGAGCCCGCCCGGCGCGATGGTCGCGCTGCCGATGCCCTTGGCCTCCGAACTGGACTCCACCGTGAAGAACGTGCGGAGCGGCGGGGTGAACTGCGGATGCGTCCACGCGGTCTCCGCCTGGCTCGGCACGGAGGCGGGGGGCGCGTCGCCGCCCGGCAGCGACGCGCAGGGCGTCGGCTTGGAGGCCGACCAGTTCGCGTAGACGTACGCCTTATCGTCGCGATGCCCGGCCACGTTCGGCCAGCCGTAGTTGCGGCCGCTCTCGATCAGGTTCACCTCGTCGTCCGTGCTCGGTCCATGCTCGGACTCATACAAGAGGCCGTTCGGTCCGAACGCGAGGCCGAGCGGCGTCCGATGCCCGACCGAGAACACGTGGCTGCGCACGCCGTTGATCTCGGGGTTGTCGGCGGGAATCGAGCCGTCCAGATTCGTGCGCAGAATCTTGCCCTGATAGGGCGACCAGTCGCGCGCCTTGACCGCCGCCGCCGTCGGCAGCGTCTGCGCGTGGTTCGCGTTGCAGCGGTTGCCGCCGAAGTTGCTGCCCTGGTCGCCAATCGTCAGGTACAGCTTGCGATCGGGCCCGATGGCGAGCCGGCCGCCCACGTGGTCGTTGTGCGCCGGGAGGCCCGTGAGGACGTCGACGGGGTTGGTCAGCGAGCCTGGCTTCGGCACGTAGTCGTACCGGCGCACGGCCATCCGGCGCACGAGCGCTGGCCCCGGCCCATCGTCATACGTAAACGCGACGAACACGTGGCGGGTGCCGGTGAGCAGGTCGGGATGCAGGGCGAGGCCGAGCAGGCCCTCCTGGCCGACCGCCTGATGGACCTCCTGCAGCGTCGCGAGAGGTCGCCGCTCGCCGGTCGCCGGGTCGATCCGCACCACGCGGCGGCCGCGCCGCTCGGTGACCCACAACTGCTGATCCGGCCCCCACGTCAGTTCCCACGGGCCGTCGAGTCCGGACGTCACGACGCGCATGGAGAACTGCTCAGGCGGGTTCGTCACGAGCGTGGGGTCCTGAGCCAGGACCGCCGAGGCCACAGCCAGCGTCGCGCCCCCGACCGCAATCAGTGTGCGCATGGGGGCATTACAACACAGCGGATGCGCTTCCGCCGCACGGTCTACATCACCGCGCCAATTTGCCAGGGCGCGAACTCGGACTCGCCGAATCCCTGAGCCTCGCTCTTCGTCCGATCGCCGGATGCGACCTCGAGGATCCGATCGAAAATGCGGCGGCCGCACGCTTCGACCGTCTCGTCGCCGTCGGCGATGCCGCCGCAGTTGAGGTCCATGTCGTCGCCCATCCGCTCGAATAGTGGTGTACTGGTGGCGAGCTTGATCGACGGCGCGGGCACGCAGCCGAACACGGAGCCGCGGCCCGTGGTGAAGCAGATGATGTTCGCGCCGCCCGCGACCTGACCGGTGACCGACACCGGGTCGTACCCGGGGGTGTCCATGAACACGAACCCTTTCGCCCGAATCGGCTCGGCATAACGGACGACATCGACGAGCGGCACCGTGCCGGCCTTGGCGACCGCGCCGAGCGACTTCTCGACAATCGTCGTGATGCCGCCGGCCTTGTTGCCGGGCGTCGGGTTGTGGTCCATGTCGCCGCCGTGCTTGGCGGTGTAGGCCTTCCACCACTCGAAGAGGGCCAGCAGCTTCTCGCCGACCTCGCGGCTGACGGCGCGGCGGGTGAGCAACTGCTCGGCGCCGTAGGTTTCTGGCGTCTCGGACAGCACCACGGTGCCGCCGTGGCGCACGAGCAGATCGGACGCGGCGCCCAGCGCCGGATTGGCGGTGATGCCCGAGTAGCCGTCCGACCCGCCGCACTGCAGCGCGAGCACCAGGTGTGACGCCGGCACCGGCTGACGCAGAATCCGGTTGAGATCCGGCAGCAGTTCCTTGATCTGCGCGATGCCGCGCTCGACCGTCTTGCGCGCGCCCCCCAGTTCCTGAATCGTGAACGCCTGCAGGGTGGGCGCCATCTTCAGGCCCTGCGTTTGCAGCACGCGGCCGATCTGATTGGCCTCGCAGCCGAGACCGATCATGAACGTCGCGCCGAAGTTCGCGTGCCGGGCGAAGCCGCCCATGGTGCGGCGCAGCACGTCCATGCCATCGCCCTCGCTGGCCTGGCCGCAGCCCGTCCGGTGCGTGAGCGCCACGACACCATCGACGTTGGGGAAGTCCGCGAGGAACCCGTCGCCGGTGATCGGATGCCGCCGGAACGCGTCGGCAATGGAGCGCGAGACCGTCGCCGAGCAGTTGACCGACGAGAGGATCGCCACGTAGTTGCGCGTCGCGACCCGCCCGTCGGCCCGCAGGATGCCCTGAAAGGTGGCCGGAGGGGCGATCGGCTCGATCGGCAGCACGGCCGTCGAGAACTCGTAGTCGCGCGTGAAGTCGTGAAGCGCGCAGTTGTGCGTGTGCACATGCTCGCCCGCGGCAATCGCCCGGGAGGCAAAGCCGACCGTCTGGCCGTAGCGGACGATGGGCTCCCCGGCCGCGATGGCTCGCGTCGCCACCTTGTGCCCCTGCGGCACGGCGCGGTCGACGACGATCTGCTCGGTCGGGACGGCGGTCGACGCCGCCAGGCTGGTACGGGCGATCACCACGTTGTCGGTCGGGTGCAGCCGAATCGTCAGGGCGCCGCGGGCGGCCGTCAGCATGAGGGCATCATAGCGAAATCGGCTGGATTGGGCGGTGGCGACGCGAACGTCGCTCGTCGCTTGGGCCACGCTGCGCTACGCCGCGCTGGCAACCGGCTTGTCGACGGGCCGCGGCCGCCGCCGGTGCGCCAGTCTGCGGCCCGCGTTCTCCAGGTACACGTAGAACACCGGCGTGATGTACAGCGTGAGCGCTTGCGAGACGAGGAGCCCGCCGACGACGGCGAGGCCGAGCGGCTGACGGGCCTCGGCCCCGGCGCCCCAGCCAAGGGCGATCGGCAGCGTGCCGACCAGCGCGCACATGGTCGTCATCATGATCGGTCGGAACCGCACCATGCAGGCTTCGTAGATCGCGTCGGCCGGCGCCAGTTGATCCTGCCGCTGGGCTTCAATCGCGAAGTCCACCATCATGATCCCGTTCTTCTTCACCAGGCCGACCAGCATGATCACGCCGACGAAGGCGTAGAGATTGAGATCGACGCCGAAGAGCAGCAAGGTGGCCAGCGCGCCGAGGCCGGCAGCCGGCAGGCCGGACAGGATCGTGATGGGGTGGATGAAGCTTTCGTAGAGGATTCCCAGCACGATGTAGATGACGAAAATCGCCATCACCAGGATGATGCCCAGGCCCGTCAACGAGTCCTGGAACGCCTGCGCCGTGCCCTGCGGGCTGCCGACAACGGTCGGCGGCAGCGTGCTCCCGGCTGCCTGATCGACG
>CAZFAT010000391.1:0-18809 GCA_964517075.1 uncultured Solibacteraceae bacterium
GCCTCGCTGACCGACGGCGTGACGGTGGAGGAGGGCGCCATCGTGCGGCGGACGGACCGGCGCACGACCCCGCTGCTGCCGGTCACCTCCGTGCGGCTGCCCGGGCGGCACCTGCTGGCCGACGTGCTGGCCGCAGCCGCGGTGGGCTGCGTGGCCGGCATTCCGTTGGACGCCATGCGGCGGGCGGTCGAGGGCTTCACGGGCCTCGAGCACACGCTCGAGCGCGTGGGCGAACTGGACGGCGTGCGGTTCATCAACGACTCGAAGGCGACGAACATCGCGGCCGCCACGCGGGCGATCGAGACGTTCGACGGGGGCGTGATCGCGATCATGGGCGGCCGCTACAAGGGCGGCGAGTTCGCGGATCTCCGCAGTGTCGTGGGGGCGCGGGCGGATGCGATCGTGACGATCGGAGAGGCCAGCGACCAGATTCGAGAGGCGCTCGCGCCGGTCGTGCCGGTGCAGCACGCCGCCTCGATGGCCGCGGCCGTGCGGCAGGCCTTCGCGCTGGCGAAGCCCGGCGGCGTCGTCCTGCTGGCGCCCGCCTGCTCGAGTTTCGACATGTTCACGGATTACGCGGCGCGCGGACGCGCGTTCAAGGAGGAAGTGCTGCGGCTGGCATTGGAGCGAGGCGGATCTTCCAGCCGTGAACAGTCATCAGATCGAGCATTGCGGTGAGGAGTCGGCCGCTGGGAACGCAGGCCAGCCTGGCCTGTGAGGCCGATGTCCTTGCCTGGTTCGACTGATGACTGTTGACGGCTGTGAGGCGTGGAGTAGTTGAGTACCCGATGGCTCGTACCCTGAAGTCCGACAAGATGCTGTTCCTCCCCACGCTGCTGCTGGTCGGCATGAGCGTGGTCATGGTGTACAGCGCCTCGGCCGTGCAGGCGCAGGCCGAGCACCAGACAGCAGCCTTTTTCCTCGTCAAGCAGCTGGCCTGGGCGGTGCTGGGCATCACGCTCATGCTCGTCGTGATGCGGGTGGACTACCGCCAGTACCGGCAGCCGGGCGTCATCTGGCCGCTGTTGGCCGTCGCGGTCGCGCTGCTGATCGCGGTGTTCTTCTTCGAACCGAAGAACGGTGCGCGCCGGTGGATCGCTCTGGGCCCGCTGTCGTTCCAGCCGTCTGAGTTCGCGAAGCTGGCGGCCATCCTCTTCACCGTGGCCCTGCTCGACCGGCGAATGCACCGGGTGAACGACCTGGGCTACGCCCTGGCACCCATCGGCCTCGTGACCGTCGCGCTGTCGAGTCTGATTCTGATGGAGCCCGATCTCGGCACCGCGGCCGTGCTCGTGGGCGTGGTGGTCACGATCGCGTTCGTCGCGGGTCTCAGCTACCGGTACCTGTTCGGCACCGCCATGGTGCTCCTGCCGGTGCTGACGGCCTTCCTGGTGGCGACGCCCTGGCGCCGGGGCCGCCTCCTGGTCTTCTTCGATCCCTGGTCGGATCCCCAGGGCGATGGCTACCAGATCATCAACTCGCTCATCGCCGTGGGATCGGGCGGCTGGTTCGGCCGGGGGCTGATGGACGGCATTCAAAAGCTGTACTACATTCCCGAGCCACACACGGATTTCATCCTCGCGGTGATTGGAGAGGAGCTCGGGCTGCTCGGCACGACATTCACGCTGCTCTGTTTCGGCCTCATCGCCTGGCGCGGGCTCCGCGCCTCGCTCGTGGCGCCCGATCGCTTCGGCGCGCTGCTGGCCCTTGGCCTGACGATGATGATCGTGTTCCAGGCGTGCGTGAACATCAGCGTGGTCGTCAGCCTCATGCCGACCAAGGGCATTCCGCTGCCGTTCGTCAGCAGCGGCGGATCGTCGTTGCTGATGAGCCTGATCGCCATGGGCATTCTCCTGAACATCTCGCAGCAGGCCACGGCGCCGGTCGGCGCCACGCCGGCGCGGCGATCCGACTGGGGCCTCCGGGGTCAGGAGGCGTGAGGGTGGATGACAGGACCCGATCGGATCCCGCCCCTGTCGGTCGTGATCGCCGGCGGCGGCACGGGAGGCCATCTCTATCCGGGCATTGCCGTGGCGCGGGAGATCCAGCGCCGCGTGCCAGGCGCACGCGTGTCGTTTGCGGGCACCGCGCGCGGCCTCGAGGCCAGGGTGGTGCCGCGCGAGGGCTTTCCGCTGGATCTGATCCGCAGCACGGGCCTCAAGGGCAAGTCGCACGCCTCGCGGCTGCGCGGCCTGGCGCTCGTGCCGCTCAGCCTCCTCGACAGCTGGCGCATCGTCTCGCGTCGGCGGCCGGCGGTGGTCATTGGCGTCGGCGGGTACAGCTCGGGGCCGGTCGTCCTGGCGGCCGCCCTTCGCGGCGTGCCCACGCTCGTCCTCGAGCAGAACGCCGTGCCCGGACTGACCAACCGGCTGCTCGGCCGCTGGGTGCGCGCCGCGGCCGTGGCCTACCCGGACACGCTGCCGTTCTTTTCCGGCCGCGGATTCGTGGCGGGCAATCCCGTGCGGCCCGAGTTCTTCGCCGGCGAGGCGGCGTCGTATCCGCGGTCGCCCGACGCCTTTCGTGTGCTCGTGCTGGGCGGATCGCAGGGAGCGCACGCGATCAATCTGGTAGTCGTCGCGGCAGTGCCCGATCTGGCCCGGACCATCAAGGGCTTCACGCTGGTCCATCAGACGGGGGAGCGGGACGTGGCCTTTGTCCGGGAGGCCTATGCGCGTGCTGACGTTGTCGCACGGGCGGAGGCGTTTCTCGATCCGGTGGTGCCGGAGGTGATGGCGGCCGATCTCGTCATCGGACGGGCCGGCGCGACCACGCTGGCCGAACTCGCCGCGGCGGGACGGCCCGCCCTGCTGGTGCCGTTTCCGGCCGCGACCGACGACCACCAGCGCAGGAACGCGGAGGTGCTCGAGCGCGCCGGCGCGGCGATGGTGATCGATCAGGCCGCGCTGACCGGGACCGGGCTGGTGGATACGGTGCGCACGCTCGCCGCCGATCGCCCGCGACTCGCGCGCATGGGCGACGCCATGCGCGCGTTCGCCCGGCCGGACGCGGCCGGCGCCATTGTCGATTGTGTGCTGACGCTGGCCGGCCTGGGCGCGGTGCCGACGGCGGGGACGGATGCGCGGCGTTGACCCGGGCGCTGTGGCTCGGACGGACCCGGCGCGTGCACTTCGTGGGAGTGGGCGGCAGTGGAATGAGCGGGATTGCCGAGTTGCTCGTGAATCTTGACTATCGCGTCAGCGGGTCCGACGTGCGGGCCTCCGACCTGACGGCGCGCCTTGCCGCGCTCGGGGTCGAGATCGGGATTGGTCACGACGCCCGCCACGTGGAGGGCGCTGACGTCGTCGTCGTGTCGTCGGCGGTCGCGTCCGACAACCCGGAAGTGGTCGAGGCGCGGGCCCGGCGCATTCCCGTGATTCCGCGCGCGGAGATGCTGGCCGAGCTGATGCGGCTGCGCGTGGGCGTTGCCGTCGCCGGCGCGCACGGCAAGACCACGACGACCTCGATGGTGGCCTTCATGCTCGAGCGCGCCGGCCTGGATCCGACGGCCGTCATCGGCGGCCGGCTCAGCGCCTTCGGCAGCAACGCCCGTCTCGGCGACGGCCCCTACATGGTCGTCGAGGCCGACGAGAGCGATCGGTCCTTCCTCCGTCTGTCACCCGCGATTGCCGTCATCACCAACATCGATCGTGAGCATATGGAGGCCTACGGGTCGTTCGATCGGCTGATGGAGGCGTTCGAGGACTTCGCCAACCGCGTCCCGTTCTACGGCGCCATCGTCGCCTGCCTGGACGACCCGGCCGTGAAGTCGCTGCGCCCGAGGTTCACCCGACCCACCATCACGTATGGCTTCGACGCGGAGGCCGACGTGCGCGGCAGCGACGTCGAGACTGACGGCGAGTCCGGGCGATGCCAGGTCACCTGCCGGCCCGCGGGCAGCGGCCGCACGGGCGGCCTGGGAACGCTGAGGCTTCCCATTCCCGGCCGCCACAATCTTCAGAACGCGCTGGGCGCGGTCGCCGTCGGCCTGGAACTGGGCGTGCCGCTCGATCATGCGCTGGCCGCGCTCGCGGACTTCGGCGGCGTGGAGCGCCGCTATCAGACGCGTGGCGTGGCCGGCGGCGTCCGCGTCGTCGACGACTACGGGCATCACCCGACGGAGCTGGCCGCCGTGCTGGCCGCCGCGCGCGACGGCCGGCCGCTGCGGCTGGTGGCGGTCTTTCAGCCGCATCGCTACACGCGGACGCGCGACCTGCTCAGTGCCTTCGGTCCTGCTCTCGCGGCCGCCGATGTGGTCGTGCTCACCGACATCTATCCCGCCGGAGAGGTACCCCTGCCGGGCGTCACGCTCGACGCGCTGGCCGATGCCGTGCGGCCGGCGGTGGCCGAGCTGCACGTCGTGCCGCGCATCGAGGACGTTCCGGCCAGCGTCGCGCGTCTTGCGCGGCCGGGCGATCTCGTCGTCACGCTCGGCGCGGGATCGGTCAGCCAGGTCGGCGATCGGCTGCTCGACCTGCTCGGTCGGGAGGGCACCCGATGAGCCGCGCGGTGACGCCTCGTCGCGGCCTGGCCGGCTCCGGCATCCACGCGCCGAACGACCGGCGGTTCCGCCGACCGGACGTGCGGCCGGAGCGGCGGCGCCTGATGCGCGTCACGTGGCGAATCGCGCGCTGGGCCGGTCCGGCGGTCGTCGTGCTCGGTCTCACCTTCTGGCTGGGTCGTGTGCTCGTCGCGTCCGAGTGGCTTCGCGTCCAGCACATTGTCGTGCGCGGCAACGTCCGGCTGTCGAGTGACGACGTCGAGATGCTGCTGGCGGGGCTGCGCAAGGAGAACATCCTGGGCGTGGCGCTCGACCGCTATCAGCAGCGGCTGCTCGACTCCCACTGGATCGCCCGCGCGACGCTCTCGCGCGTCCTGCCGGGCACGATTGACGTGGAAATCGTCGAGCGCACGCCCATGGCCATCGCCCGGCTCGGCCACCAGCTCTTCCTCGTGGACGTGACCGGCGTGATCATCGACGAGTACGGCGTCGAGCACCGCGATGTCGATCTGCCGATTGTCGACGGGCTGAGCGAGGGACGGGGCACTCCCAGCACGCAGGTCCAGGCCGATCGCGTGCAGCTGACGTCCCGCCTGCTCGAGTCGCTGGCCGCCCGCCCCGACCTCGGCCGCCGCGTGTCGCAGATCGACGTCTCGAACGCCCGCGACGCGGTGGTCATGCTGGACGAGGATCCGATCTGGCTGCACCTGGGCGGCGAGCGATTCGTGGAGCGGCTCGGCACGTATCTCGATCTCGAGGCTACGCTCCACGAGCGTTTCGAACGCATCGACGCGGTGGACCTGCGGTTCGAGGAGCGGGTGTTTGTGAAGGGGCAGGGGCGATAGATCTCGCAAGTTCTAGAGGGTGACCGGAGAATGGCGCGTAAGGAACGATACCTGGTGGGGCTCGATGTCGGGACGTCCAAGGTGTCGGTGATTGTCGGCGAGGTCATGGACGAAGGGGGCCTCGACATCATCGGCATCGGCGTCGCCGAGTCGAAGGGCATCCGCCGTGGCGTGGTGAACAACGTCGATTCGGCCGCCGAGGCGATCAAGCGCGCGCTCGACGAGGCCGAGCTGACGGCCGGCGTCGAGATCGACAGCGTGCACCTGGCCCTGTCGGGTGCGCACGTGAAGGCGTTCAACAGCCGCGGCGTGGTCGCCGTGGCGGGCCGCAACCGGGAAATTGCCCGCGAGGACGTCAAGCGCGCCATCGACGCGGCGCGGGCCGTGTCGCTCCCCGGCGGCCGCGAGATCCTGCACGTGCTCCCCCAGGACTTCGTCGTGGACGACCTGGACGGCATCGCCGTCCCGGTCGGCATGACCGGCAGCCGGCTCGAGGTCAACGTGCACGTCGTCACCGGCAGCTCGTCGTCGATGCAGAACATGGTGGCGTGCGTGAACCGCGCGGGTGTCGAAGTCGTCGAGACCGTGCTCGAGCAGCTCGCGGCGAGCGAGGCCGTGCTGACGCCGGACGAGAAGGAACTCGGGATCTGTCTGGTCGACGTCGGTGGTGGCACGACGGACTTCGCTATCTTCGAGAAGGGCAGCCTGTGGCACACCGGCGTGCTGCCGATCGGCGGCGACCACTTCACCAACGACATTGCCGTCGGCCTGCGCATGCCGATTCCGGACGCCGAGAAGCTCAAGCGGCGGTCCGGCTGCGCGCTCACGTCGCTCGTGCCCGAAGCCGAGAACATGGAGGTCGCCAGCATTGCCGGGCGGCGGGCGCGGGTCATGCCCCGCCGCGTGCTGTCCGAGATTCTGCAGCCGCGCGCCGAGGAGATCTGCCATCTCCTCTGGGACGAAATCCGGCGTGCGGGCTACGAGAAGTCACTCAACTCCGGCATCGTCCTCACCGGCGGCGCCGCGATGCTCGACGGTCTGGCGGAGATTGCCGAGCAGATCTTCGACCTGCCGGTGCGCCGCGCCGCGCCGGAAGGCGTCGGCGGGCTGGCCGACCACGTCGGCAGTCCGGCGTTCGCCACGTCGGTCGGCCTCGTGGTCTACACGCATCGCAACCTCACGTTCGACCCTGTGCGCGTGGGCGCCGGCACGTTCGGCCGCCTCACGGGCCGGCTGCGCACGCTCTTCAAGGAATTCTTCTGATGGGCCTCCCCCCGACCATCGCCCCTCGCGTTCCGCTCTGAGAAAGGATCCCCCCATGGATGTTCGTCAATTTGCCAACCCTTCCGGAAAACTTCGCATCACCCTGGACGAGCCGACGTTCCGCGCCGGCGCCTGCATCAAAGTCATCGGCGTCGGCGGCGGCGGCGGGAACGCCGTGCACCGCATGGTCGGCGCGAGCCTCGGCGACGTCGAGTTCATTGTCGCCAATACGGATCAGCAGGCGCTGGCGTCGAACGCCGCGCCGGTGAAGCTGCAGATCGGCGCGCAGCGGACGAAAGGGCTGGGGGCGGGGGCGGATCCGGAAGTCGGCCGCGCGGCGGCGCTCGAAGACACCGACAAGATTCTGGACGCCCTGACCGGCGCCGATTTGGTGTTCGTGACGACGGGGCTCGGGGGCGGGACGGGCACGGGCGCCGCGCCTGTCATTGCCAGCCTGGCCAACCAGTTAGGGGCGCTCACGGTGGCGGTCGTCACCAAGCCGTTCCGGTTCGAGGGTCGCAAGCGCGCCCTGCAGGCAGAGGCCGGCATGAACGACCTGGCCGACGCCGTCGACACGATGATCACCATCCCCAACGAACGGCTGCTCGCGACCGTCGATCGGTCGGCGAGCATGGGCGCCGCGTTCGAAACGGCTGACGACGTGCTGCGGCAGGCAATTCAGGGCATTTCGGATTTGATTCTCGTCCCCGGTCTGATCAACCTGGACTTCGCCGACATCAAGACGATCATGTCGCGCATGGGGCTGGCCATCATGGGGACCGGCGTCGCGACCGGCGAGAACCGCGCGCGCATGGCGGCGACCGCGGCCGTCTCGAGCCCGCTGCTCGAGGATGCGAGCGTCGAGGGCGCCCGTGGCGTGATCATCAACGTCACCGGCGGGCCCGACATGCGGCTGTCCGAGGTCAGCGAGGCTTCGGACATCGTCTACAACGCGGCGCACGAAGACGCGAACATCATCTTCGGCGCGGTGGTCGATCCGACCATGGAAGGGAAAATCAAGATCACGGTCATTGCGACCGGCTTCGATCGGGCGCGCGCGTTCACGGCGGCGCCTCCTCGGACGCCCGTGGACCTGAGCGCCTATGCGCCGCCGCGCGTACAGGTCGAGGAGCGCATGGTCGTGAACGGCGGTCGGGTCATCACCCGGCGGCCGCTCCTGGATCTGCCGACGGCCGGGGCGCGCGTGGCTCCGTCAGCCGCCACGGCGACTGGCGAGACGGCCGACGACGCGTCACCGCTCGACGTGCCGGCATTCCTGCGCCGTCAGGAGTAGACCGAAAGCGGAAAAGACGTCGGGCGTAGGTGTCCCGCGGTGCTACGGGGGACCCCTACGCCCGACGTCTTTCCGGATTGCGATAACCGGTGAGAGGGAACTGTCATGAGTGACGACCAGCGCGACGAGACGACTCCGGACCCGGGCAGCGTATCGAGGCGCCAGTTCATCACGACGGCAGCCGCAGCGGGCGCGGGCACGGCATTCATGATCGTGCCTCGCCACGTGCTGGGCCGGGGCCTGCAGGCGCCGAGCGACCTCGTCAACGTCGCCGCCGTCGGCATCAACGGTCAGGGCGGCAGCAACACGCTCAACGTCATGAGCCAGAACATCGTCGCGCTCTGCGACGTGGACTCGGCGCTGCTCGACAACCGGCTGAACTCGTGGACTCAGGCGGCCGGCGGCGGTGGCGGGCGCGGCGGCGGTGGCGGGCGCGGGGGTGGACGTGGCGGTGGTCGCGGCGCGGCGGCGGCCGGTGGCGGGCAGGCGGGCGCCGCGGCAGCGGGCGCCCCGCAGGGCGGTGCAGGGCGTCAGGGTGGCGGCGGTCAGGCCGGCGGCGGACGCCAGGGTGGCGCGGTCGCGGCCACGCCCGCGCTGCAGTGGCAGACCTGGGACACCTCGAAGGAGCAGGAGGACGCCAACGCCAAGGTCCCTCGCGAAGACTCGAACGCGAACCGCGCGAAGTTCGCGTCGCAGGCCGCGCGCGTCCAGAAGTACGCGGACTATCGCGTGATGCTCGAGAAGCAGAAGGACATCGACGCGGTCATCGTGGCAACGCCCGATCACATGCACGCGATCATCGCCTCGGCGGCGATGGACCTCGGCAAGCACGTCTACGTGCAGAAGCCGATGGCCTGGTCGGTCCACGAGACGCGGCACCTGACCAAACGCGCCGCCGAGATGAAGGTGCAGGCGCAGTGCGGCAACCAGCGTCACTCCAGCGACACGCAGCGCCGCGGCGTGGAGTACATCCTCTCGGGTGTCATCGGCAACGTCACGCACGTCCACGTGTGGACGAACCGGCCAATCTGGCCGCAGGGGATCGGCCGGCCGGTGCCCTACACGGGCAACGCCGCCAAGACCGGCCATCCCGGGCGTTTCACCGAGGTCATGCAGATGGGCATGGGCGCCCTCGCGGGCGATTTCAAGCCGCCCGCGACGCTCAACTGGGATCTCTTCCTCGGCGTCGCGCAGGAGAACCCGTACCACCCGATCTACCATCCGTTCAACTGGCGCGGGTTCGTGGACTACGGCCAGGGGGCGCTTGGCGACATGGGCGCCCACTTGATCGACTTCCCCGTGTGGGCGCTCAATCTCGATCCGCCGACGGTGATCGAGACCATGTCGACGCCGTTCAACGGCTTCAGCTTCCCTCTTGCGACGATGACGCACTACGACTTCGCCGCGAAGGGCAGCCGGCCGGCCCTGCGGATGACGTGGTACGACGGCGGCTTCAAGCCGCCCGTGCCAGAGGAGCTGGGTCCGAATGGTGAGCTCAGCGAGTCGGGCGGCATTCTCTACATCGGGACGAAGGGCAAGCTCCTGCACCAGGAGGGCGGCCCGCCGCGCCTGCTGCCCGCCAGCGTGCACAACGCCTTCGGTCCGCCGAAGGTCGCGCTCCCGCGTGTGGCGCACCAGGACCACGAGATGAACTGGATCCGCGCGATCAAGGGGCAGGACGCCCTCTCGAGCCCGTTCTCCTACGCGGGGAACCTGCACGAGATCATGCTGCTCGGCCTGGTCTCGCTGCGGGCGGGGAAGAAAATCTACTACGACACCGCGACCATGCGTGTCACGAACGACGCGAACGCGAATCAGTATCTGACGAGGGAGTACCGGGCGCCGTACAAGCTGTAGGTTGTCGGTTCTCGGTTGTCGGTCTTCGGTTCTGCCTCAGGGCAGCGCCGGAAACCGATAACCGGGAACAGAGAACTGAAAAACGCGCGTCACACCTTCCCCCTCCGCGCCGCTTCCACGATGAATGCCGCCGCGCGCACCGTCAGCGCCGTCATCGTCAGCGTCGGGTTCTGCCAGCCGGCCGTGGGGAAGGATGACCCGTCCACGACGAACAAGTTCTTCGCGTCCCAGCACTGATTGAACGAGCTGAGCACCGAGGTGCGAGGGTCAGTGCCCATGCGCGCGCCGCCGAGTTCATGCACGTACGCCCCGGGGCCGGACATCGATCGATGACTGATGGGCAGTTTCGCGGCGGCGGCCATTTCGAGAAGCGTCTGGCCGGCGTCCTCGGCCATCTTCCACTCGTTGTCGCCGTAGCACAGCCGGATCCGCACCGCCTTGATGCCCCATGCGTCCATCAGGCCTTCGTCGATCTCGATGCGGTTCTCGTCGCGGGGCAGGACTTCGAGCAGCGCCGTCAATAGCCAGGCCGACTCGTCCGTGCCTGCATCGACGGCGGCCTGCCGGTCGAGGCCTCCCCAGATTCCGTAGCCGCGCACGAACGGGCGTCGATCGCGATCGTCCAGGTTGCGGAAGCGTGGAATCGAGATTGCGTGCGGCCCGCCCAGCGGCGCGCGTGCCTGACCCCGCGGACCGGACTCGACGCTGCCCCACACACGAACCGCCAGGTGGTCGACCAGTCCGCGTCCGACCAGACCCGATGAGTTGCCGATGCCCGCCGGGTGCTGGCGCGATCGTGAGTTCAGGAGCAGGCGTACCGACTCGATCGTCGACGCGCAGAGGACGACGATGCGGGCGCGCACTTCGAAGGGATCCTTCGTTAGCCGATCGAGGCAGGCGGCGCCCTTGACAAGTGCGGTGTTCGTATCGACGAGCAGGTGAGAGACGACCGTGTCGGGACGGATGGCCACTTTGCCCGTGGCGAGCGCGGCTGGCAGCACGCGATGGAGCGCGCTCCTGGCCGCCCATCGTGCATCCGCGCCCGGAGCCTGGCCTCCATCGGGCGAGATTCCCCGGCAGTGGATGACTCGCCGGTCCGGCCATCGTGTCTCGACTGTGTCTTTGAACGCGCGTTCGACGGCCGTGAACGGCGTCGGAGGAACGAACACGCCGTCCGGCAGTTGCGGCAGACCGTCGGCCGAGCCCGACACGGCCAGCGTGCGCTCGATCTTCTCGTAGTGCGGCGCGAGATCGGCGTGCCGGATCGGCCATTGGGGCCCGATGCCGTCGCGGTCAGGGTCGGTGAACTCGTAGTCCGACAATCGCAGGGTGACGCCGCCCCACGCGAAGCTGCGCCCACCGATCTGCCGCCCGCGAATCCACGCGAACGGGCTGTTGGCGACGACGGCGTAGGGGTGATCGAAGTCGTCGACGAAAAGGTGCGGCGGGTGCGCCCAGTAGGCAGCGGTCTGTGACTGTACAGGCTGGCGCCTGGCGGCCTCGCGCCGGTGGGCCGAGGTGCGCGGCTCGACCTCGGACACTTCGTCGGGCGCGAGCCGAGGCCCCGCGTCGAGCACGAGCACGTCGAATCCGGCCTCGGCAAGCTCCTTCGCCGCCCACGCCCCCGTCAGTCCCGCGCCAATGACGACCGCGTCATAGCGATGGCGGGGATCGACGTCGTTCAGGAAGGGATTCGACACGAGTGCGGGCCGCCCTCAGCTACGGCTCAACCGGCCAGGGCCGTTCCCAGCTCCGCAATGGCCGCCGCGCCGCGAGGAGGGGCAGGTCCTGCCGTTGCAGTTCCAGGAGGATGCGGAACTTCTGCCGCAGTGGCAGAGCCGCCTGCTGCCGGTGCCAGGCCGCCTTGCCCGTCAGGAGGGCGGCGGGCGCGGCCGGACGTTCAGGCTTCATCGGGGATCTCCGCGATGATCCCGTGTGCCGCGAGCAGGCCACGGAGAGCGGCACGATTGACGGCGCCGGCTTCGATCAACTGCCACGCGCGCTCGCGCCGTTTGGGCCCACCCGCCTGAAGCGCGAGGGCGGCGAGATGTTCCGGGCCCACCACTCGGATGGGCACACCCTCGTAGTCCAGCGTGCGAGCCGTCATGACCGCCGCTTCAGCCAGCGCGTTGTGAACGGGGAGGAACTGTACGGGCACGCCATGCACGAGGATGTGCTCGGCGTCCACCGCGAACCCCTGCCGGCTGGCCCATTCATAGAACGGCTCGAGGGAAACGAGCGAAGAGGTATCCCCGGGCTCCAGGATCACGAACACATCCACATCGTACGTGCGGGCTGGCTCCGCATAGAACAGCGCCGCCGTTGCACCGCCGATGGCATAGTCGCGAACCAGGCCGGCCCCCTTCAGATCCGAGAGTTCGCGAAAAACGTCCGTCAGGGTACTCATGCGCTGCCTGGTGCTACACGGAGATCACGGAGAGCCCTGGCGCGAGCCGCCGGATATCAGCGGGATCCGAGGTCGCAATCGCATGGCCGCGCGCCTCTGCGCAAAGCACCACCGAGGCGTCGATGACATCGGTCGTCCCACGCACGCCGCACAGCTGACCGGCTTCCCGCGCGCGCTGGTCGTCGAGCGGTTCCACGTGAACCTCGGCTGCACCCAGCAGCCGCGCGAGTCGCGCCTGCCGGCGGCCGTCGCGCCAGACCAGGCCGACGACGCCCGCGGGAACGGCCACCGAGTAGCGGTGTTGGAGGGCACGGGCGATCAGGACCACCACGGATCGATCGTTGCGTTCAAACGCGATGAGCGCGCCCGCGTCGAGTGTCAGGCCCGGCATGAGTGCTCAACGCTTCGTGCGAGCCTTCGGGCGAACGCCCAGCCGCCGGTCTGCGGCCCGGCGCTCCGACGCCGTCATTGGCCCACCCGAGGCGGCGAGCATCTCGTCGAGCAGGGTGGCGAGATCGTCCAGTTTGGTTTTTTCCTCCAGCGCCGACGCGACGTAGGCGCTCAGGCTCGGCGCCCGGCCCTGGCGCACGGCCCGACGGGCCCGGCTCGCAATCCCGCGCGGCAGGCTGACAGCGATCTTATCGCTCACGGTCATACCGGGAGTATGACCGCTGGGTGGCGGCAGAGTCCAGCAGCTCGACGGCGCCGGCCCCGAGGCCGATGCCGCGTGCTCGGTCAACACACGTTGTCGAACATTCGAGCCACGACCCTGGAACCGTCACTGTCCTATCTCGAACACCATCGCCGTCCGAGCCACGCGATCCCGCTCGTCGTGCACCGTCAGCTGGAGCACGTACTCACCCGGTGCGAGCGCGGACGTCTCGATGGTCCAGGTGCGCGGCGCCTCGGCCGTGGCGCGGTCGGGCAGCACGTCGGCGCGCTCGAGGAGTGGGGGCGCGTCGGGCGGGGCGAACTGACGGCGGACGACCATCTCCACCGTGCCGCTCCGGAACCCGCGGCGGACGACGATCTGGGCGCTGGCGGTGAACGGCTCGCCGCGCGCGAACCGGCGCGCGCTGGTGGGCGGCCCGGGCAGGCCGAGATCGAGCGGCGCGCTCACCGCGGTGACCGCCTGCCCGGCCGCAGCCGTCGTGACGGCCAGGCCGCCGATCCAGAGTGTGCCGTCCTCCCATTTCGGGACGTCGAGATCGAGGAACACGCCGCCTGTGGCGCCGGTCGTCGCGGCGTGTCCGGTCACGCGCACGCTGTAGGCGCCGGGCCGGACCTCGAGTGTGGACAACCAGCGCACGCCCGCGCGGCGCGTGCGGTCCGGCTCGTCCGGCCGGAGCGTCAGCGTCACCGTCGTCTTCATGTTGTGGTCCGAGCGGGCGAGGAAGTCGATGGTGCGCAGCGCGAAGTCGAGCTGCTCCCGGTGCGTGCCGCCGGCGTCCTGGAACTGCAGATTGGCGCCCTCCACGTCGACGAGCAGGTGGACCTGGGCCGCGCCGGCCGCGCCGCGGCGCGGGATCGCCTGCACGCGCATTGGCAGATCGGCCGTCGGCAGGCTCTTCACGATGGCGTCGGCGAGCACGGGCAGGACGTCGGTCGGCCGCGGTCCGGGCGGTTTCGGCGGCGGGATGGCGTAGCCCGGCCGTCCCGAGGCGCGCCATGTCGGGTGGGTAGGAACGCGGACCTCGATGTCGCGGAATTCAGCCGTGCCGCGCGGCGGATCCGTCGGCTGGAAGCCGAGCACGTAGTACTCGCTGGCTTCCTCGATGATGCGCTCGAAGGCGGGGCCGTGGTCGTTCGTGTTCACGGAGGCGAAGCCGCCGGTGTGTTCGGCGAACTCCCGCAGGCTGGTCGCGGACCCGCCGCACGAAGACTCGCCCCACCGTGGAATCGTCTGCGCCAGTTCACGGTCGCCGACGGTCATCATCTCGAGAAGTCGCGCGCGGCCATGCGGACGGGAATCGTGTAGCTCGTGGAGGTGCCGAGGTCGTCGAGGAGAATGACGAACAGACGCGCGTCTCCGGCGCCGGCGTTGCTCGCCACCGTCGACATGTCGGGCGCGACCAGCGGCGGTCCGACGGTCGGCGGCGCGACTGGCGTGCGTGGGGCGCTGCGGTAATCGAACGCGACGATCGTCTGCGGCCGTCGACGGTCGCGAATCTCGAAGTCCTTCGCCGTCAGGTTCGTCACGAACCGTCCCTGCTCATCGGTGACGCGGACGATGACTTCGACGAGGTTGGCTTCGGCGCGAAAGACGGGAGGTCCCTGGGGAGTCTGAGCTGACGGCGCGCTGTGGGTCAGGAGCACGGCCAGGCACACGACTCCGCACAGGATTCGGACGGGTGGACCGAGAGGCGAGGTCGTCATGAAGTCCGCAAGCCCGAGGCTCGCGTGCCCTTGTCTGCGAGGTGGCCCGACGATAGCACAGCGTCGCCTGAAGCCGCCCCCGGCCCCGTGTATGCTGTGGCAGCGTTCGTGGCCCTGTCTGATCTCTACCGCTCCGCCCGTCTCTCCATCCATCAGGCCGGCCGCACCCGCGCGCTGCTGCACTCGCCCGAGCATGGTCAAGTGCTCGAAGTGGATGCGGGAGTCGCACGCCTGCTGAGTCTCTGCCAGGGCTGCAAGACGATCGAGGGACACGCGGCGGCGATCGCCCGCACCGGATTGGCCGGCGACGCCCACGCCGTGGCGGCCACGCTGCAGTCGCTCGCCATGAGCGGCTTGCTGCGAAGCTGTGCGGATCTGCTGCCGTCCGTCCGTTCGGGCGTTTCAACCGACGCCACTTCCATCACGACCGTCGCCATCATCACGGCCGATCGGCCGAAGGTGCTCCGGCGCGGCCTCGCGTCCTTCGCGCGCCATCTCGACGCCCACGGCCGCCCCGCCCGCCTGCTCATCGTCGACGGGTCCCGCGAGAGCGACCATCAGATCGAGAACCGGCACATTGCCGCGGATCTCGCGCGAGTCGGTGGCAGGACGATCGACTACGCCGGCGCCGACGAGGCTCGAGCATTCCGCGAGCGCCTCGCCGCCGCGGGTGCGTCGGAGACGATGCTCGACTTCGCCCTGACGCCGGGCTCGATCGGCGCCAATCGCAACCTCGTCCTGCTCCTGACCGCCGGGGAACACGTGTTGATGGCCGACGATGACATGGTGTGCGAGCCGTGGACGAGGGAGGCGGCGGCGCGAGGCGTCGCGGTGTGGGGGCACACCGATCCGCAGGACAGCGAGTTCCTTTCGAGCCGTGACGACGTGCGGCATGCGGCCGCCTGGTGGTCCGGCGACCTGCTGGCCGCACACGAGGCGCTCCTCGGTCACCCGATGCCGGAGCTGCTCACGTCGGAGGATCCGCCCGATCTCGGCGAAACCTGCGGGCATCTCATCGCCGCTCTCGCCGAGGGCCGCCGACCCGCAGTGCGGCTCACCTTCACGGGGATCGCCGGAGACTCGGGGACGTACTGTCCCTACAGTCGTCTGTTCGCGTCGGGTCCGACGCAGGCGAGGCTGGCCGCGAGCCGCGATGTCTTCGAGCGGGCGCTCCGCACCCGCGAGGTGCTCCGCATCGCGTCACGCGCCACGCTCACGCACGACCCGCGTTGCATGGCGGGCTGCATGGGGCTCGCCAACCAGGCCGGCGTCCCGCCATTCATGCCGGTCGGTCGCAACGAGGACGGTGTCTTCGGCGCGATGCTGAACGCCCTCGACCCGCTGGTACTTTTCGCCCACGTTCCGGTGGGCGTGGTGCACGATTCCAGCCGGCCCGCGGCATACGAGGACCGATCGATGCGGTCGGCGTCGGAGACGCGGGTGTCGGAGCTGCTGATTCTGCTGACGCGGGCGGCGATGCAAGGCGCGCTCGAGAGCGACCCCGCCGCGCGGCTCCCGAGACTGGCTGACGCCATCGGCGACGTCGCCGCGCTGGACGCGCCGGGGTTCGTGACCCACGTCACGCGGGTCCTGCTGGACTCGCGCGCGCAGCAACTGGCGCGCATCGAAGCGATGGTCAACCGCACGACCGAGTACCCACCGTACTGGCGGTCGAGTCTCGAGGAATACCGCCGCACGCTCGTCCGCAGCCTCGGCCGGCCGGACTTCTTCTTACCGATTGAGTTTCAGGACGCTGAAGGGGTGGAGGCTGGATTCAGACGAGTGCGGGAGTTTGTCGGAGGCCTTGGTTCACTTCTCACGAAATGGCCAGAAATATGGGACGGGACCATGGCGAGCAAGTGAATTGACGGTCGGCCCCTCCATTCGCGAATCATCAATCAGCCATTCGTCAATCCTCATTCAATCGTCAATGACCCGATCAACAAATCATCAGTACGGGACTCAGGAGCCTTCAGGCGAGAGACGTCCGCGGGGCTGAAGCCCCGCGGCTACGAGAGGATCTTCGTCACAACCTGCCCGTGCACATCCGTGAGTCGGAAGTCCCGTCCCTGAAATCGATAGGTGAGCTTCGTGTGATCGATGCCGAGCAGGTGCAGGATCGTCGCCTGCAGGTCGTAGACCGAGACGGGATCGGCCGTGATGTTGTAGCTGAAGTCGTCGGTCTCCCCGAGCACGGTGCCCGCCTTCGTGCCACCGCCGGCCACCCACATGCAGAAGTTCCGCGGATGATGGTCGCGGCCGTAGTTTGAGGCCGTCAGCCGCCCCTGGCTGAACACGGTCCGGCCGAACTCGCCGCCCCACACGACGAGCGTGTCATCGAGGAGGCCGCGCTGCTTGAGGTCGGTGATGAGCGCGGCCGTGGGTTGATCGGTGCCCTCGCACTGCAGCTTGAGATCGCGCGGCAGGTCGTTGTGCTGGTCCCAGCCACGATGGTAGAGCTGGATGAACCGGACGTTGCGCTCGGCGAGCCGGCGCGCCAGGAGACAATTGGACGCGTAGGTACCGGGCTTGCGCGACTCGGGGCCGTACATGTCGAAGACAGCGTCCGGCTCCTTCGACAGATCCATCAGATCGGGCACGGACGTCTGCATGCGGTACGCCATTTCGTACTGCGCGATGCGCGTTTCGATCTCCGGATCCCCGAACGCCTCGTGCCGTATCTCGTTCAGCGCAGATACGGCGTCGAGCATCTCCCGGCGTGCCGTCGCGCTCACGCCCGGCGGGTTGTCCAGATACAACACCGGCGTGCGTCCCGCGCGGAACCGCACGCCCTGGTAGCTCGACGGCAGGAACCCGCTCGCCCACAGCCGTGAGAACAGCGGCTGGTCGGCGTTGATGGCGTGGGCCTGCGACAGCAGTACGACGAACGTGGGCAGCGACTCGTTCTCCGTGCCCAGTCCGTAGCTGAGCCACGCGCCCATGCTGGGCCGTCCGGGCTGCTGGAACCCAGTCTGAATGAACGTGATCGCCGGGTCGTGATTGATCGCGTCGGTGTGCAGCGACTTGATGACGGTGATGTCGTCGACGATCTTCGCCGTATGCGGCAAGAGGTCGCTGACCCATGTGCCGGACTGGCCGTACTGCTTGAACCCGTACAACGAGCTCGCCACGGCCAGCGTCGCCTGGTTCATCGTCTGGGCGATGCGCTGGCCCTGGCGCACGGAGTCTGGAATCTGCGTGCCCTGCAGCTTCGCGAGGCCCGGCTTGTAGTCTAACGTCTCGAGCTGTGACGGACCGCCGGACTGATGGAGGAAGATGATCCGTTTCGCGCGAGGGGCGAAATGCGGCAGGCCGGGGAGGCCGCCCGTCTTCGGATCGCGTGACCCCTGCGGTGGCGCCGCAGACAGGAGATCGGATCCGAGCAGCGAACCCAGCGCGCCGATGCCGATGCCCCGCGCGGCCAGACCGAAGAGCTGCCGCCGCGTGAAGAACAGCTCGAGTGGCCGCACGTCGCCGCCGTCAGTGCCGGGTGATGGTTTCATCGAGGTTCAGGATGGTGCTCGTCACCATCGTCCAGGCCGCCAGCTCGGCGGCATCGAGGCGCGTCCGGCGCGGAGATTCGCCGACGCGGAGCAAGTCCTCGGCGGCGGGCCGGTTCCGGCGGAAGGTTGTCAGCTGCCGCTGCAGCAGGGCGCGCAGCACCGCGGTCTCGCGTGCCGTGGGCCGGCGCGCCGTGGCGAGCCGGAAGGCGTGCGCGATACGCGCGGTCTCGCTCCCGCCGGCCTCCAGCGCCGTGCGTTCGGCCAGCGCGCGGGCGGCTTCGACGTACGTCGGATCGTTGAGCAGCACGAGCGCCTGGAGCGGCGTGTTCGTCTGCGCGCGGCGCGCCGTGCACTTCTCCCGGTCCGGCGCGTCGAACGTCGCCATCGACGCCGGCGGCACGGTGCGCTTCCAGAACGTGTAGAGCCCGCGCCGGTAGAGGTCCTTGCCGTGGCTCTGCTCGTAGGCCTGGGCGGTGAAACCCTCGCCGAAGGCCATCTCCTCCCAGAGCCCGCCCGGCTGATAGGGCAACGCGCTCGGCCCGCCGATCTCGCCGTTCAGCAGGCCGCTCGCCACGAGCGCCGTATCGCGGATCATCTCCGCCGAGAGCCGGTGCGAGGGGCCGCGCGCGAGCAGCAGGTTGTCGGGGTCGTTCGCTCGAAGTTCCGCCGAACACGCCGAGTCTTGGCGGTACGTCGCGCTGAGCACGATCTGCTTGCACAGGCGCTTCACATCCCACCCCGAGCTCACAAAATCGCGGGCGAGCCA
>CAZFAT010000392.1:0-2799 GCA_964517075.1 uncultured Solibacteraceae bacterium
TGACGATCGTGGCGAACGCCTCGGGCGCTTCGAGGAACGGCAGGTGTCCGCAGGCTGGCAGCACCTCCGTCCTGCCGGCGGGCACCTGGCGCATGAAGGCACGCACCAGGTCTGGCGGCGCGTAGAAATCGTCGCGGCCGGCGACCGCGAGCACGGGCACGTCGACGGTCGCGGGCACCGACTCCATCGACAGCTCGCACAGAATCTCGATGCCGCGCAGGTAGACGTCCGGGCGCTGGGTTTCGAACACGCGCGCGAACAGCGCCGCCAGTTCCGGCTGCCGGTCCATCGTCTCGGGCGAGAGGTTTCCGGCGGCCACCTGTGGGCCGAGTCCCACCAGTCCCTGGGCTTTCACGACCTGCGCCCGCTGCGACAACCGATCGTGGATCTCCGGCCGGACTCTAGGCAGCCCGCCGACGAACACCATCGCGCGGATCCATGCGGGCCAGACCTCCCAGGCCTTCAGTGCCAGCATCGTGCCCAGTGAGTGTCCGAGTATGACCACCGGCGCCCTGATGGTCTCTCGCACCAGTTCGCCCAAGTCGGCCATCCAGCGGTCCGGCGACATCGCCTCGAGGGTGGGCGTGCTTCGGCCCGTGCCAGGAAGATCCACGGACACGACGCGACAGTGACGCGAGAGCCTCGCCGAGAGGCCGCTGAAGAAGTACGCGCCGCCCCCGAGGCCGTGAAGAGCCAGCACGGGGATCCCCGCGCCGGCGTCCTCGACGTACACCTGGCTGCCGCTCGACGCGGCGAAGCGAGCATCCATGGCGGCGCGGGTCAGGCCGGGACGTGCTCGGTCAGGCAGGCAAAGATTTCGCGATAAAACGCCGGCTGTTCCCGCCAGGTGGGTGCCGACACCAGCCGCCCGTCACGCACCACGTCCTCTACCACGAAGTGCGCCCCGACCGTCTCCACGTCGAGCCGGCAGTGCCGGTAGGTGGTGACCCGCTTGCCGGCGATGATGCCCGCCGCGGCCACCAGCTGCACTCCATGGCAGATCACGAACATCCACTTGCCGAGCCGGTCGAAGTTACGCAGCAGGTCGAGGACGCGCGCGTCGTTCCTGAGGTACTCCGGCGCGCGTCCGCCGATGCACAGAACGGCCTCGTACTCGGCCGCGACGACCTCGTCGAAGGTCAGGTCGGACTCCATCGCATAGCCGGGCCGCTCCATATAGGTGTCCCACCCCGGCTCGAAGTCGTGCATTACCAGGTGGAGGCGCTTTCTGGCCGGCGCCGCCACGTGTGTCGCGTACCCGGCTTCCTGGAACCGTTGCACGGCATACCACGTCTCGAAGCTTTCCCCGCCGTCCCCGACGATGATCAGAATCCTCTTGTCCACGGCACCCTCTCTGTCTCCGGCACTGTACTCCGGCCGCTACCCCGCCGTCGCGTGATCCGGATGGAACTCACCGTGTACGCCCGCTCGTCCGCACCGCGCACCGCGGTCGGCCACTACGCGACCGTCGGACGCAACGTGCCGGCCCAAGTGCTGAGCGCGCGCCCGGCTGACGTTGATCGTCGATCGGCGCGACCCTGGCAGAAGGCTGCGTGAGCCCGCAAAAGACCGGTATGATCGGCCGGTGCGCGCAGTTCCGGTCGTCCTGTTGCTCGCGCTCGTCGCCCTGGCTGGGTGCGCGCCCGCGCTGAACCTGGCGGCCGTCGAGGACGCGCGATCGGTCATGCGCGTCAAGACCGCGCTCGTCAACGACCCCGTTCTGGGCGTCCTCCCGATCGAGGTGCGCGTCGTCCAGGGCCGCGCGTATCTGTCGGGCGGCGTGCCGTCGGAAGCCGACGTCCAACGCGCGATTCAGCTCGTGCGCTCCGTGGACGGCATCACCGATGTTCAAGCGGACCTGCGAATCGGCCTGGTGACGCCCCCGACCACGGGCGTGGGCGTACCGCAGGCCCCGGCCGCGCGCGCGGACGATCCGACCGCCCGTTCCTTGCTCGGCGTCGGCGTGTCGTTCACGCGGAGCGACCCGTCCCATTCTCGCGTGATGCCGGCGGTACGAATCGGCCCGACCGTGCGCGTCGGCATCGGGCGAGGGCTCGGTCCGGCCATCGGGTTCAGCTGGACGCGAACCGATCTGGTCGCGCCAGTCGGCCGCGGCTCGCTCGGGTGCCTCAACGTGCGGCCCGTGATGGGCGGCATCGGCTACACGATCCGCAGGGCCCGCACCGCGGCGACCCTCTCAACCGTCGGGGGCATCGCCTTCAACAGCCTCTGCGACGCCGTGCCGGCCTCCACCTCCGCCTATGCCCTGCGGGCGGAGAACAGCCCCGCCTGGCGCGCGGGCCTCTCGGCGTCGTACGAAGCCAGCTCGCGCGTGGCGCTGACGTCGTTCCTCGGCTACCTCGTCGCGCGCCCGCGCCTGACGATGCTGACCGACGGGCAACTCGACACGCAGATCGTGCGCGCCGATACCGTCCTTCTGAGCGTCGGCGTCCTCTACAAGGTCTTCTGATGCCGTCGCCCATCGTCCGTCTGCTCGCGGTCGCCGGTGCGCTCAGCCTCTTCGCGGGCCGGGCCATCGTCGAAGCCTTCCGGCGGCCGTTCGAGGTGCGCGAGACGCTGCGCCACGTGTACCAGCTCGGATGCCGGTCCGTGCCGCTCATCGCGGCCAGCGGCTTCGCCGTGGGCATCGTGCTCTCGATGCACACGCGCGCCTCGCTCGCCCGCTTCGGCGCCGAGGCGCTGATCCCGGCCGGCCTCGCCATCGCGCTGGTCCGCGAGACGGGGCCGCTCACCGCCGGGCTCCTGCTCTCCGGCCGGATCGGCGCGGGCATCGGGGCG
>CAZFAT010000393.1:0-9947 GCA_964517075.1 uncultured Solibacteraceae bacterium
GTTCGAACAATGCCTGCTCCTGGCCGTCGTCCACCTGGCCGACGCCGCCTACGGCGTCGCCATTCGGCAGGACGTTGAGCAACGCACCGGACGCGAGGTCGCCATTGGGGCCTTGTACACGTCACTCAGCCGGCTCGAGTCGAAGGGATACCTGCGGTCCCGAATGTCGGATCCGACGGCCCAACGGGGAGGGCGGTCCAAGCGCTACTTCACGCTGACGCCCATCGGCGCCGCGGCCCTGCGGCAGTCGCGCGAGCGGCTGACGAAGATGTGGGCCGGGCTGACCCCGGACCTGCGAAAGGCGCGGCCATGACGCCTCGCCCCCCGACGCTCGCGGAACGACTCATGTGCTGGTCGCTCCCACCGATCGACCGGTCGGTGGTCCTGGGCGACCTGGCGGAAGAGTTCGATGCGCTCGCGACCCATCGAGGCGTCCGGCATGCGAGACGCTGGTACCGCCGGCAGGTGCGCCGGTCGCTCATCCTCAACCTTCGGCGGCGGCTCGCTCGTTCGACGCCTGGCGAACAGGCCGGATCAGGAACGCGCCCGCGCTCAGTCACGAAGACGGCCGTGTTCGAGGGGATCCTGACCGACTTTCGCTATGCCGTCCGGAGCCTTCGCGCGGCGCCCGCCTTCACCGTCGCCGCGCTCCTCGTGCTCACACTCGGTATCGGCGCCAGCACGGCCATCTTTTCGGTCGTGGACGCGGTCGTGCTCCGCGCACTGCCGTTCGAGGAGGACGAGAGACTGGTGGCGGTTGGAGAACGTTGGTTGAGTGCCTCCAACCCCGACCCGCGCGCCCTGCTGCCGATCGCGCCGGCAAACTACCTGGACTGGACCGCACAGCAGTCCGCGTTCGAGTCCATGGCCGCCTTCGATCAGCGTCCCGCATCGAGCACGATTGCCTTGCGCGAGTCCGACGTCGAGACCGAAGACCTGAGAGTCCAGCGTGTGACGCCGGGGTTCTTTCAGGTGCTGCGGGTGACCCCCTCCCTCGGCCGTCCCTTCATTCCGGAGGACGAAGTCGAGGGGCGCCACCGGGTCGCCGTGCTCAGCGACGCGCTCTGGCGGCGGCGGTTCGGCCAGGATCCCGGCATCATCGGGCGCATTCTCGATCTGGATCACGCCCCCTACGTGGTGGTGGGTGTTCTCCCGCCCGGCGTTACCTATCCGGTTGGAACCGCCGCGTCGACGGAGCTCTGGGTCCCCCTTGTCATTCCGGCGAATCACCGGATTCGGACCGCCAACCGCGCCGTCTACCTGCGCAGCATTGCGCGATTGAAGGCCGGCGTGTCCGTGCCCCACGCGCAGGCCCACATGGATCAGTTGTTCGCCACGCTGGAGCAGGCCGATCCTCAGTGGCATGAGAATGCCGGCATCGGCGTGCAACCCCTGCGCGATTACGTCGTCGGTACGAGCACCAGGGCGTGGCTGCTGATGCTGCTGGGCGCCGTGGGGCTCGTCCTGCTGATCGCCTGCGTGAACGTGGCCAGTCTGCTGGTCGCCCGTGCCTCCGCCCGCGCGCGAGAGGTGGGCATCCGGGCCGCGCTGGGCGCCGGGCGATGGCGATTGGTCCGGCTGTTTATCGTGGAGAGTGTGCTGCTGTCGAGCCTCGGCACTATCAGCGCGGTGCTCTGCGCGACATGGACGGTGCCCCTCCTGCGCGACGCGCTGCCCGAGGGGCTTCCTCGCGTCGCGGCTATCGACGTTGACCTCCGTGTCCTGGCCGCGGCAGCAGGCCTGACCGTGCTGACCGCGCTGTTCTTCGGCCTCCTGCCCGCGCGGCACTTGCGGCGTCGCGATCTCACTGGCGCGTTGAAGCCGGTCTCGCGCGCCGGCAGCCTCAATGTCGGCGGGCAGCGTCTCCGAAGCCTGCTGGTGGTTGCCGAGGTTGCGCTCGCCGTCATCCTCCTCGTGAGCGCCGCGCTCTTCATTGGCAGCTTCTTCAAGGTTCATGGGATCGATCCCGGTATCTCAACCGACCGTGTCCTGGCCATGGGGATCACACCGCGTAACGTGCCGGGAGGCAAACGCCCGGATCCTGCACCCCTCTTCGGCGAGATCGTCGACCGCCTCGCCACAGTGCCCGGAGTGGCCAACGCGTCGGTCGTGTGGGGAGGCATGCCGCTCGTCGGAGGGACGCATATCCGCGGGTTCACCGTCCCCGGCCGGTTCGTCGCGGAGGACGATGGCGGCGTCAATGTCAGAGACGTTACGCCGGACTATGACCTGTCGTTGGGGATCCCGGTGCGAAACGGTCGGATGTTCTCGCCGGCGGATCATGCGGGGGCACCCAAGGTGATCGTCATCAGTGAGGCCGCGGCGAAACGCTATTTCTCGGGTGAGGATCCGATTGGCCGATCGGCGACCATCGACAAGACCGCGCTCACGATCGTCGGAGTCGTGGGCGACGTCCGCGAGAGGATCGAGAGAGAGCCCCGTCCTCTCGTGTATTTCCCGATGGCGCAGAGCACGGCGGGCCCGGCCGCCATCAACCCGAACAACCCGAGCGCCGAACTCATCGTTCGCGCCGAAACGGATCCCTACGACATCTTCCCCGCCGTCAAGGCCGCCATGCTCGACGTTGCGCCGGACGTTTCCATCCGCAACGTCAGAACACTTGATGAACTGATGTGGCGGCAGCAGGCGGCCCGGCGGCTCAACATGCTGATCCTGGGATTGTTTGGCGTACTCGGCCTGGTGGTCTCGGCGGTGGGCGTCTACGGGCTCATGGCCTTTCTCGTGTCCGAGCGGACGCATGAGATTGGCGTCAGGATCGCGCTCGGCGCGACGCCGACTCGCCTGATTGGCATGGTTCTGGCGCGTGGCAGCGTCGTTGTCGCGGTCGGCCTCGCGATCGGAGGCGCGGGCGCCTGGTCCCTGAGGTCCATCGCCGAAGCCTTCCTCTTCGGCCTGCGGCCTGGCGATCCGCGCGCGTTCGCGGCGGCCCTGGCCGTGTTGTCGCTCTCCGCGCTGGTGGCCGTGCTCGTCCCGGCCCGGCGCGCCACGCGCGTGGATCCCGTCGTCACGCTGAGATCGGAGTAAGGGTCCGGGGTTCCAGGGTTCGAAGGTTCAGACCCTGGAACCTTTGAGTTCGCCCCGTATAATCGCTGCGTGAGCAAGCGCGCGCGACGACAGACTCGCCGTTCCGACATTCCTCGTTCGGCCGCCGGCCGGCTTCGGGAAGCCGAGCGCTTATATCGGGACTTCGTCGAGCTCACGCCCTACCGGTTCACCCCGTTTGTGAAGTCCTTCGATTCCTTCGAGGCCTACGAGCGGTGGAAGCGTGCCCAGACGAACCCCTGGTACCGATAATCGCGTCCTGCGCGTGTGTCGGCTGCTCAACCGGCGCCGCGTGCGCTATCTCATTGCCGGTGGTGTCGCCGGGAACCTGCACGGATCGGTCCGGGCGACCAACGACGTCGACGTGCTGATTCCCCGTGACGTGAAGAACGCCGGCAGGCTGCTCGAGGCGCTGGCCGAGCTGCCGTACGGACTGGCGAAAGAGCTGGATGCGGAAATGGTCGCGACCAGGCCGGTCACGATCATCGGTGACGATCCCCGGGTGGATGTCCTGACGGTCGCGGATTCGTTCGAGTGGCCTTGAAAGCAAAGTGTCCGACGCGGGCGTCGGGCGCGAGTGCCGTCGGCTGCTATGCGTCGGGCGCGTGGGCCTCGCGGGGCCGGTCGTCCACCAGCTTCGCGAGGCCGAAGTCGAGGATCTTCACCTGTCCGGCCGGCGAAATGAACATGTTGGCGAACGGCCGGTGCGCGATGCGGCGCCGATCATGCGGAGGGCCGGAGGATACCGGAGGTGGCGGCGACGTGTCGAGGCGGTTGACTATGTAGCCACATGAAGCTACATTGCGGGGATGAAGACGGTTGGCGTGCGCGAGCTGAAGAACCGGCTCAGCGAGTACATCCGGCGGGTGCGATCGGGCGAGGGCGTGCTCGTGACCGACCGGGGCGAAGTGGTCGCGGAGCTGACCGCGCCGGGCACGGGCACGGGCGCAGACGCCTCGGTGCCGCCAGGCCTCGTCGCGCTGGCGCGGCGCGGGGGCCTGACGCTCGGCGCGCCTGGTGCCGCGAACGTCTATCCCGCGCTCCCGCGAAAGCGCCGGCGAGGGCGGGGGGCCGCCCAGCTGCTCGCCGAGGAGCGCGGCGACCGGTGAATCTGTATGCCGAGTCCAGCGCGGTGCTCGCCTGGCTGTTCGACGAGCCGGCCGCGGGCCTGGTGCGGAGCGCGCTCGCGGGCGCGGAGCTCATCGTGGCCTCGGACCTCACGATCGTCGAGTGTGACCGGGTCTTGTATCGGGCGGCTGCCGTGGGCGAGTTGAGCGAGGCCGACGCCGCCGATCGGCGCGCCCACCTGGTCACCGCCGCCGCACACTGGCATGTCCTGCGTCTCGGTCCGGAGATCGTCGATCGGGCGCGGCAGCCGTTTCCCGGCGAACCGATCCGGACCCTCGACGCGCTGCACCTCGCCTCGGCGCTCGTCGCGCGCGGTGCGGTGGCGGGTCTCGAGCTGCTCAGCCTGGACGAGCGGGTTCGCCGGACGGCGCGATTGCTGGGCGTGCGCGTGCTGCCCGCGCAACTCCCCGCCGCGGCCGCGCCCTTGACTTGACAGCTCCACGTTGTCTTGCCGCCGCCGAGGACGTCGACCCTGATGCCACATCAGGCGCAACGAACGATCCGACGGCGCGCGTCAGGCGCTGAACTGCTTCAGATGATGATCGAGGTGTTTGCATTGGAGCCGACTCCAATGCCGCCCGGTCATCGGGAAGTTGGCGGCCTCCGGCCACTCAGCCTCCATGGATTTCGCGGCGAACCGGTCGAGCATCTCGAGCGCGCGCGCCTTCTCGTGCTCGAAGTCGTGCTCGTCCGTGACCAGCATGTCGGGACGCGTGGGTGCGCCCTTCGGCCAGGGCATGCTGATGACCATCCAGCGCACGAGGACCTTCGGCACGCCTCGCACGCTGCGTGCGGCCTTGTACTCGCCCAGCGACTCGGCGAGCACGAGGTTGACGTGGAAGAGCATCTGGCCGACCGACATCTTCCCCCACTGACGCCGCGACGCCGGCGTGAGTGACTCCACGCGGCGTCTGAGCGCGGCATGAACGCCTGGGTCGTGCACCCGGGTTGGCATCGGCGTCATCTTACGCGCACCCGCGCATGTTCACCTGAGCCATTGGCCCGGGGCTTAACCGGCGAAGCCTCGTGCGACGGTTCGAAGTTGCGCTTGCGTTGGCGCAGTTTTTTGAGCATTGTCCTGCCGTCCACTCCACTAAAACGACAGGGGCGCCACGTGCACGGCCGGGCGAGCCCGGCGGCGTTCGCGCGCGGGCGCCGCGATGGCGATGGTCAGAGCGCACCGACGACGTGCCCGATGGAATGCGCGCGCGGACCACTGTGGGTCCGCTGCGACCGCCGCGTCCTGGCATCGTGAGCCCGCTCGCATGGAACTCGACAGGTTGGACGCGCCAGGGGCCGTGGGGGGTGTCGCAATGCGAGCGATGGGCCACTGGCTCAGGTGCACCTCGGCCAGTGACCCATCGGTCGAAAAACGAGAGACCTCGGGCGTCGCTCGCTGCCCCTGGGCCCCGCGATCTCCTTCGGGGCTTCCGCCTCCGTCGATGTCCCGAGCCGGCATTGCGCGGGAACCTCGATGCGGCGGGCGCTCAGCGCTCGTGAGCGGAGAGCGGCTGGTGGTTGACGGACTCCGGCCGTCAGGTAATATTACTTTCATGGCACTTTCGAGAAAGAAGGCGACGACCATCGCGCTGGACCCGGAAGACGATCGTCTGCTGTCTCGGGCCTCGCGCGAGCGCGGGATGTCGCGATCCGAGTTCGTCCGCCAGCATCTCGCGCTCGTGCTCGAGCAATACCGCACGCACCCCAAGCCCAGGAGCGCCGGGACCGTCAGCGCCCTGGCCGAGCGGGGCGACGAGCGCGAGTTGGTCGGTGGGAAGCGCTAGAGACACGGCCGCCCTCATTTGCGACACCGGGGCGCTCGTCGACTATCTGGTCAGGAGTGCTCCAGACCATCCGCGCTTCCGTGAGGCGATCGATCGCGCTCGAACTCGGTACGTGCCGGGTCTGGTCCTGGCGGAACTCGACCACTTCCTTCGCAAGGAGCGGCCCGCGATGCAGGCGTTCATGGACGATCTCGCCCGTGGCGCCTTCACCTACGCACCGCCCGCTCCACACCACCTGGTCCGTGCCATGGCCATCGACCGGAGCTACCCGGACCTTGGCCTTGGACTGGTTGACGGATCGATCGTGGCCCTGGCCGACGATCTCGGCATTCGACGAATCGCGACCCGCGACGTTCGTCACTTTTCTGCCGTCCGGCTTCGCAATGGCAGTCCGTTCGAGTTGGTCGTGCGTCCCACGCGTCCTGACCGGTCCTGAGTCGCTGAAATGTCTGGGGGCGGCTCTCGCAGTCGGCGTTCCCTACCGGGTCGCCTTGGCGCCAATCGGACGTCTGTTCGTGCTGCCGGTTCTTTGAACGGGGAGGGCACTCATGGCCGATCGCGTGCTCGTCGTCGGCGCCAGCGGACAACTGGGGGGCGCCATCGCCCGCAAGCTCCTCGCGGCCGGAGTGCCGGTGCGCGCGTTCGCGCGCACGCGGGAGAAGCTGGAGGCGCTCGGCCGGCTCGGGGCCGACGTAGTCGCCGGCGACCTCGCGGACCTTCCCGCCTTGAGCGCGGCGCTGCACGACGTCACGCAGATCGTTGCGACCGCGAACAACAACATGGGCAAGGGCGCGACCAGCCCGCGCAAGCTGGACGTCGGCGCGTATCAGAACCTCTGCGCCGCGGCCCGCAACGCCCGCATCCAGCGGTTGGTCTACGTGTCCTATCGCGGCGCGACGCCCGGGGTCTTCGTCGACATCTTCCGCGTCAAGTGGTACATCGAGGACGTCATCCGCCGCAGCGGCCTTCCGCACGTCATCCTGCGCCCGACGGCGTTCATGGACGTCTGGATCGATCAGGTGATCGGCCCGGACCTCCGCAAGAAGGGCGTGGCGACGATCTTCGGCGACGGGACGCGCGTCCAGAACTACGTCGCCGTGCAGGACGTCGCCGAATTCGCGGTCCGGATCCTCGCGCGCCCGGAGATCGTGAAGGAAGCGATCGACCTCGGCGGGCCATCGAACCTCTCGCTGAACGAGCTGGTGACGCTGATGGAGCGTGCGTGGAAGGTGACGGCCAAGCGGCGCCACGTGCCGGTCGCCGCCATGAAGCTCTTCCCGCTCGTCCGGCCGTTCAACGAGGTGACGTCGCGCCTGATGTCGATCGGCCTCTATGCCGCGACCGAAGCGCAGCCGTTCGAGAATTGGCCGGCCGCCGCCGAGCGGTTTGCCGTGCAGCCGATGACGGTGGAGGACTACCTGCGGCGCGGCGAGGCGGACTGACCCGGCGAAGCCTCGCTCCTCCGTTTGAAGTTCGAAGTTTGAAGTTCGAAGTTGAGCAAGCGCCTTACACTCCAGCCCCCTCCAATTCATGGTGGCTCTGGAGCATGCGGATGAACGCCGGGCTCAGCCTCAGGCCTATGCGCCGGCAGTGGCTCAGGATGTCCTGACCAAGCCTGGTGTTCACGTGGTTGTACGACACCGACCTGTTCAGCTGGAGAAATCCCAGTGCGTTCGCCAGGTCTGGACGGGCCACGTTGTCCACGGTCGGCGCATACACGATGCAGGTGACGAAGCTCGTGCCCAGCTCCGTCCCCAGCATGAAGAACGGCTGGTCGCTGCCCTGAACGATCGCCTCGAACTTGCAGTCGCGGAAGGTCAGCGCGCCCGGCATGCGGTTGGTGTCGCTCCCGGTCAGGCGCGTGATCCGGCACTGGTCGAAGACCACGTCGGCCGCCGTGCCGCCGAAATGCGCGGAGATGCCGTGGCAGCGCGCCACGCGGATCTCCGGATACAGCGCGAACTCGTCCATGTATTCGAGATCGGCCGCGCTCTTCATCAGAAGATGCACCTGATCGGACCGCGGCTCTGCGGCGGGCATCGTCTCCAGCTGAATGTCTTCGAAGATCATCCGAGAGTTGGCGGTGAGTCGGACGCCGTCGTAGCCTCCGGCGCGGGACAGCTTGAAGCGCTGCGGATCGGGGATCTGCAGCAGGCGCATGCCCTGGGCTCGGCCCTGCACGACGATGTTTCGGAATTCGAGGTGTTCTGGAAAAAATACCCGGGCGCCTTCCTTGATCATCGAAAACGCGGACGTCCGCATCAGCCAGGACGGGCTCGTGGACGCCGGCACCGAGCGGAAGTCCACCACCATGCTGTCCACCTTCACCGTCCGCCCGTAGCCAATCGGATACCGGTAATCGAAGTCATCCGCCTGCATCGTGAGGATGCCGGTGGCGCCGGTGGTTCGCGGCGCATGCCGGCAATTCCTGATCCGGATATCGCCGTCCCACTTGCCGCCGTAGTCCCTCCGGAACGCGATGAAGCTCGCCGCGATGCACGTGGTGTTGTCCACGAACAGGTCGCCGCCGCCGGTGATGGTGATGCCGTTCGACCCGATCTTGCAGTCGCTGATGTAGAGGTTCCAGGCGTGGAAATGGACGTCAATCCGGTTCAGCGTGCATTGCTCCACGCGGAAGTTCTTGAACAGGTTGGTGCCGAACACGCCCCAGTGCACGGGACTGCCTTCCGCCGTGACGTTGCGGAACGTGCCGTTCAGCACCCGGTTGCCGCCAATCCCGTAGGTGCCCTCGGGCACATCCCGGTCGGTTCCCTCGCGGTCTTTTTCCCACGGGATCAGCCGCACGTTCTCCAGCAGCACGTCGTAGACGCTGGCGAACGAGTAGAAGCCGCTCTTGGGTGACATGGACACGTCGGCGCGCCCCGGTTCCAGTCCCACCCATTGATTCCGGATCACCGTCCGGCTGCGGCGGATGGAGAAGCCGACGTTGACGTAGCCCGACGTGCGGGGCGCGTCGCCGGACATGAAAAAACTGCCGCCGTCGATGATCAGGTAGCTGCTGTTGCCGGGGTGCGCCACCAGGGACGTGTAGTCCGTGAATTCCCAGGCGATGTCGCCCAGGATGCGGCCGTGCTCTTCAACGTAGAAGAACTCTTCTTTTGGCTTCGTTGCTTTGCCGCCGTACCGGGCGCCGCCCCTGGAGCCGATGCGGTCGTTCGTATCGGTCATCAGGACGAATGAGTTCTTGTACGGCGCGAGCTCTGGAATGATCGTCACGCCCGGCTTGACCTGCGCGATGACCCTGGCCTTGGTCGCGGCATCGAACTCGATCCGCACCGGTGCCTCACGGCTCTCGACGACGAAGCGATTGGCCCGACCGCCCGCGTTCTCATCTATATGGAAGATCGTCTCGCCCCACTCGATGCTCGTGAGCACCGGAATCGCATCGGTGCCGCTGATCCAGAATTCGCCCGTCCGGTTGATGACCGGCACGTTGATCCGGTTGGCATAGATGTGCGCGCTCTTGATCTGCACACCGTCGTCATTCTTCGAATCGCTGACCGTGCCGAACATGCGGTAATTCACACTGACGACGTTGATCAGCTCGGCATACAGCTTGTTGGCGAGCGGGATGGCGCCCTCGGGCTGTGCGGGGGCGTCCCTCCGGACCACGTATTCGGCCCCGCCGCCGTCGCCTGCCGCGTGATAGCCCATGACGCGCACGAACCCGCCCTCGGCCAGGGTGGCGTCGCGCGTCATGTCCGCGACGGTGCCGTAGGTGTTGTACGTCTTCTTCAGATCAGCGACTTGTGGACTGGCCGCTGAAGACGCGGGGACTGCGGCGGCGCCCAGCGTCGCCAGGCCGAGCGACCTGAGCATCCTGCGCCTGTTGAGGTTGGGGTCATCCATAGCGGCCAGTCTAAGCTAAAGCGTTCTCGAGAAGCGGGTAGTGCGTTGCAAGGCCGACTTTGCCGCAGCGCGCCCGACGCTCGTGACGCCCGGAGGGTGCGC
>CAZFAT010000394.1:0-15495 GCA_964517075.1 uncultured Solibacteraceae bacterium
ATCCTCGTGCCGCGGCGGCTCCGCCACGAGAGGCGTCAGCGCGGGATACGTGGGATGGACGACGTGCCCGAGGCGCGCAGCCAGCCACAGACCGATGCCGGTGCTGCCGGTCGCCGGCACGGACAGTCCGCCGGTCGCCAGAATCACCGCCTGGGCGTCCATGTTGCCGCGACAGGTGGCCACGGACCAGCCAGTCGCCGACGGACCGACGTCGCGGCACTCAGTGTCGAACCGGAACACGACGCCGGCTCGGCGTGCCAACGCGACGAGTCCGTCGCGCACGTCGCGGGCGCGATTCGACGCGGGAAACCACTTGCGACTCTCGGCCTCGAGCGCGAGCGGTACGCCGACGTCGTTCTCGAAGAACGCTCGCTGCCCCTTGAGCGACCAGGACCGGAGCAGGCGCTGGACCAGTGTCGTGGGTGACTCGCTCACAAACCGCTGGGGCTCGAGCGCCTCCGGCAGCACGTTGCAGCGGCCGCCGCCGCTGATGAGGATCTTGCGGCCGCCATCGCTGGTGGTGTCGATGACAGTGACGGGCCGCCCGCCGGCGCGTGCGAAAATCGCAGCCGCCAGCCCCGCGGCTCCGGCCCCGACGACGACGATCATTGGAGAGGCGTTACTGGCCGCCGCTGCCGGTGAACTGATCGTCCTCGTCGGCGAAGAGGATGTTGAAGCTCGTCAGCGACCCGTAGCAGCCGCTCACGTATCCCTGCAGCTTCACCTTCACGTCGTCAGGCAAATCCGCGGCGTTCACCTGCTGCTCGAGCGTGCGCAGGCGGTTCCGCAGCATGACGATCTTGTGGAAGAAGGTCTCGATGGGCCAGCTCTTCTCCTGCAGCCCCGGCGTCGCCGGGCGCAGCACGAGCGTGCCGCCACGCCAGCGCTCGGCGGGCACGACGGCGGTCAGCCCGGATTCCTCGCGGATGATGCGACGCAGGAGCAGTTCGAGATCGGCCGTGTCGTCCTCCGGCAGCATGATAGCCGGACCGCGGCGCTCGCGGTCGGCGACGAGTGGGAATGGCGGGCGCCCGTCGCGGGTCGGCCGTGGTGGGTTCGCGCGGGGGGCCGCAGCCGACGCCGGTGACACCGGCGTCCCTTCGCTCGCGGGGCCCTCGGTGCTGACGCGCGGCCCGCCGCGATAGTTGTGCTCACTCCGGCAGAAGCCGCAGAGGACGCGGAGCGGCTGCCCCTGCGGGTCCGCGGCGACGACCGTGTGCATGCGGTCGGTCTTGCAGGCGCGACAGTAGTCTTCGATGGCGGAGCCGGCGCGGTGGGTCCGGATAACAGACATGGGCGTCCAATAATCGCATGGCGGTCCGCGGACGTGCATCTGGCTATTGGTTATTGGTTATCTGCTATCGCGATTGGGTTATTGGGCGATTGATCGGGCTATTGATCGGGCTATTGGGTTATCGGGGAGCGCGTGTCGCGTCGCAGAAACTCCGATGGAGGGGCCGACCTTCAGGTCGGCCAGGCGTTTCTACGGCAGTCGCAGGTCGATTGAACGCTTCTGCCCGAGCTCGAACCGCACCGGCGTGGCGCGCGGGACGAGGGTTTCGAGGTACTCCGGCGCCATCCAGAATTCTGGCGGCGCGGCGACAGCGATGGCGAGGAACTCGCCGGCGAACGTGCCCGTGGCATGAAACACGCCGGATCGGTCCGCCGCCACGTGAATGACGCGCTGTGGTGTGTCGAATCCGGCGAGGTGCCGATCTCCAGGATTCCGCGGAAACACGATGACTCGCGCGCCGGGAGCCGGACGGCCCTCCCGATCCCTCACCGCGCCGGAGATATCCCAGCTGCGGCCGCTGAAGGTGACGACGACGTCGGTGAGATCGGCGGTGCCGACATCCAGGCCCGGTCCGAGGACTTCGCGCCCATCGACTCGCACGGAGGTAACGGCGTGTCGCACATTGTCGATTACCGCATAGGGGTCCAGCACGTACTTTCCTGGCGGCAAGCCGACCGTCTCGAACCGGCCCTGCGCGTCGACGGCGCCCGTCGGGACGCCCAGGGCGCTCAGGCTCAGCTCCCTGGCCTCGGCATGGTAGACGTGCATGAGGATGCTGTTCAGGGCATCCGCCGTCGGCAGGATGGAGCGACCCTCGAACACCACTCGGCCTCGGATCCGGCTGCCCGCCTGCAAGGGCACGACGAGATCGGTCGCCGATTTCTGCAACGACAGCGGCACGTCCGCAAACCAGGTCGTGACATCGGAGAGCGATGCAGCCGGCTTGCCAATCGTACGCACACCCCAGCTCGCCGAGGCGCCTCCTGTGACTCTCGGAAAGACGGCGAAGCGCAACCGGTACTCGCCCGGTGGCAGGTGGGAGAACGAAAACTTTCCGTCCTGACGAATCGCCGCTCTGAATCCCTCGAACTGAGCAGCAGGATCCTCGGCATCACGTCGGACCAGACCCGCATAGCCGAGCAGACGGACGGACTCAGGCGCCGTGATAGTGCCGGCGACGCTCAGGAGTTGCGGCCGCGGCGACAGCCTCGTGACGAGATCGATGCCGTCGCGACGCTCACCGGGTCCGAGTGTGATGACGGACGCCGTGGCGACGGTCCGCCCGCCGCCGTGGAACACACTCTCGTGACTCACGACCGAGGAGCTCAGCGAAGTGGGCTCTGCGGGAAGCAGAACGAGGTAATCGCCTGGCCTGAGGGTGTTCGTGCTCGCAAACCGTCCGCGGTCGTCGGTCTTCGTCTGGCCTGAGGGCATCCAGACGGACCGCGCACCGATGTGCTGCCGCCGGAGGAGACGGACGATGTAGCCGACGACCGGCTCGCCGCGCTCGTCGGTGACGGCGCCGCTGATGCGGGCTCCCGGCCAGAGCCGAATCGTGAGGTCGGCGAGCTTCTCGCCGGGCTGAAGCTCGATACGGTTGCCGGCCGTATCACCCGCAGTCAACGCGCCATAGCCCTCCGACAGGTAGCCATCCGCCGTCGCAGACAGCCTGAGCGGACCCGCGGGAATCCCCGCGATCTCGAAGCGTCCCGCATCGTCCGTCATGCCGTGCAGGCCGGCGCGCGGCCACGCCTGGCCGCCCAATGCCGTGAGCCGCACCGTGACACCCCCGACGGGCGACCCGGTCAGCGCGTCGATAACTCGACCAGCGAGGACTGTGGCGGCTGGCGCGCCGGCCGCCTGCTGTGCCTGGGCGAACACGGGGCGACGCGGCGGCGTGATGCCGACCATCATGGCCGCGGCAAGGCAAAGGCAGGTGAGGTGTCGCAGGGCCATCGGCGGTCTGTGTCGAATCTGACGGTGACTCATTAGACACCAGCGCTCGCCCTCAGAGGCAGGACTCTCGTAGCCGCCAGGCGTCAGCCCGGCGGAACCCCAGGCCCGAAGGCCTTGGGGTAGGCTGCGAAACGCGCGCTCACCCGATCGCGCTACCGCCGGTCGAGACGAAACGTCGACGAGACCGTCATGACGACATCGACCGGCGTGCCGTTGACCTGGGCGGGTGTGAACTGCCATTGAGTCATCGCCAGGAGTGCCGCGAAATCCAGCGAGGTGTTCAGCGGCAAGTGGGCCGCGCCTGTGTCGGCGGCACCACCGCGACGAGGCGGGGCGGCGTCCCGGCGCGCGGACGCGTCGGCGCTGCCGATGACCACCGCATCCCGAAGGCATCCGGTCGCCGTGAGCATCACCTCGACCTGGACGACGCCTTCGAGGCTGGCGTTCCGAGCGGCGCGGGGATACGTGGGGAGCACATCCCTGGTCTGCACCGGCTGCACGACGTCGGCCTGGCCTTGCGCCGTAGCAATCGACGTTCGGACGACCGGCCGGTCGGCGCACGCGACGGCCTCGCGGCCGAGCAACAGAACGAGGCGCTCCTCGGACCCCTCCACAAACGCATAGCCGGGGTCGGCCAGCGTCACGGCGGCCAAACCCCGGAGCGCCGTGGCACAGGCATCGGAGGGAGACGCCTCCACGCTCGCTGCGGCCGGGCGTCCATCAGCCGCGTAGCGCACGCTGATCACCGCGGCCGAGGGACCGTCCGAGACCGCGCACCCTGACGCCGTGAGGAGGCTGGACAGAAACCCGGGAAACAGCGCCGACGCCGTGCGCAGAGCGGTGGGCGGTCGCGTGTCGGTCGGAGCGCTCGGCGGAGCGCTCGGTCGGCCGGCGAGCAGGTCGAGGGCGCGCTGCTCTTCACGTTGCGCGCCTTCGTGCGTCTCCTGGGCAAGCGCGTCCTGAAGAGCGCCGTCGAGTGAGACGATGCGGTTGACGCCGGCGACTCGCGCCGCCGTCAGCCGCATCTCCGAACGACCGTCAGCGAGCGCCGTCCTGAGGGTCGACGTCAGCACCGGGCTGGACCGCGCGGCCATGACGGCCAGCTCCCCCGGCGTGGTCCTGACCTGCACCGTCGTCTGCGACGGCGACGGGACACCGACGGCACGCACGGGCGCCCTGACGCCGACCAGCGCGGCCATCGACAGGGTCAGCGCCAGCGCCCTCGGGGCGACAGACGAGGCGGCGGACACGATGCTCTCAATCCCAAATCAGCAATGATTCAATCGTCAATCAATCATCAATGACCCGATCGAAGATCCTCAATGCAGGCTCTATCGCTTACTTGGCTCATTGAACCCCCGCTCCACCATGTCCGTCACGTCCGTGGAGACCGGATGATCGCGCCAGAGCCAGCGCATCATCTCGGGCAGCATCGGGCCGCCCATGCGCTGGCCATGTGTGTTCAGGCCCCAGACGTAGTTCACGTCGTAGCCTTTCTCGGTGAGCGCCTGCATCAGCCGGACGTTCTGCAGGAACCAGTCGCGCCGGGGATCGTAGCCGCCGCGTCCCTGGCCGCGGCTATCGTTCCTGCCGTCCTGCAGGAACACGCGAATCGGCTTCTTCTCGCTCTTCCGGACGATATCGGTGTACGCGTCTCCGCCGCGCAGATTGACGAAGCTGCCGACGATGCTGAGGACCTTGCGGAAGTGATCGGGACGCTCCCAGGCCACGGTGAACGCGGCGATCGCGCCGGAGCTCGCGCCGCCAATGCCGTGATGATCCGGATCGCGAGAAATGTTGTACTCCTTGTAGAGCACCGGCAGGAGCTCGTCGACGATCACGCGCGCGTAGCGATCGTCGAGCGTGTTGTACTCCGTCGGCCGGTTCGTCGTGCGGTCGCCCCACTCCTGCGGCGTGGGCTCGGGCTGCTCGGGCGTGCGCCCGGGATTGATGAAGACGGTGAGCATGACCGGGATCTCGCGCTTGTAGATCAGGTTGTCGAGCACGTTCGGCGCCCGGACCGATCCGTTCATGTCCTTGAAGGCCTGGCCGTCCTGGAACACCATCAGGCTCGCCGGCATCGCCGGATCGTATTGCGCGGGCACGTGCAGCCAATAGGTGTGCTGGGTGCCGGGATAGGCCTGGCTGGGGATGACGAACGGCCCGCGCATCTCCCCCTTCGGCACACCCTCGCGCGGCAGCGAGTCTGGCCCGAGCTGGTAGTGCGCGTTGACGTCCGGCGGTTTCTGGCCGGCCGGCGCCGGCAGCGCCCCTTGCGCAAACGCGGCCGACACCGCCGCCGGCATCATCAGTATCAAGGCGTACGTGAGTAAGCGCGTCATGGAGACTCCCGTCGGCGGCATTATGCGACGAAAGCGAGGTCCGGGCGCACGCGGTACGTGCTTTGCTCTCTCGGGGTCATCGGGAGCCAAAGATGAACCAGACCATCCATAAGAACCCTCTCGTGGACGCAGTGAAGGACGCCACCCGCCCCCGCGCGCAGGAGGATCTCGAGGCGACGGCGGAGCCGGACGGTCAGTTTCCCCCTCCTGACGCACCTGAGGACGAAGGACACGAGGGCGCGACGGAGGAACAAGTCGGCGACCGCACGGGGCCGGGCGTGGGCTACGACCAAGCAGAGAAAGAAGAGAAGAAAGAAGAGAAATCGGACCGGTGAAGACGTGAAGTTCTGGAGAGACACCGCCGGGCCCGAAGCCCGGCGGCTTCCTGGTTCAAAGCACGTGAGTGGACTCACCCGGCGCTGGGATCTTTGGTGCGCGTCCGGGTCACACCCGTGAATATGCCCAAGCCAATGAGCACGACCACCGCGATGCCAATGTAGGTGGTGGAGACACCCATGACCGAGAGCCCCCAGGCGACGCCCGCGACGAAAATCACGAACCCCAACAGATAGAGCGCGAAGGACATGATGTGTGCCTCCCTCGCGGACTACTCGCAAGTCCCGTGCCCGGCGTAGCCGGTCCCGGGGCGGCCTGAAACTCGCTCGTCAGCCGCCCCGTCTGCCCAGCGGGCCTCCCCAGGATGGGCAACAGGCGGCCGGTACCTACGCCGGGTCGAAGCGGGCCGACACCCGCGTGATGTAGATCGATGTCGTGCCCTCGAACCCCGAGTCCGTGCCGGTGAATACCCAGAGATGGCCCTGCCCGTCGGCCCTCACCGTCACGGTGCCGGAGCCGCTGGTGAAGCTCTTGAGTTCCCACACGCGCTGGCCGCTGGCGCAGGGCAACGTGCCCTCGATCGTGCCGAGGACGAGCGCGGCCGCGCCCGGATTGGCCTGAGAACCCTGGTCGACGTTCAGCCGAAGCATGCCCGATCCATCAACGACCGCCACCGGCTCGATCCCCGACGCGCCCGCCTTGAGATAGACCGACTGTCCGGGCGAGCCGCCAATCCCGCCGCAGTCGGCCGGGACATCGGTGGCGATCTCCACCGTCAAGCTCGCGCGGTAACTGGTGTTGGGACGGAAGCCGGTCAGCCGGCGCTTCACGAACATGAAGAGATCGTCCGTGTGGTTGTTGCCGGAGAGGAAATGCGCGGATCGACCCGGGCCGAGGGGCGCGGGGATCGCTCGATAAGCGCCCTCCAGCTCCATGAACGCTTCCTCGCCGGCGCGATAGTCCGCAAAGCCGGCCGTCCACTCCTGCGGTCCGGCCGCGAAGTCGAAGCTGACATCGGTCGGAGCTCCGGGTGACGTCGAACTGGTGCAGGCTGAAAGCAGGACCGCCAGACCGGCCGCGGCGAGGGTCCTCACCGCGCCGCTTTCTGCTCCAGCCTCCCGAACAGGCTGGTTGTATCCCCACGGCCGCCGCCCTGCCGCTGCACGTCGGCGAAGAACTGATCGACGAGGGCGGTCACGGGGAGCGAGGCGCCGTTGCGGCGTGCCTCGTCGGCGCAGATCGCGAGGTCCTTGCGCATCCAGTCCACGGAGAACCCCGGCGCGAAATTGCTGTCCGCCATGGCCCGGTAGCGGTTCTCCATCTGCCAGGACTGCGCGGCGCCTTTGGAAATCGTCGCGATGACCTGATCGATATCGAGGCCGGCGCGCCGCGCGAAGTGCACGCCCTCGGCGAGGGCCTGCAGCAGGCCGGCGATGCAGATCTGGTTGACCATCTTCGTGAGCTGGCCCGAGCCGGCCGGCCCCATGTGCCGACACATCCGCGCGTAGGCGGCGATGACCGGCTCGACACGCGCGAAGGGCTCGGCCTCTCCGCCGCACATCACGGTGAGCACACCGTTCTCTGCGCCAGGCTGGCCGCCCGACACGGGCGCGTCGACGAAGTGGAAGCCGCGCGCCCGCGCCACCGCGTGCAGCTCGCGCGCGATTTCCGCCGACGCCGTCGTGTGATCGACGAACACCGCGCCCTTGTCCATCGCACCAAACGCCCCGTCGGGCCCGAGCGTGATCTCGCGCAAATCGGCGTCATTGCCGACGCAGGCGCAGACGACCTGCTGGCCCGCCGCCGCGGCTTTCGGCGTCGGGGCGGCCCGGCCGCCATGCCGCGACACCCAGGCCTCGGCCCTGGCGGCGGTCCGGTTGTAGACGGTCACGTCGTGGCCGCCCTTGTTCTTCAGGTGGCCGGCCATTGGAAAGCCCATCACACCAAGACCTATGAACGCGACCTTCGCCATTGAATCCGCTCCTCTCTCTCTCCCTGGACCAGCCCGTCGTCGCGCCCGCGTTGCGAGCGCCGCCTCATGCCAATTCTCGGCAGCCTCACCCAGAACGCGTGCGGTTCGGCGTCTTCGGGCGGCGATCGCGGTGGCGACCGCCGTCCGGCCGGCTGGCACGGCTTCTGCACTGCACGCCGGCATGACACACGCGGTTGAAACCCGGCAAGCATCTCACGACCCTTCGACGATCGTCCGCTGGGAATTCGCCCGCGGCGCCCAGCGCGTCAGTTGCCAGATCGATCGCATCGGCCGCGCCTTTCAGGTCGCCGTCGTTCCGTACCGGGACCTGCGACAGGCCTCGATCGAAACCTTCCAGCACGCCGCCGAAGCGCTCGGCCGCCACGCCTCACTCGCGACGTCGCTTCGCACCAGCGGCTGGAAACTCGTTTCCTATACGAACTAGAGCAGTTTTCAGTCAGCCCAACGCCGCCTCGATCGCCTCGCACGCCGCGCCGGGACCGTCTTCGCTCGCGATGACCTGGCGGGCACGTTCAGCCTCCACCCGATAATCAGACTTCGTCAACAACGCCTCGATGGCCGCGGCCACGCGCGTGGCCCGGTAACGCCGCGCGTCCACCACCCGCGCGACGCCCAGGCGTTCCACGCGATGCGCGTTGTCGGGCTGATCGTGCGCGTGCGGCACGACCAGCATCGGCCGGCCGGCGGCCAGCGCCCGGGCCGTCGTGCCAATCCCGCCGTGATGCACGATGACGGCCGCGCGCGAAAAGACGAGGTGATGCGGCGCGTAGTCCACCGCCAGCATGCCCGGCGGGAGCGGCCGCGCGAGAAACGCGGGGTCCTGACGGCCGACCAGCAGCAGCGCCCGACGACCGATCGCACGCGCCGCCTCCACGCTTTCCCGATAGAACGTCCCCGCCGCCCCCACCGCCGATGTGCCGAGCGTAAACACGACCGGCGGTTCCCCGTCGTCCAGGAACCGCCCGACTCCCGGCGCCGTAGGCGTGAGGTCGTCGTGAAACGCGAAGCCGGTGACGCGCGTCGTGGGCGGCCAGTCCGCCTGCGGCGCGGCCAGCAGCCGGGAGAAGAGGGCCAGCGTCCCGTGCGGTGAGAACTGCCCCTCGTAGAGCGGTTCGCCCGTGTCGGAGAGCCGCAGTTCCGCGCGGAGCGCGCGCACGGGCCCGGTCCAGGGCCGCGTGATCCGCCGCGCGAGCGCGAAGAACGCACGCGCCGCCCAGGGCCTGTGGCGCCAGAGCTGCACGGCCGGCGGCAGCGGGGGCAGCACCGGGTAGTCGGTCAGTGAAAAGAACGACGTCGGCGCCAGCACGGACGACAGCCACCGCACGCCGTGCGCGCGGGCCGCAAGAGGCGCCGCAAACGTGATCGGATGGGTCACGACGAGGTCGGCGGTTCTCACGACGGGCGCGAGATCCTCGAACGCGTCGCGCACCGCCGGTGCGGTGACTTCGCCGATGACGACACGGCCGCCGCGCGCCGGATCCATGACCCGGGCAATGAGCGCGGTGTCCGATGGATCGAGCGCGGGCCGCATCGGGTGGAACGCGAGGCCGGTCTGTCCAACGAGATCGCGGTAGTACGGGGCCGTGGCAATCACCGGTTGGTGGCCCCGCTCGCGAAGCCGCGCCGCGACCGCGAGGTACGGGAACAGGTCGCCGTACGAGCCCCAGCAGGCCAGGACGATGCGCCGGGACACGGGTGCTACCGGCGTCCGCCGAAGATCGATCCGAGGACGCCGCGGAGGACCTGACGGCCCACGCCCGAGCCGACGCTGCGCGCGGCGCTGCGCGCGGCCGACTCGAGAATCCCCTCGCGCTTGCCGCCACGCGGACCGGTCGATCCAAAGAGCACGTCCGACAGCGAACCGGTGCCCGCCTGGGGACGCGACGCAGGCGAGGGCGCGGACCGGGTCGCTTCATCGGGCTGGCGTGCCGACGCGCGAGCGGCGAGCGTCTCGTAGGCCGACTCACGATCCACGGCCTTCTCGTAGTGGCCCCGGACGAGCGATCCGTCGAGGGCCGCACGGCGTTCGGCGTCGGTGATGGGTCCGATCCGCGACGCGGGCGGCAGGATCCAGGCGCGCTCGACGACCGTGGGCGATCCGCGCTCGTCGAGGCAGGAGACGAGGGCCTCCCCCACCGCGAGCTCGGCAATGGCCGCTCCGGTGTCGATCGCGGGGTTCGCGCGCAGTGTTTCGGCGGCCGTCCGCACCGCCTTCTGATCGCGCGGCGTGAAGGCGCGGAGGGCGTGCTGGACGCGATTGCCCAGCTGTCCCAGCACACGGTCCGGCACGTCCAGCGGGTTCTGCGTGACGAAGTACACGCCCACACCCTTCGAACGAATCAGGCGCACCACCTGTTCGATCTTCTCGATGAGCGCCTCCGGGGCGTCGGTGAACAGCAGGTGCGCTTCATCGAAGAAGAAGACGAGCCGGGGCTTCTCGGGATCGCCAACCTCCGGCAGCTGCTCGAACAGCTCCGCGAGCACCCAGAGCAGGAACGTCGCGTACGCCTTCGGCGCCTGCATGAGCCGATCGGCCGCGAGGATGTTCACCATGCCGCGGCCGTCCACGCCGGTCTGCAGCAGATCCTGAACGTCGAGCATCGGCTCGCCGAAGAACTGGCCGCCGCTCTGCGCTTCGAGCGCCAGGAGCGCGCGCTGAATCGCGCCCACCGACGCCGCCGACACGTTCCCGTACTCCGTCTGGAGCCGCTTGCCGTGCTCGGCGGCGAACTGCAGCATCGCCCGCAGGTCCTTCAGATCGAGGAGCAGCAGGCCATTGTCGTCAGCCACCTTGAAGACCAGCGTGAGGACGCCACTCTGTGTCTCGTTGAGGTTCAACAGCCGCGAGAGCAGCAGCGGCCCCATGTCGGAAATCGTCGCGCGCACGGGATGGCCGGCCTCGCCGAAGACGTCCCAGAACGTCACGGGGCTCGCCGACCAGGCGGGCGCGTCGATGCCGAGCCGCGTCAGCCGCTCGGTCAGCTTGGGTGACGCACTCCCGGCCGCCGCCAGGCCCGCGAGATCGCCCTTCACGTCCGCCATGAACGTGGGCACGCCGATCCGCGAGAACCCTTCGGCCAGAACCTGCAGCGTAACCGTCTTGCCCGTGCCGGTCGCGCCCGTGATCAGCCCATGCCGGTTGGCCAGGGCAGGCAGAAGCGCCAGGGAGCGTCCATCGTGTGTCCGGGCGAAATCAATGGAAGTCGAAGGCACGGATAACAGGCTACGACCGATTACGGGGCCGGCTTGGGTGCCGACGGGGCCTGATAGTTGCGGCGGGCGCGGGCGTCGAGGTCCTTGACCTTCAGGCGCACCTCAATCTTGTGCGACTTGCCGTCGCGCGCGGGGGGCGAGAAGCCCAGCAGGTACTGGCTGTGCAGTTCGTCGACGACGCGCGCGAAGGTGGCGCCGAGATCGACGCGCGGGCGAATTTCGAAGTAGCCGCCACCCGATTCGATGGCCGTGAGGCTCAGCCCTGGATCGGGCATTCCGGCCATCAGCCGGTCCTGCATCGACTGGCCGGGCAGTCCAATCGCCGACGTACCACTGCGGAGGCCAATGCCGTAGATCATGACGTTCTCACGCCGCGCGCGTTCGATGATTTCGAGCTGGCTGATGAACCGCCGGCGGAAACTCACCGGCTCCTCGTTCTTCCCGTCGCTCAGGACGAGCACGACGCGGCGGCGATCCGTCTCCTCGAAGGCCGCCATGGCCTCGTTCACCGCGCGCCAGAGCGGCGTCGGCGCGTCCGCCTCGATGCCGATGGGCAGGGCTTCCCGAAGCGTCTGCGGGTCGCGGGTGAACGTGGGGCTGATCGCGACGGCCCGGCCGAAGGTACCGACCTTGGCCACGTCGGCGTCGCCGAGCCGGGCGAACAGATGCTCGGACGCCGCTCGCAGCAGACCGAGATTCCCGCGCATGCTGCCGCTCACGTCGAGCAGGACGATCAGCTGGATGGGCTGAGGCGAGTTGTCGAAGAGCGTCAGCGGCTGCGGCCGGCCGTTGTCGCGCACTTCGAATTGCTCCTGCGTCAACGTCGTCACCAGCCGTTCATCGTCATCGAGCACGGTGACGAAGACGCGGACCGTGTCCGCCGTTCCACGAAACACGGGTCCCTGAGCGGCCAGACCGGTGGCGACCAGCACGAGAGCGGCGACGCAAAGGTGAAGGCGTGTCATCGAGCGTTCCTCACGACGGGCGGGCCGGGCATCTCATCAAGTCATACCACGGCCTTCACCCGCCCGGGCGTCTTCCCGTCAGGACCGGGAAGGGGTCCACCGAGGTGCCCTCCCACCAGCGTCGCTCTTCGGTGAGCCGGAAGATGGCGAAGTGCAGGTGCGGCGTGTCCTTCGGCGCGTTGCCGGACGTGCCCACGTAGGCGATGACCTGACCACGCCGGACGTGCTCCTGCTCGGCCAGTCCGCGCGCATAGCCCTCGAGGTGCGCGTAGTAGTAGACGAACTGATTCGATGGATCGAACTGGTAGATGGTCGTGCCGCCGGCGTCGCTCAGGAACAGCCGCGCGATGGTGCCGTCCTCGACCGCCACGACGGGCGTGTGGCGCGGCGCGAGAATGTCCATCGCCTCGTGCCGCCGCGAGGCGCCGCGCTGTTCGTCAAAGGTATCGATGAGATCCTCGGCGTCCACACCGGCCACGGGGATGGTGAGCCGTCGCGTCTTCAACTCCCCGATGGCGACGTCCTCCACGATGTCGGGGAGCTCGGCGGCCGGCGGCGGCACTACGGGCGGCGGCCGCTCGAGGCTCGCCGGCCGGCTGTCCACGGCGTCGGCTGCGGTGACCGCACCGGGAACAGGGGCCGGGTCGGGCTGGATCCGGCGATTGGAGGCGCGAGACACGGCGAACGCGATCGCGAAGATGCCGCTCGCGATCGCGATCGCGGCGACTGCCGCGAGCCCCTTCGCCAGGCGCTTTCGGCTCATTCCAGGAAAATGACGGGCGTGCCCTTCTGCACGAGGCTGGCGAGCTTCAATGCGTCCCAGTTCGTCAGCCGCACACAACCGTGCGAGGCGGTGTGTCCGACCTTGCCCGGCTCGGGCGTCCCGTGCAGGCCGTAGTGTTCCTTACTGATGTCGATCCAGACGACGCCCACCGGTCCGTTCGGCCCAGGCGGAATCTTGGCCTTCGCGTGGCCCGGATCCGCATCCCAGAACAGATCCGGGTTGTAGTTGAAGGTCGGGTTCTTCAGGACGGCGGTGACCTGCCACTCGCCGAGCGGTAACGGATCGAACTCACTGCCGCTGGTGACCGGCGCATGCAGGAGCACCGTGCCGGCTGCGTCGAGCGCCTGCAGCACCGACTGGCTCCTCGACACGACGACGCGCGCGGCCGGCAGCGCGGAACCAGGGGCCGAGACGTTCACGTTCGGCACACGGATCGTCGCGCCGGGAACGAGGTGAATGCCGGAATTCAACTGCTGCAGCAGGGCGGGCTCGACGTGAAACCGCTCGCCAAGCGCCTCCAGCAGCGACGCGTAGTGCAGCGCCTTGAGCTTCGCCTTGGCCATCATGTCCTCCGGAATGCCCGGCGTGAATGGCCCGGCCGCGTCCTGCTCGGTGATGGTGTAGGGCACGAACGGCTTCACGGTGCCGGCGCCGAGCGCCTCGTGGAGCGCCGGGTCCTCGGGCACGCTGGCCGCCAGACCACGCGCCCGCTGAACCGCGACGATGGCTGCGAGTGTGTTGGCGCCCAGGCGCCCGTCGATTTCACCGGGCGAGAACCCGGCCCGGTCGAGCAGCACCTGCAGCTCGATCACCGGCTGGGCCGGAGCCGCCGCGGGAGGAGCCGATTGCTGACCCGCCAGGGGTTCGGGAATCCAGGACCAGATCAGCACGGCGATACAGAGAAGCTTTGTTCCAAACGACGTCATACCGGAGATGTGAGCAACACGCGCGCCAAGACTCTGGTCGCAGGGTGGGTCTCCAGACGACCGGCCCGGGCATCCCGTCGCCCCAAGTGGGGAGCTTGGGGCAGTTATGGGGCGGATGGGCGGGCCGGAACGGGGCGACTCAGTCGCCCGGCGAGGGGATGGTGATCCGATCCGAAGGTGCTGTCCAGTCGGCGGCTGGTGGCCTGCCACTCGTCCGGCAGCCGGAAGAAGAGGTAGTCCAGCCGCCACACCCGCTGAAACGTCGGCTGCCAGCGAGGCGAGCGCGTGTCAGGCAACGCGCGGAGCAGTTGCGTCACGGCGGGTTCGGCCGGCCCTTCCGCCCAGGTGTTGAGATCCGCACCAATCACCAGGGGCTCCTCGTCTGACAGCACGTCAATCACGTGCGCCGCCTGTCGCGCGCGATGCTGACTCGAAAACAGGTAGAGGCGCCGCCAACTCCCGACGGTATCGAGGTGCAGGCTCACCACGCGCGTCCGCCACGCCTGCCCACTCGCATCCGAGGCGCCGAGTGTCGCCGCGACAGCCACGCGACGATGACGGGCGCGCGGCAGTTCGATGGCAGCCACATCGCTCAGCGGAAGCGTGGACAGGATGGCCGTGCCGCGGTCCTCGGGACCGGCAGGTCCGGGCTCGCGTCCGTTCCGCATGGACGGCACATAGACGAGATGCATCTCCAGCGTGCGCGCGAGCGCGACAATGTCTTCGCGGGACGTCGCGGCGCGCCGCACCGCGCGAGGCACTGGCACGCCGGCCGGGACCGACGCGGGGACGGCACGGCCGGCGCGGTGCACTTCCTGGAGGAGCAGAACGAGTGGCGCGACCGGCCCGGCGGTCGCCGCGTCACGCCGAAGCTCTTCGACAAGCGCGCGCAGATCGCCGGCACCGGCGTGGACGTTCCACGTGACGACGATGAGATCGCCCGGCGCCGCGGCCGGCGAACGTGCGGCCGCCGCCATGACCACCGGGCCGACCGTTCCGCACGCCGCCGCCAACCACTCGCGATCGGCCGGGTCGGGCGCGTCATGCCACGCCACGGCGGCACCCCCAGGCCGGCCCTCGCCGTCGACGACGGCACGGCACGACGGTGACGCCGGCGCAGGTCGGTCGAGGCGTTGCGGTCCACTCGAAGCCGTGGCACACGCGCCACTGGCGATGGCCGCCGCGATAAAGGCGGCCATGCTGTTTTGGGACATGAACACAGGGTACGAGGGTTCGAGGGGGCGAGGGTGCGAGAGCGCAAGCGGGACTCGCAGGACTTCGGCGCTGCGGTAACCGCGAAACACCGAGTTACCCCTGGGTAGTGTTCGGGATTTTCCGGTGATCCGCATTCGTTGACGTCATTTGGGAAAGCGGTGAAGATACCTCGTCCGGCCGAACCGGCTGAACCTTCAGGGCGAGGGCTATGAGCAACGACCATCGACACGATTCACAGTTGGATCGCAGAGGATTCTTGAAGACGGCCGGCGCGGGATTCACTGCCGCGGGGCTCGGACTGGCGCCCGGCGCCGCGATCGTGGGCGCCGGCGCCGCAGGCGCCACGGCCCTCGCGCAGGGACGGGCGCTGACCGAAGCCGAAAAGCTGGCGCGCATCGCGTCCAACTCGTACCCGCTGCGATCGCTCTTCAGGACGCGCGGCGAGTTCGGTGGCGGAGCCGGTGGCGGCGG
>CAZFAT010000395.1:0-4740 GCA_964517075.1 uncultured Solibacteraceae bacterium
CAGGTTGATAGGCCAGGTGTGGAAGCGCTGCGAGGCGTTAAGCTGACTGGTACTAATGAGCCGTGCGGCTTGACCATTTTCTTCTTCAAGTCCGTCGACCTGCAGGTCGACGGGTACATACAGCGTGACGTGTGTTCGGCCACGAAAGTGGGCGGATCGCGTCAGGTGGTGAGAGAAGAACTACCGTTTGCAGGGTATTCAGCTGTCAAGGACCCCCTCGTAGGGGCCGCCTCGTAGGGGCCGCCTTCAGGCGGCCCGATGCCGTCAGACGCGAGAGCCGCTCTTTGAAAGGTTGAAAGACAGGTTGAAAAGATAGTCTGGGACGATCCACCTTCGCGTCCGCCTTCGCGGCTTCGGCCCGGACGCTTACGGTGGACAGGTCGTATAACAAGGCCTGTCTGCCGTAGCTCGCCAAACGGCGAGCGAAGGGGGAACCCCAGGCACCGAAATGCATGTGCGGTCAGTGATCTTCGATCGCCAATCACTAATCGCAGATGTTCAAGTTTCCCGGTGGTCATAGGGGCAGGGTCACACCCGTTCCCATTCCGAACACGGAAGTTAAGCCTGCCACCGCCGATGGTACTGCATGCGTAGGTGTGTGGGAGAGTAGGTCACTGCCGGGATTATTACCATGAAGGCCGTTGCGTGAGTCGAGGAACGCCCTGAGGCGTTCCGGCAGACTCGCGCAGCGGCCTTTTCCTTTTCGAGCTCGCGTCATGGCACGGACGCCGAGCGTCAGAGCGGGCAGGGCATCATGACGGATCTATCATGGTGCATGCGGCACCGGGCTTCCGATCCTCTCCGCCTCCGTCTTCCCGTGACGGCGGTACTTCTGGTCTGTTCCCTGCTGGGTTCTGTGGGGATTCACGGGCGCGAAGACCTTCAGACCGACGGGGCGATGAGGCGCCCCGCTCCGTTCGCGCCCATCTGTGCAGCCTCCGGTTCGCCGGTCAGCGGCCGGCCGGTGCCGCGAGTGGTGTACGACAACGATCAGACCACGGATACGTATACGGACGACTACCTGATGGCGCTGGCGTCGGCCGGCGCAATCGAACTATTGGGAATGATCACGTCCTACCCGGATCCGCTCTACGCCCAGCACATCGAAAGCAGCGTCGACGAACGCCTCGCCAGCTATAAGGCCGCGATCGCGAGCGGCTTCTCCAAGGTTCCGGTGCCCGTGCGCGGCGTGATGCAACGCCACCGGCAGCCCACCTCGAACCGGATCGAGGACACGGTGCCCTACGACACTGCAGGAACGCGGCTCATCGTGCAGGCCGCCCTGCAGGGGCCACTGTACCTGGTTACGGGCGGTCCGCTCTCGGCCGCCGCGTCGGCCTACCTGATGAACCCCGCCATTGCCGCCAATGTAACGGTCGTGTCGAACGTCGGACGCGACAACGACATGTTTCGGTACAACGGCGCCGTCGATCCGTGGGCTTCTTACCTCGTGTTGAGCCGGTTGAAGCTGATCGCGTTCAACTGGACGAACGGGGCGGCCAGAGTGCCGCGCACGCGAATTCTCGCCGACCTCCCCGACACGCCGCTCCGCGCATGGATGTTCAGCAAGAATCATCCGTCGCTGATTGAGGCCGGCGAAATCGACGCCGACGGCCCGCCCGCGCAATGGCTGATGCGTCCGGATGTCATCTCGACGTCGAAGCGGGTCTCGTTCGGCGGATGGTCGAATCCGGTGGTGACGGGCGGCGTGGGTGTCCCCGTTTACAGGGACGATCCGCACGGGACGGCGACGATCGTGACCGCGCAGCGCACAGCCCTCCTGACCGAGGAGTTCTGGCGCGCCCTTGCCAACCCTTGCGCGTACCTGCGCCGTGCGCTGCCGCGCCCATCTCGCGAGTAGCCAAGGACGTCCAGCCCTCTCCTCACGAATCCTCGTGCCTGCGGGAACCGGTCGTCGATCCCTGCTTCCAGCGTCGCGAGCGGCCCTTTCCTTTTGTACACCGACAGCTCGACCGTCTATAATCGGCGACTCGACCACCGGAAGGTCTCCATGCTCGACACGCTGCGACAGGATCTCCGACTGGCGGCGCGCTCCCTGCGGCGCACGCCCGGGTTCACGGCACTCGCGCTCCTGACGCTCGCGCTGGGCATCGGCGCCAACACGGCGATCTTCTCGATCGTGAACGGCGTGTTGCTCAAGCCGCTCGGGTATCCGCGGCCCGAGCAGTTGATGTACCTAACCACGCAGTTTCCCGGGCTCGGCTTCGCGCAGTTCTGGGTGTCGCCGCCCGAGTACCTGGAGTTCCGGGAGATCAACCAGTCGTTCGCCGCGGTCGGGGCCTACAGGACGGGCGACGTGAACCTGATCGCGGGCGATCGGCCGCTGCGCGTGCGTTCGGCCGACGTCGATGAGCATCTGCTCGACGCGCTTGGCGTGCGGCCTGCCCAGGGACGGCTGTTCGCCCGGGGAGAGACCGACATGGGCGGCCCGCTGCCAGGACCCGGACAGCGGGCGCCGGCGCCGCCAGGGGTCGCGATTCTCTCGTACGAGCTGTGGCAGCGGGCGTTTGGAGGACGGCCGATCGTCGGACAGACCGTGGACGTGGATGGCCGGCGCCTCGAGATCATCGGCATCATGGCGCGCGGCGCCGACGTCATGGACAACCGCACCGAGATCTGGCTGCCTCTCGGGCTGAACCCTGCCAATCGTCAGAACCGCGGCAACCACTCGCTCTATCTCATCGGCCGGCTGAAGGACGGTGTCCCGGCACTGGCGGCGCAGGCTGAGCTGGACGCGCTCATCGCGAACTGGGGCGAGCGTGTCGGCCTGGTTCCCGGCCCTGGAGCCGGCGGCCACGTCTTCGTTCCGCTGCAGGAGAACTTCGGCCACGTCCTGCAGATGACGCCGCTGGCCGACGAGCTCCTCGGCGGCGCCAGCCGATCGATCTGGGTGCTGCAGGCTGCGGTCGGCGTCGTCCTGCTCATCGCCTGCGCCAATCTCGCGAACCTGCTGCTCGCCCGCGCGGAGACCCGCCGTCGTGAGCTCGCGGTGCTCACGGCGCTCGGCGCCGGCCGGGCACGGCTGCTCGGAAAGTTCCTGACCGAGAGCCTGATGCTGTCGCTCGCGGGCGGAGCGCTCGGCGTCGTGCTCGCCCGCCTCGGTGTGCAGGCGCTCGTCCGCGCGTACCCCACCAGCCTGCCGAGGACGAGCGAGGTGGCGATCGACCCGCTCGTGCTCCTCTTCACGCTGGGTGTCGCCACGGCGAGCGGCGTGATCTTCGGACTGGCGCCGATCGCCCACACGCGCGTGAGCGGCCTGGTCACCGCACTCAAGGACGGTGGCGCCAGGGGCGCGGCCGGCAGCGCGCGGCATTTCGTCCGGCGCGCCCTCGTGACGGCGGAAGTCGCGCTGGCCGTCATGGTCGTCGTCGGGGCGGGCCTGCTGGTGCGCACCGCCTACAACCTCATGACGGTGGACGCCGGATTCGATCGGTCGCCGCTCTTGACGTTCTCGATGACGCTGCCGCTGGCGACCTCCGAGCCTGCCGACCGCGCCCAGACCTACCGGCGTGTGCTCGACGAGCTTCGCGCCGTCCCCGGTGTGCAGGCCGCGACCGCCATGACCGGCCTGCCGCCGAATCGTCCTCTCAACGCGAACGACACCGAGATCGACAACTACACGGCGCCGCCGGAAGGGCCCTTCGAGAACGTCGACTATTACCAGAACGTGACGTCCGACTACTTCGAGACGATGGGCATCCCGATCGTGGCCGGCCGCGGCTTCGAGCGGACCGACGCCGCATCGGCAGGCAGGGTGGCCGTGGTCAACGAAACGCTGGTGAACAGGTTCTGGCAGGGACAGAACCCGATTGGGCAGCGTCTTCGGCCGTGTTGCGGTGACGCGGTTCCGTGGTTCACGGTCGTCGGTGTCGCCAGGGACGTCAAGCAGGGCGGTCTCGATCAGCAGGCTGGCACGGAGTTCTACACCTTCATCGATCAGAGCGGCGGCGCGCCAGTGACGATGAACGTCGTGATGCGCACGACGCTCCCGCCGGAGGCGCTCGCGCCGACGGTGCAGCGTGTGGTCCGCGACGCGGATCCCACGGTACCCGTCGCCGGGTTCCGGGCCATGGACGACGTGTTCGCCGAATCGGTCCGGCGTCCCACGCTGGTGGCACAGCTCGTCGGTCTGTTCGCGGGCCTGGCGCTGCTGCTTGCCGCGATCGGCACCTACAGCGTGCTCTCCTACATCGTCGCGGAGCGCCGCCGCGAGATCGGCATCCGGATGGCGCTCGGCGCGGAACGGTCGGGTGTGATCGCGCAGGTCGTGAAGCAGGGCCTCCTGCTCACCGTCATCGGCGTGGTGCTGGGTCTCGCGGGTGCGCTCGGCGCGAACCGGCTCATGACGTCGCTGCTCTTCGGCGTGCCGCCGACCGATCCCGCGACGCTCGCCGCCGTGGTGGCGACGATCCTCCTGGTGGCGCTCCTCGCCTCCTGGGTTCCCGCGTGGCGCGCGTCGCGGTTCGACCCGAACGTCCTGCTCAGAACCGAGTGAACACAGCCCCTCGGTTCCCCGCAGCGGACGGAGTTTCGCTGGCGAATGCTCGGCTGTCTACACCGGCCGACCGGCCGGGCAGGCATCTCGACTCCGCCAGCTCGCCCCGGCACGCCCGCTGAGAGGGGGGCGCTTCGGCAGCACTCGACGCGCAGGTGCTCTGGCGACCGCGGCGGCCGGCTTCGCGAGACACCTGCCCGTCCGGTCGGCCCGGACGTGAGGCG
>CAZFAT010000396.1:0-5887 GCA_964517075.1 uncultured Solibacteraceae bacterium
CCATCGACGGGGGCGCGGCCGGCCTCGGGCCGCATCGCCGAGCGGACCTGTGCGGTCATCTCGACATCGACCGCGGCGGCCCCGAGCGACAAGAGGATCGCCCGGGCCTGATCGCGCATCAAATCCTTGACGGGGCAGGCCGGCGTCGTCAGCTCGATCGTCAGCCCGACGCGGTCGCCCTCGACGCGCACGTTCTTGACGAACCCCAGCGTGACGATGTCCTTGTGGAGGTCGGGATCCTGGACACGCCGGAGCGCGTCGAGCACCGCCGCTTCGTTCAAGACGCTCATCAGGTGATTGTACCTGGGCGCGCGGGATCACGAACGGTACCGGTCGCGCGCCGCGGACCGGACGACGGGCCACGGGTCAGCGGGCGGGCGCGGCCTCGCGGAAGAATGCGTGCTGCATGCGGTCGATCGCGTGCGTGAGGTTGACGAAGTCCACAGCCGCGTCGCGCCGGGGCGGTGCCACGGGATCCGGCCGGCTCAGGAGCGAACCGCCGCCGAAGTCCGGATGCCAGCGTCGGGGCCGGCTGGCCGATCGACGCCGAACCTCACTCGCCCGGGCACGGGTCGACAGCCCGAGGAGATCAAAGTAGTCGTGCACTGTGATACTCCCGGCCGCGTCCGTCGGTCCGGCGACTAGCGGGCGCCCAGCGTGAGGCGCAGATCGCGACGCGTCGTCTCGTCGAGCGATTCGAGGTCCACCGAGGTATCGCACTCGTCGCAGAGCAGCTCGACCAGGGCCGGACGACCCTCTTCCTGCGGCGGCTGCAGCTGGCCATCGGCGACGCGCAACAGCTGCATTTGCAGGGTCTTGACGAGGAAGTTCTCAGCATTCCCACAATTCGGACACGTGAGCGGCAATCGGGACTCCGTTTCGGACCCGCCAGATCGCGGTCCGCCAAGAGTGTATCGCAGGGGCCCCGGTTCAAGGGTAGAGAATCCGGGCCTGGACGGGCCCGATTCCCAGCGCGGCCTCCACCGCCCGGGCATACCACGCGGCCTGAACGTCGTGCTCCGGCCGCGGACGGCCCGTCTTGAACTCCACCACCGTCGCCGTGCCGCCCGGTTCGATCACGAGGCAGTCAACGAGGCCCCGAACGCGCTCGCCCGGCCGGTCGGGCGGATCGTAGAAAAACGGCACTTCGTAGTGACACTCCCCGCCGCCGAACAGACGGACCACATCGTCGCGTCCGGCCAGGGTCCGGAAGAGCCGCACGGCCTGCCGGGCGACCGCAGTCCGGTCGCCGGCGGCGAGCCCCTGGTCGCCCGGCAGCAGGTGACCGGCAAGGTCGAGGAGCGCCGGCTCGGGTAAGCCGGGGTCGGCGCGGCGCTGAAACAGACGATGGACGAGGGTTCCCACCAGTCGCTCGTCGACCGCGACAGACTCCGGTACCGGCTGACGTGCCCGGCGCGGCCGAGCGGCTGCCTCCGGCGACCCGGCCGGAGCCGGTAACGTCGCGGCGGCGACGACCGTGCGTCCGGCGGCAGCCAGGGGCGCAACGGCCCGTGCCGGCTGTTCGAGATCGCCAGCCCGCTCGTCCTCCCCTGCGGCGGCAGCCTCCGCTGCGGGCCGGCACACTTTGAATGCGAAGGTGCCCTCAGCCGTCACCCACTCGACATCCTGCCCGGCAGGCGCGCGGCGCGCCGCAGCGAACACGCCGGCCACCTCGTCGGGAAGCAACGCGGCGAGGCTACGCGCGGCCCGTGTGACGTGGCCGTCGGCGTCGACCTGAGCCGCGAGATACAGCCGGTCCCGCGCCCGTGTCATGGCGACGTAGAACAGGCGCCGCAGTTCCTCCGCTTCCCGGCGCTGCTCGAGCGCCGTGGCCTCGTTCGAGCCGAAGGCCACTTCGGGTTCCCCGCCGGGGCCCTGCTCAATCACCGAGAACCCCAGCGGACGGCCGCGACCGGCGGCGTGCAGGTTGACGACGAAGACAATGGGGAACTCGAGGCCCTTGGCGGCGTGAATCGTCATCAGGCTGACGGCGCCCGTGGCATCGATGACCGCGTTCGATTCGTCGCCGGCGCGCAGTGTGTCGAAGTACCCGGCCAGCCGGCCAAGCGTGGCGTAGCCGCGGCTTTCGACGCGGCTGACGAGCGCGCGGACCTTCTTGATGTTCTCGGCGGCCTGCGCCAGCCGCCGCCCGCGCAACTCGAAGGCGTACGCCGACTCGCGGAGCACCACATCCATCAGTTCTCCGGGTGGGACACGATCCGCCAGCGCGAGCCATCGGCCGACGCCGGCGCGCGCCACCTCGAGCAAGGCCGCATCCGCTTCGGACAGCGTGGCCGGCGCGGCCGCTCCGTGACGGAGCGCCGCGGCGAACGCCGGCGCGAGCCGGATCAGGCCGGCGTCGGACAGGCGAACGAATCGGGACCGCAGAAACTCGGCCGCCCGCAGGTTCGAGTCGGGCCGGGCGAGGTACCTGATGAGCGCCTGCAGGTCCTGCACTTCCGGCGCGTCGAAGAACCCGAGTCCCTTGTAGACATACGTGCGGACGCCGCGCTCCTCGAGCGCGTCCTCGAAGAACTGGTGCCCGGCGCGCGCGCGAAACAGGATGGCGATATCGTCGGGACGAACGGCCCTGGTGCCGCTCGTCCGGTCGCGCACCACCGCGTGTTGGATCAGCGCGGCGATTTCGCCGACCACCGCTCGCGCGCTGTCCGCGACGGACGCTTCGGCAATGACGCCCAGGACGGGTTGCCCGTCGCGGCGCGCGCCAGGGGCCACGGAGGGAACGGGAAACCGATCGGTCTCGGCATACCTGAACCGCTCGGGCAGGTCGACGTCGCTCTGCATCCCGCGGGCGATCGCATTGACGAACGCCAGTAGCTCGGGCACCGCGCGGAAGCTCGTCCGGATCGCCTGCCGCACGGTCCGTCCCGGCCGGAGCGCGCCAATCTTGCGAGCCGCCTCATCGAGCAGCGTCACTTCCGCATGCCGGAACCGGTAGATCGACTGCTTGCGATCACCGACGACGAAGATCGAGGTCGGAGCGTCGGCGGCGCCCTCCCCTTCTCCCCAGGCATCGATGAGCAGCTCGATCAGACGCCACTGCCGGCGGCTCGTGTCCTGGAACTCGTCCACGAGGACGTGCTGGTAGCGCGACTGCAGCTTCAGCCGGCTGCGTGCGAACTCCTCCTGCTGTTCGAGCAGGGCGACGGTGCGATCGAGCATCGCCGCGAAATCCAGCACGGTGTACTCGTCGAGCAGTTCTTCGTACTTGCTCGCGGCCATCGTGAGGACGCGCAGCAGTCCACGGGCCAGCAGGCCGTCAATCTCGCGATCGAGGCGCTGGATCGCGGCGAGGACGACCGGCGCCAGCGCGCGAACCGCCTCCTCGTGGCGTGCCTTCGCGGCCGGCGTCGTGAACGCCGGCGTCAGGCCGCGCGCGAGCCGCTGCCGAGGCTCCCCGTTCTTCGTGAGGAAGTGCTGCTCGAGCCGCCGCCGGAGCTGAACGACGGCCACCGGGTCGGCCGGGCCGGTCGCGAGGCCCTCGAGGTCCGCCGCGAGCCAGCGGAACTCAGGCGAGCCGTGCGGCCCGTCGCGCAGGATGGCGGCCCCGTGACGCGACGCCACGACCTCCCGGTGCAGGCGGTCGCGGAACCCGGCCGCGATGCCGGCGGCGCTCCGCGCGGGATCGTGTCGCCGCACGAATGCCGCGACCGCCGGACACGCGATGTGGCGTCGATCGAGCAGCCCCGCCAGGGCCGTGCGGAGCACCGGCGGACGGACGCGGGCCAGCAGCAGACGCACCGCCTCGTCGCCGGTCACGAGGCCGCGGACCGCGTGCATCGTGAGATCGAGCGCCTCGTTGGCGAAGCGCGCCATCTCGGTCTCGTCGGCAATGTCGAACGCCGGGTCCACGCCGGCCTCGAGCGGGAACTCGCGCAGGAGGCTGAAGCAGAAGGCGTCGATCGTCAGAATCTGGATGTCGGCGATGCGGTCGGCCAGCTCACGCCAGCGCCCGGGGGCCAGCACGCCCGTTTCGGCGCGCCGCACGAGTTCGGCCAGGGTCCGTTCGCGCATCTCGGCGGCAGCCTTGCGCGTGAACGTAATGGCCAGGATGTGGCGTGGATCGACGCCGGCTTCGATCAGCCGGACGTAGCGGTCGACGAGGACGCGCGTCTTGCCGGTCCCCGCCGACGCTTCCAGCACGACATCGTTGCCGGGATCGACGGCGAAGTCGCGGGCGTCCTGATCGGCCGGCGTGACGGACGCCGGCGCCTCGCCCGTCACGTCAAACAGCGTCGGCTGCGTCATCGTCCTCGATCCGGTACTCCTTGCGGCACACGCCGGCATAGCCGCACCACTGGCAGCCGGCGGGACGACGGGGGCTCGGCGGGAACTCGCCGGCCTCGATGTGCTGCACGGCGGCGGCAAACGCCGACGCGCGCGCCTGCACCGCGAGCGCCACCTGCTCGTGGCGATCGCCCAGCGGGCCCTCGAGACGGCGATCGTCCCCGAAGGCGAGGTACATGGCGGCGGAAACCGGGTGGGGCCGGCCCGTCTCGGCCTCGAGCGCCTGGCTGGCGCACCAGGCATACACACCCACCTGCACGGACGCTCTCGTGTCGGGCATGCGGCCGAGCTTGTAGTCGATCACCCGCAGGGTCCCGTCCGCGAGCACGTCGATGCGATCGGCCTTCCCGCGGATCTCGATGCGGCGCGTCGCGAAGCCGTGAAGGTGGGGGAAGACGAAGGTGCCTGAGACGTCGCGCTCGAGCAGGCGCCGGGCGACCCCGCGGCCGGCGTTGGCCTCGAGTTCGAACACGCGCTCGGCCACGCCCCGCGCCACGAGCGAGCCCAGCAGCCGCGCCTGCTCGAGCGCGCGATCGGGCTCGGGCAGCGTGGCGAGCGCGTCATGCGTGAGGCGGGAGAAGAGCGCGATGGCGTCCGGCCAGACCTCGCTCGTGATGGCGCCTCGCCCCTCGGCCTGCCACTGGTCATAGAAGCGCTCGAACAGCGTGTGCAGGAGACTGCCCCGCTCGAGCGGCGACAGGCCCGCGAGCTCATCGCGATCCTCCTGAAGGCCGAGCACCGCCTCGCTGAAGTACTTGAACGGGCAGTCGACATAGCGATCGACGGCGCTGACGCGGTACGCGCGCGGCGGCTGTGGCGCCACGAAGCCGCCGTAGGCGCGATCCCGCAACGCCGGGCGCGCCCGCCGCCGGGAGAGCCAGCGCGACCGGTCGTCCACGAGCCCGACCGGTGGGACCGTGCGCGTGAGCAGTTCGTCGGGGAACAGTGGCGGCGCCGGGGCGGGTGCAATCTCGTCCGTGGGTTGCCCGCGGACGAACGCCACCATTGGCGAGACGGCCACGATCGCGTCGCCTTCGAACTGGAACGCCCAGAGACGCGTCTCGCGCCTCGCGAGCGTGAGGACATCGCGGAACGCCGCCTGCTGGGCATCGGCGAACTCGGCCGACTGGGGCCAGCCGAGCGCGGCGAGAAGGCCGCCGGTATAGAAGACCGTGCGCCGCGGCCGCCCCGGCCAGTCGGTATCCACCAGACCCACGAGGTGCACGTGATCGAACTCGCCGAAGCGCGCCGCGACCGCGTCCACCAGGTGCACGCCGCCGCGGCCACGTCGCGGCGCAAAGGTGTGCGCTTCGATGGCGTGATGCAGGAGCGCCGAGAGATCCTCGTGCGGGCGCGAACGGTCGTCGTGCCGGCGGAAGGCCTCGACGAGCCCGTCGAGAATGCCGAACACGGCGGCGCGGGCGCGCAGGTGACGCTCCGCCCACCCGTCCACGGGCGCCACGGGTCGCTCGTGGCGGCGCAGAAAGACGGCAATCGCGTCCAGCTGCGCCGGACCGGTGGATGCCGTCCGATACGGCTCGAGGGCGGCCGCCATGTGTGCGGCGGCGGCGGCGGCTCG
>CAZFAT010000397.1:0-14784 GCA_964517075.1 uncultured Solibacteraceae bacterium
GGTGATGATTCTCGACGGCGAAAGCGGCGGCGCATACCACGACTGGGCGCGCGTCACGCCGGTCCTGAAAAGGATGCTCGACGAGACCGGCCTCTTCTCCACCACGGTGGTGACCGCCCCGCCGGCGGGAGCTGACTTCTCCGCGTTCGCGCCGGCGTTCGAGAAGTACCGGGCCGTGGTCATGAACTACGACGCGCCGGACGAGCGATGGCCTGCGGCGCTGAAGGCGTCGTTCGAGCAATACGTCCGAAACGGCGGCGGCCTCGTCGTCGTGCACGCGTCGGACAACGCGTTTCCCGGCTGGCCGGCGTTCAACGAGATGATCGGCATCGGCGGCTGGCGCGGCCGCACCGCGGAGGCCGGGCCCTACTGGTTCCTCCGCGACGGAAAGCTCGCGTCAGAGGCGGGGCCGGGTCCGGCGGGTAGCCACGGCCGCCGCGTGCCATTCCAGGTCACCGTGCGGGACGCCTCGCATCCGATCACGAAAGGGCTGCCGAAGGTCTGGATGCACCAGGGCGACGAGCTGTACGCGCGGCTGCGCGGACCCGGACGCAACATGACGGTGCTGGCCACCGCGTTCTCGGATCCGCAGAACAACGGCACCGGCCGCGACGAGCCGATGCTGATGACGCTGGCTTTCGGCAAGGGGCGCGTGTTTCACACCACGCTCGGACACGACATCCCGGCCTTGAGCTCGGTGGGCTTCGTCGTGCCGCTGCAGCGGGGCACCGAGTGGGCCGCAACGGGACAGGTCACGCAGCAGGTCCCGGTTACGTTCCCGACGGCCGAAACGGTCGCCTACCGCGCGGATCTCGCCGCCATGGACCCGAACTACCGCAATGGACTCGACAGCCTGGGCCGGCGGTGACACGCTTGGATCGACCACCGCTACGCGCCCGACTGACGCACACATGACGCTGCAGCCCACACCCGCGGACAAGTTCAGCTTCGGACTCTGGACGGTCGGCAATCGCGGCCGCGATCCATTCGGCGACTTCGTACGTCCGACGCTCGACCCGTGCGATGCCGTGCGGCATCTCGCGGAGCTAGGCGCGTGGGGCGTCAACTTCCACGACAACGACCTCGTACCGATCGACGCCACGCCCGCCGAGCGCGACCGCATCGTCGGCGAGTTCCGCCGGACGCTCGAGACCGCCGGCATGACCGTGCCGATGGCCACGACGAATCTGTTCTTCGACCCGGTGTTCAAGGACGGCGCCTTCACGTCGCACGACCCGGACGTGCGCGCGTACGCGCTGCAGAAGACCATGCGGGCAATGGATCTGGGCGTGGAGCTGGGCGCGAAGACCTACGTGTTCTGGGGCGGCCGCGAGGGCGCGGAGGTGGACGCGGCGAAGGATCCGCTCGAAGCGATCAAACGGTTCCGCGAGGCGATCAACTTCCTGTGCGAGTACGCGCGCGATCAGCGGTACGACCTGCGGTTCGCGCTCGAGGCCAAGCCCAACGAACCGCGCGGTGACATCTACTTCGCGACCACAGCATCGTATCTCGCCTTCATCGCCACGCTCGATCGTCCGGAGATGGTAGGCGTCAACCCCGAGGTGGCCCACGAGCACATGCTGGGCCTGAACTTCTACCATGTCGTCGCGCAGGCGCTCGACGCGGGCAGGCTGTTTCACATCGACCTGAACGACCAGAAGCCGGGGCGGTTCGACCAGGACCTGCGGTTCGGATCCGAGTCGATCAAGCCGCTGTTCTTCCTCGTCAAACTGCTCGAGGAATCCGGCTACGACGGCCCGCGGCACTTCGACGCGCACGCCTATCGCACCGAGAACGAGGCGGGCGTCTGGGACTTCGCCCGCGGCTGCATGCGCACCTACCTCATTCTGAAAGCGAAGGCGCGGCAGTTCGCCGAGCATCGCGAGATTCAGGCGCTCCTCGCGGAGATTCGCGGACGCGGCGAGGCGTTTCCGCGCTACAGCCGTTCGGCGGCCGATCAAGTGAAGGCGCGCGCGTTCGATCGCGAAGCCCTGGCGTCGCGGCCGCTCCCCTACGAGCGGCTCGATCAACTGCTCGTGGACCTGCTCCTCGGTGTGAGCTGATGGCAGGCGGCCCGCCTCCGCCGCGTCGCGGCTTCGGCGAGGCAGGCCGCACAGCCCGGCGTCAGTACCTCGGACTCGACTCGAGCACGCAAAGCCTCAGCGCCGTCGTCATCGAGGTCGCCGGCGACGGCCCGGCGCGCGTCGTGCTCGAGACCTCGTTGAACTTCGACGAGGCGCTCCCCCACTACGGCACGAAGCATGGCGTGCTGCCGCGAACCGACGCGGCGTCGGTTTCCTCGCCGGTGATGTGGGCCGAAGCGCTCGACCTGCTGCTGGGGCATCTCGCGGCGCGCGGGACGAATCTGGAATCGATCGCCGCGATCTCGGGATCGGCGCAGCAGCATGGCAGCGTCTACCTGAACCTCGGCGCCGCAGACGCGCTCGCCGGGCTCGATCCATCGCAGCCGCTGGCGCCGCAGGTCACGCCGCTGCTGTCGCGTCCCGTCGCCCCCATCTGGCTCGACGCGTCCACCTCCGTGCAGTGCGGCGAGATCGCGAAGGCGGTCGGCGGCGCGTCAGCGCTGGCGGCGCGCACGGGGTCGCGCGCATTCGAACGCTTCACCGGGCCGCAGATCCGCAAGTTCGCCATGGACGACCCTGGCGGCTATGCCGCGACCGACCGCATTCACCTCGTGAGCTCGTTCATGGCTTCGCTGCTGGCGGGACGCCACGCGCCGGTCGACCACGGCGACGCGTCAGGAGCGAACCTGATGGATCTCCGCACGCGGCAGTGGTGGGATGCCGCGCTCGACGCCACCGCGCCGGGACTGGTCGCGAAACTGCCGCCCGTCGCACCGTCGTGGACCCTCGTCGGACGGCTCTCTGAGTACTGGCAGACACGGCATCGCCTGCCTGCCGCAAAGGTCGTCACCTGGTCCGGCGACAACCCGTGCAGTCTGATCGGCGTGGGGCTCGTCTGCGAAGGGCGCGTCGCCGTCTCGCTCGGGACCAGCGATACGCTGTTCGGCCTGATGAAAGAGCCGCGCGTGGATCCCTCCGGAACGGGGCACGTCTTCGGCGCCCCCACGGGCGACTACATGGGGCTGACGTGCTTCAGCAACGGATCCCTCGCGCGCGAACGGATCCGCGACGCGTTCGGACTGAGCTGGGCCGACGTGTCGCGCGTGCTCGAGTCCACGCCACCTGGCAACGCCGGAGGCATCCTGATTCCCTGGTTCGAGCCCGAGATCACCCCGGCAGTGCTGACGCCAGGCGTCCACCGCTACCTGTTGTCGCCAGACGATACGCAGGGGAATGTGCGGGGGGTGATCGAGGGGCAAATGGTGGCGATGGCGCTTCACACGCGCTGGATGGGAATCGACATCAAGACGATTCACGCGACGGGGGGCGCCGCGGTCAACGAGCCGTTTCTGCGGGTCATGGCCGACGTGTTCGGCGCGGACGTGTATCGCTCGACCGTCTCGAACTCCGCCGCGCTCGGGGCTGCGCTGCGCGCCTGGCACGCCGACGCGATGGACGAGGGGCATCCGCTGCCGTGGGAGGAAGTGACGGGGGCCGTGCAGCCTGACGCCGCGAGCCGGATCGCGCCGGATCCGGGTGCCCACGCGGTCTACAGCCGGCTGCTGCCGCTGTACGCCGCGTGCGAAGCCCACGCGCTCGGCCGGGGGCCGGACCCGACCGATGCCCTCGCGCGGCTGCGGCCATGACGTGCCCCGCTTGACCGGCTATTCGAGGACGAATGGCAGCGATTCAGCGACACAGACTCGGCCTGGCGATTCTGGCGGCGATCGGAGTCGCTGCCTGCGCCACGCCGACGGGTAGACAACCGGAGCCGTCGACGGGCACGCTCGCCACCCGGAAAGCCGCGCCGGCAACGACCGCGGCGCCGTTCGGTAAGCTAGGCGACACGCCGGTGCAGCTCTACACCCTGACCAACCGACACGGGCTCGTCGCCAAGATCACCAACTACGGCGCCATCGTGACCGAGCTTCATGTGCCCGACAGGACCGGCAGGCTCGCGGACATCGTGCTCGGCTTCGAGACGGTCGAGGACTACGTCAAAGGCCATCCGTACTTTGGCGCGATTGTCGGGCGCGTCGCCAATCGGATCAGAAATGCCGAGTTCACACTGGAGGGGAAGCGCTACGCGCTCGCCGCCAACGATCGGCCCCACCACCTGCACGGTGGCACGCGAGGCTGGGACAAGGTGGTCTGGAGCGCCACGGCCCTCGACACCGCCGAAGGTCCGGCGCTCGAGCTGACCTTCGTCTCCAGGGACGGGGAAGAAGGCTATCCGGGCACCGTGATGGCCAGAACCGTCTACACGCTGACCAACGACAACGAGCTCAAGGTCGAGATGCAGGCCACGACCGACAAGACCACGCTCGTCAACATGGCTCACCATAGCTACTGGAATCTCGGTGGCCGGAGCTCGGGCACTATCCTCGATCATGAGCTGACGCTCTACGCCGACCAGTACACGCCGGGTTCGCCCATGGTCCCCGACGGCCGAGTCGAGCCGGTCACGGGCACGCCCTTCGACTTCACCGGCCCCAAAACCATTGGCAGGGAGCTGAGACAAGCCGGCGGCAGACCGGTCGGCTACGACCACAACTTCGTGGTCAACGGCGAGCCGAATCAGCTGCGTCCGGTGGCCCGGCTCAGGGATCCCAAGTCAGGCAGGATCATGACGGTATCGGCCGATCAACCCGGAGTCCAGTTCTATACCGGAAACTTCCTGGACGGCTCGATAAGGGGGAAGGAGACGATCTACGTTCAGTACTCCGGGCTCTGCCTGGAAACGCAGAAGTTTCCGAACGCGATCAACGTTCCCGCCTGGCAGGATCAGGTGATCCTGGACCCCGGCCGCACGTATCGACACACGATGGTCCACACGTTCAGCACCGGGCCATGAACGCCCAACCGGGTGTGATCGCTTCTCGGAAAGATGGCGGTCACGATGATCATCGACGCTGGCGCCTTCGCGCGCATGACGTCCAGAGTCGCGCGGATGCCGCGGGCGACGTCCTCGGCGGTCGCGGCCCGATCGTCGGCCGCCGTGACACGCGCGGGATTGTTCGCACCGGCCTGCAGCACGATCACCTTCGGATTGACGTCATCGAGTTCGCCGTTGACCAGGCGCCACAGGATGTTCTGGGTCGTATCGCCGCCCCATCCGAAGTTCGCCGCGTTCCACCCGAAGAACGTCTGGCGCCAGTGCGCCAGCACGTCGGGATAGTCGGTCGCACCCCATCGACGGGTGATGGAGTCGCCCGCGAAGTAGACGTCGAAGGTGATCGTGTGCATCGCGCGCGGCGTCATTGCTCGGGGGGAGCGGGGGTCGCCCTTCGTCCGCCTCGGCCCGGAAAGCGGACCACCGGCGAGCCATACCAGCCGCCCGAGTTGTAGCCCACCGGCCCCACCAGAACCCGTTAGCGCATCCGCGTCGGCGGGGAACACGGCTCAGAGCAGACCGAGCAGCCGCGCCGGGTTCTGCTTCGACATGAGGTCGATTTCCTGCTCCGTGAGTCCCCGCGCGCGCAACGCGACGAGAAACGCGCCGAAGCCGTCGGGCGGCAGCGCATTGCCGGCTTGGCCGAGATCCGACGAGAGAATGCAGAATTGCGGGCCGACTTTCCGGATCGCATCTGCAAAGCGATCGATTCTCGCCTGGGCGTCCGCCGTAGCGAGAGACCCGCCGACGAACTCGATGAACGCCCCGAGCGTCGTCGCTTCCTGCATCTGGGGCACGTCCATTAGGACGGGCGCATTCATGGCGTGCGTGACCACCATGTGCCGGACGCCTTGACGACGGCCCTCGCGGAGCAGGAGGAGGACTTCGGCTGGAGCAGAATGACCGGTCGCAAGAACGAGCCCATGCTTGGCGATGAGTGCGATGACTTCTCTCACCGCAGGCAGGAGCTCGCCGCCGCGCGACACGCTGACGGACGGGCGGACCTCCTTGGCATAGCGCACCTGGTTCTCGGCGTCGAAGGTGGGCATCCAGACGATGCGTCCCCATCCGCCGGTGACCCGCGTCATGTGCTCGACAGCCGCCGGGTTGATGCCACCGACCGTCAGGTTGAGATCGATTCCGCCAAACACTTCGATGCCGGGTACCAGCCTGCGTACCAGGTACGCGATGCCAGCCGTGGACTCGTAGTGATTCTTCAGCACGATGGCGCGCATCCCGCGGGCGTTCGCCAGCTTCGCGACATCTATCGCATCGATGGACCGTGGGCGGTCGTCTGGCAGGTGGTGCACGTGAATATCGATGGCGCCCGCCAGAGCGCGAGCAACCTGGCTGGCATCGGCCCCCTGGTCGGCGGCAGACCCGCCACCAGCCGCCCACAGCAGCGCGACGACGACCGCGAACGGCGCGCCAATTCTCGTGCCCCGTGTGTGTCTGGCCATTGGTTCGCCGCTATCTCGTTACGTCGTCGCGAGCTGGGCCACCGTATAGGAGCGCGGCGGCAGTTTGAACGCCATCCGGGTTCCCGGCGGCGGCGCATCGAGCGGCTGCGGCGCGACGCGGCGGGGTTGCTCGAACGTGTTGAACGCCTTCAGGTCCGGCCCCGTCAGCGTCTCGCACAAGAGCACGCGCGTCGGCGTCATGTCGTCCCACTCGAGAACCAGCTCGCGCTCGCCTTCGAGGTCACGGTTCAGCATCAGCAGGTTCGCCTGACCGTTCTGCGCGTCGCGCGTCGCAACGACGTCGACGAAGGGCACCTGCTCGTTGCGGGCGAAGTCGGCCTGCAGCCCCGCCCCGCTGATGGGATACGTCTCCGTTTCCACGCGCACGTCGAGCACGCGGCCGCGCGCGTAGCGGAGCGCCCACGCATACGGGTACAGCGTGCTCTGGCGCAGGACACCCGTCTCGCTGGTGACGAGCGGCGCGATGACGTTGACGAGCTGCGCGAGGCAGCCGACGCGGACGCGATCCGCGTTCCGGAGCAGCGTGTTGACGAAGCCGCCGACGAGCAGCGCGTCCTCCAGGTTGTAGACCTCCTCGAGCAGCCGCGGCGCGAAGGCGCGGCGGCCGTTGACCGCGTCGCCGCTGCGGGCGCGGTACCAGACATTCCATTCGTCGAACGACAGCCAGATGCGCTTGCTCGATCGCCGGAGCGCCTGCACGTAATCGCACACCGCCGCGACCTCGCGGATCTGCCGATCCATGTCGAGGTTCATCGCCAGGTACCGCGCGGTGCTGTTTCCCGTCAGCGCCCTCGTGTTGCCGTAATAGGCGTGCAGCGAGATGCCGTCCACCTGGTCGAAGCACTCCTCCAGCACCTCGCGATCCCAGACGAGATACTGCGGCATGTTGGTGCCGCTCGATCCGCAGGCAATCAGCTGCAGTCCCCGGTCGATGACCCGCATCTGCTGTGCGACGTCACGCGCCTTGCGCCCGTACTCGCGCGCCTGTAGCTGGCCGATCTGCCACGGGCCATCCATCTCGTTGCCCAGGCACCAGTAGCGCACGTTGTGGGGCTGTTCGTAGCCGTGCGTCCGGCGCAGGTCGCTCCACTTCGTGCCGCGATCGAGGTTGCAATACTCGACGTAGGCGACGGCCATCTCAGCAGTGCCGGTACCGAAGTTCATGCCGAGCAGCGGTTCGGTCCCGACCGCGCGGCACCAGTCGATGAACTCGTTGGTGCCGAATTGGTTGGTCTCGAGCGAGTTCCAGGCTCGTTCCAGCACGGTCGGACGCTGGGCCTTGGGACCGACGCCGTCGAGCCAGTTGTACCCGGAGACGAAGTTGCCGCCCGGGTAACGGACAATCGGGACGCCAAGCTCCTTCACCTCGCGCGCCACGTCGGTACGGAACCCCTTCGCATCGGCCAGACGCGAGCCGGGCTCGAACACGCCGGTGTAGACGGCCCGGCCCAGATGCTCGAGAAAGGCGCCCAGCACCCGCCGGTCGAAGTCCGCGCGCGACCGCGACGGCTGAATGAACGCCCGCGCGGGCCCGCGGGCGACTTGCGCGTAGCCGATGACGTCCAGCCACGACGCGGCGGCGAGCAGCGCACCCGTCCGGCCGAGGCTGGATAGAAAGCGGCGACGATCGATGGGGCTCATGCGTGACCTCACTCGGGCGCGGCGCGCCCGCGCAGCTCGTTGATCCGTTTCGTGAACTCCTCCACATTCGAGCGGTTCACCACCAGCGTGGGCACGATGATCTGCTTCGACTCCGGGATGAACGAACGGTCGCCGCGCACGGCCTGCGCCATTCGCACGATCGCCTGGTAGCCGAACTCGTACGGCTGCTGCACCACCGTCGCATGAATCGCTCCCTCCCTGACGCCACGGAGGGTCTCGTCGGCCTCGTCGAAGGCGATGATCCGGACTCGCCCGACCTTGCCGGCTTCGCGGACGGCGTTCAGAATGGCGGGGCCGTTGTAGCTCCACAGCCCGACGAGCCCCTGGATGTCCGGGTAGCGCACCAGCGTATCCGCCGCGTTCGCCTTCGCCCGGACGTCGTCCGCATCATCGGTTCGCACGTCGATGATCCGGATGTTCGACCCGTCGAGCGCCGCCCGGATGCCCTGGATCCGTTCCTGCGCATTTCGCGCGTCACGCTTGCCGACAAACAGCATGATCGATCCACCGTCGGGGATGGCTTCACGAATGAGCTGTCCCGCCTGGCGCCCGGCCGCGAGGTTGTCGGTGCCGATATAGCACGTGCGCGCTGTCTGCGGCGCATCGCTGTCCTGCGTGAAAACCAGCGCGCGCTCGGCCGCGGCGTCGATCAGCGAGGTCTGATTCTCGGGATCGACGGGCGAGATGGCGATCGCGTCGACCCCTTTGGTGAGCAGGTCGTCGACGATGCGCTGCTGTTCGGCAGCGGTGCCGTCTGCCGTGATCCTGAACTCCGTCTCCACGTCCGGCAGCTCGGCGTCCGCCTTCTCGACGCCGCGCCTGGCGATTGTCCAGAAATCCGAGGAGTTGTTGGTCACGAAGGCCAGCTTGAGAGTCTTTGTTCGCTCCGCGTCCGCGCCGTCACGCGCGCGGCAGCCCGCCGCCGCACACATCAGACAGAGGACGACTAGAGCGAACGCACCCGTAGCCCTGATCTGCATCGACCCTTGCCTCCTCACGACGGTCACAAGGTAATCCATCGCGGCCCGAACGCCGCCACGCCCGGCGACGATCCCGCAAACACGTACGGCCGGTATCCCGTCTCGCGCTCGTACGCGTGGGCCACGCGCCCGATACCGCCCGCGGCATCTCTTCGCCCAATCACGGCCACCGTGCCACCACTCCCACCGCCGGTGATCCTCGCACCGTACACACCCGCTCTGGGACCTTCGCCGCGCACCAGATCGACGAGACGATCGGTTCCGGGCGACCCCAGACCGCACGCGCCATAACTGGCGTGCGACTCGTTCATCAGCGTCCCGAGCTCGATCAGCCGGTCCTCGCAGACAGGCTCGTGCAGCAGCCGGCGAAAGCGCTCTGCCCGCTGGCGTTCGTGGACAGGATGAGCCGCCGGCGCACGGACCCTATATCGTCGCCCGCGCTCCACGGTCGTGACCGTGTCTGAAGTGCCGCCATAGCGCGCGAGGAATTCGTCGCCGGAGATCTCCTCAGGCAGACAGCGAACGAGATCCCGCTCGAACTCTTCGAGTTCGATGTTCGCGAGAGAGTTCCCCGGCACTCGAACGCGCTCCGACAGCATCCGCAGCCCCATGAACGCGCCCGTCCGCACCGCGCCGTAGTCGGAGCCGCCCACGGCGTGCCGCTCTCCCGAATCGAGCCCCCAGAACTCGATGCCATCAGGAACGGGCACGGGCGGCTGCAGCTCGGCGGGCTGACAGAGGAGCGCGAGCAGCGCGTCCCGTTCGCCAAAGACGCACGTCATCTGATCCATCACGCCACACGGAGCCCCGGCGACGAGATTCTCGCCCTTTTGGCACAGAAGCGCCAGGTCGCGCGGGTCGAGCGGGAGCCCGAACGCATGCGCCATGGCCTGCATGCTCGCCGTTTCGACAGCAGCCGAAGAGCTCACGCCCTTGCCCTCGGGCACCCGCGACGCCACGACGATTCGTGCGCCGGAGGCGAGCGGCATCCCACGCTCGCGCGCCAGCACGAGGACGACGCCGGCCACGTATGACGTCCACTGCTGTGCGAACATCGCTCGCGCCTCGTCGTAGCCGATCGGCACGCGTCCCGGTGCCAGCATCTCGAGCGGAATCGTGCATGGTGGCCGGCCCATGCTGACGATGTCCAGCACCGGACGATCGATCCGCTGGACGGCGGCGAACGTCGCTTCCGCGATGGGGCGCTGCAGCACGAGCGATCCCGAATAGTCGGCGATTCCGCCCATCACGTCGAGCCGTCCCGGCGCCCTCGACACCGACAGCGTGGCGCCGCGCTCGAAGAGGGCCTGCGCACGCAGCGTCTCGACGAACGCGTCGAGCTCAGTCAATCCACCCTCGCGCACGCAGCGCCTCCAGGAGCAGCGGCTCGACCTGTGCGCGGATGCGCGCGTTGGCGTAGCCCGCCCATGCGACGTCCGCCTCGACGTTCAGCGGCCCATCGAGCGGCCGGCCGTGCGGGTCGGTCACGATCACGCCGCTCTCCTCCGCGATGAGTGCGGTGCAGATGTCATAGGGGTGACAGGTGAGCGGCGGCGGCAGTCCGCGCACCGCGAGCAGCGGGCGCAGCAGCGGCCTCAGATCCGCGACGAAACGGTCGTGCCCTGCCGCCAGCTCATACAGCTGCCCGCCGGTCGAGGCGTACTGATCCTCGAAGCAGTGGGCCTTTCCTGGCGCGGGCGGCCCCAGCGCGCCGAGGACGACCGCCTCGTCGACCGCCGCGAGCTCGTCGCGCGCGCCGGGGAAGAAGCGCGCGATGGACGCATACCCGTGCTCGATCGTCACGGCGCGCGACGGCCGTAACCGCATCGGGACCGACTCGCCGGTCAATCGATGCCAGCGCCGCGCCTGCGTCCCTTCGCCGCGACGCGCCCACAGCTGGTCGGACAGGTGCTGCTTGACGAGCGGGACTTCGGTCTGCACCGCGAGCACGATGTCGCGCAGCGACGTGTCCGGCCCGCGGTTGGGCGCCACGCCGGTCAGGACCCACGCGCTGCGCTTCTGGTACATCAACCCGCGGGTGCCGTCGATCGGGTCGATGATGATCCACCAGCCGGCCGATGCCTCGTCCTGCCCGTCCGGATAGCAGCGGCGTCCGCCCGGCAGCCCCTCGGCGACGAGCACGAAGGAGTGCCGGCGGGCGAGCGTCTGCGCGAACCGGTCGATGACGGCTTCGGCGGCGACGTCAATCGCATAGATGGTATCGCCCGCCTCGTCGCGATCGACCGCGGCCAGCGCCTCGATCGGCTGCCGCTCGGTGGCCGCCACGATGGCGTCGCGCACGCGGTCGTGCAGATCGAGAATCGGATCGAGGAGCGTTCGCGGGTCAGGCATGCGGCCCCTTGTAGTGCACGTCGGACACCGCCCGCAGCTCCTCCGCCTTCGATTCGGGACGCGTGTCGCTCAGGAAGTTGCCGCCGCCGATTTCGGGTCCGGCGAGATACTTCAGCAGGGTGGGCTTGCGCAGAGGCGGGTGACACTCGATGTGAAAGTGAAACCCCGAGTAGTCGCCTCCATCGGTCGGCGCCTGGTGCAGCGTCAACACGTACGGAAACGACAGCTGCCACAGATTGTCGTAGCGAACCAGCAGCGACTTGAGCGCCACCGCCAGATCGTGCAGCTCGCCCGGCGCCATCGTCGCCAGGCTGGCATGCGTCTCCTTGGGCGCGACGTAGCACTCGTAGGCGTAGCGCGCGAAGTAGGGGAGGAAGGCGATCGCCGACGGGCTCTCGAACAGGATCCGCCGTCCGTCGTCCTGCTCGGCACGGATGATGTCGGCAAAGAGCGCGCGGCCGTGCTCCTGATGGTGACGGCGGCTCGCCGCGGCTTCGATCTCGATCGTCTTGAACACGAAGTTCGTGGCGTAGATCTGGCCGTGCGGATGCGGGTTCGACACGCCGACGACTTCCCCCTTGTTCTCGAACGTCAACACGTGGCTGACTTCGGGGCGCGCGCCCAGCTCGACGTACTGATCGCGCCAGGTGCCGAGCAACGCCGCAATCTCGGAGACCGGCAGCTCCGCCAGCGTCAGACTGTGCCTCGGCGTGTAGCAGACCACGCGGGCCACGCCGGTGGCCGGCGCGTTCCGGTAGATGCCCGGCGGCCGTTCGAGCGACCGCGGCGCCTCGATCCCGACGCAGGGATGATCGTTGTCGAAGACGAAGACCGACGTGTACTCGGGATTCCGCGCGCCCCCCACGCGTTCGTTGCGCGGGCAGAAATAGCAGCTCTCGACGTACTCGGGCGCCGCCGGCGGCGACACCGTAGCGCGTTCGCCCTGCCACGGCCTATCCTGTCGATGCGCCGCCACGACCACCCACTCCTCGCGGAGCGGGTGCCAGCGCTGCTCCCATGTCGGGGCGCCGAGGCTCACAATGCCCGTTCCTTTACTGCAAATGACGGCGATCTCCAAGCGCTTTCCCGGCGCGGCGGCGCTCGACCGGGTGGATTTCGAGGTGTCGGCCGGCGAGATCGTGGCGCTCGTCGGGGAGAACGGCGCGGGAAAGTCGACGCTGATGAAGATCCTGGCCGGGATCCACCGCGCGGACTCGGGGGAGACTCGCATGGACGGCGCGCCGGCGGCGCTGCACTCCCCGTCCGACGCCGCCAGGCTCGGCATCGCCGTCATCCACCAGGAGCTCGAGCTGATCGACACCCTGGATGTGGCCGGCAACGTCTTCCTCGGTCGCGAGCCTCGCCGCGGCGGGCCGCTGCAGCTGCTCGATCGCCGACGCATGCACGCGGACGCGCGCCGCCACCTCGCGCGCATCGGCGCTGACGTGTCCCCCGGGATGCCGCTGCGGCAGGTGTCCCCCGCCGGGCGCCAGCTCGTGGCCATCGCCCGCGCGCTCTCGATGCACGCGCGGCTGCTCGTCCTCGACGAACCGACGTCCCGTCTCGCGTCGAGCGATGCGGAGCGGCTGTTCGGCGTCCTCCGCGCTCTGCAATCCGCTGGAACGGCGATCGTCTACATCTCGCATCGGCTGCGCGAAATCGAGGCCCTGGCCGACCGGGCCGTCGTCCTCAGGGATGGCCGCAACGCCGGAGCGCTCCCGCGCGGCGCGTGCACGCCCGATCGGCTCGTGCAGCTGATGGTCGGCCGGGCGGTGGAGCGCACCTCGACACGGCCGGCGGCCTCGCCAGGACCCGCCGTGCTGCAGATCGAGCGGCTGCGCACCGGCCGGTACCCCGCGGTCGACGTGTCGCTGGCGGTCCATCCAGGAGAGGTGCTCGGGATCGCGGGCCTGATCGGGTCGGGCCGCTCGGAGCTGGCCGAGGCGATCTGCGGGGTCGGCGTGCGCCTGGCCGGACGCATCATTCTCGACGGCCGCCCGCTCGCGATCGGCTCTCCGCGCGACGCCATCCGCCACGGCATCTGCCTCGTGCCCGAAGACCGGCGCCGGTATGGCATCGTCGCCGCGATGAGCGTGCGCGAGAACGTGACGCTGCCCGCGGTGGCGTCGTTCGCCCGGCTCGGCCTGATCGCGCGCGGCGCCGAGGCCGACGCCGTCCGGACCATCACCACCGCGCTGACGGTGAAGGCGGCGTCGATCGAGACGCCCGTGGCGACGCTCAGCGGCGGCAACCAGCAGAAGGTCGTGCTCGCCAGGTGGCTGGCGCTCCGGCCGCGCGTCATCGTCTTCGACGAGCCGACGCAGGGGGTCGATGTCGGCGCCAAGGCCGAGATCCATCGGCTGATCCGCCGCCTCGCCGACGAGGGCGCCGCCGTCGTGATGATCAGCAGCGACCTCGAGGAGATCGTCGCCGAGAGCGACCGCGTCGCGGTGATGCACGACGGGCGGGTCACCGGGATCCTGCCCCGCGACGCCTGTTCGCCCGCCTCCATTATGCAACTGGCGGTCGCGTGACCGCTCCGGACGCGACGCGCCCGAATCGCCTATGACACGAAACGAGATCGGTGTGCTCCTGCTGCTGGTCGTCCTCTGCGCGGTGGTGGCCGCGGCGAGCCCGCAGTTCCTCAGCGTGACCAACCTGCAGAACGTCGGACGGCTCGTCGGGACGTACGGCATCTTCAGCATCGGCGTGGGTGTCGTGATCATGACCGGCGGCATCGACCTGTCGGTCGGATCGATCTGCGCGCTGCTCGGCGTGCTGCTGTCGCTGATGTTGGTGGAATGGGGCTGGCCGCCGAGTCTCGCGCTGGCGGCGGTGATCGCGCTCGGCGCCGGCCTGGGCACTGCGCACGGGCTGCTGGTGGCGCGCCTGCGGCTGCAGCCGTTCATCGTCACGCTGTGCGGCCTGCTGCTCTATCGCGGCGCCGCGCGATACATCGCGGGCGATTCGACGAAGGGCTTCGGGACCGGCGAAGGCTTCGAGTGGCTGCGGTCGCTGGCCAGCGGGAGTCTGGCCGGCGTGCCGATGCCGTTCGTGATCATGTGCGCGGTGGCGGCCCTGGCGTGGCTGCTGGTGCACCGATCCGTGTACGGCCGCCACCTGTTTGCCGTCGGCAACAACGAGGAGGCGGCCCACTACTCGGGCGTGAGGACGCGCGGCGTCATCGCCAGCGCCTACGCGATCTCCGGCACGCTGGCCGCCGTGTCGGCCGTCCTCATCGCGTTCTACACGAACTCGGTGTCGCCGGCCTCGCACGGAAACTTCTACGAGCTCTATGCCATCGCGGCGGCTGTCGTCGGCGGCTGCAGCCT
>CAZFAT010000398.1:0-3951 GCA_964517075.1 uncultured Solibacteraceae bacterium
GTGGGTTCGATCCCCACCCCCGGCACCAACTAACCAGCCTAGCGAGAACGACTTCCCGCCGAACAGCGAACGAGCCCGACCAGCGCCCTCGGGCTCGGATCGGGCTCGACTTTAGCTGTTCTTAACGCTTCGCTTCGCGGCCAGCTGGCGCACTGCTTCTTGAACCGCTTCACGTGCCCCTTGCTCGCCGCTTCGCCTTGTGCCTGCTGCCCGTTCGCCCACGCGTCCAGCTTCGCGGACGCCTCCTTGTGCATCACCTCATCGACGATCGCATACCGCGTAGATAGATTCGGTCTCGTGGCCGACCATCGCCATCGCGGTCCTTGCTGCCTCCCACACCCCACGCATATCGCGGATCTGCGCGCCGTCCGCCCGATGGAATACGTAGGGGCAGATGATGTCTCGTTTCTTGAGCGCGGCGATGGACGCGAGTTGGGCCTGGAGCACGGTCCGCAGTTCCTTGGCGCCACCCGATGGGCGAGTGGGTCCAACACCAGCGGAGCTTACGACGATCGCCCGCCGCCTTCAACGCGCGTAGCGTCGGCCCGGGGCACTTCGGCGGCCGGGCTCAGACATTGAACGTGCGTCGGGCCGGCGGGTCATTCGGCGGCGCAGCCGGCGGGTCCGCACTCGCCGGACATTCCGCTTCCAGCGATGAAAGATGCGCGACGATGTCCTTGTGAAGTGCCTGCCACCCGTCTCGCTCACCCTCCGCGAACTCCTGCGTCGGGTCGTCGAGTATTCGGGAAATCTCGTGGCGCATCAACAGGCTCCAGTTTCGGAACTTTCGACAGAGGGCTGCTAGCGCGTCATCGGCCGCCTTCGCCGCCTCCAGGGTGTCTCGTGTCGGATCGTCGTCCGCCTTGGACCGCATCTCCTCCGCGCGGCTTCGCGCGTTGTAATGCCCGATCTTGAACGTCTCGTCAAACTTCCGGCGCTGGGCGTGTAGGCCGTGGATCGGCATCACTGTCGATCTTGCGCCGCGCTCCCGCTCCGCGTCAACGCGCTGTGGCGCGGGCTGCCGATGCTTTCGCCGTTCTTTAGCTCTTCCGGTTACACTCGGCCTTCTTTTCATGCCCTGACGACGGCGACGGGCGGTGCGCTGATTGGCACCGCGCGGCCCGGCCCGCATACAATTCCCGCGAGATTCGAGACAAACTGCCGAAGTAGGGGCGACGTACGAGGGTGCCGAGGGTACGGGGGTGCGCACGGCGCCCTCGACTCCCTGGCACCCTGCCACCCTCGAACCTTGGAACCTTCGTCTATCTCACGTAGAACGCCAGGCCGCCTGAGATGTAGTGCCGGGCGTTGTCGTTCACGGCGAGGCCCACTTCCGCCACGAAATCCAAGTCCTCGCCCAGCTTGACCTCCATGCCCGGCACGAAGTGCACGGTGCGGAAGCTGCCGTTGTTCTCGAACGAGTCGAACGCCATGTCGAGCGCGCCATACAGTTCGAAGCGCGGGGTCAGGTGCTTGCTCGCGAGCAGGGTGAAATCCACGCCGGTGATGTCGGCCGTGTTGTCGCCCCGGTGGAAGTGCAGACCGCCGATGACCGATACGTTCAGCGGATTGCGCACGATCCACACCTCCGCCGTACCGCCGAAGATGGTCTCGCCGTCGTAGATCGCCACGCCGCCCTCGAGATCGAAGGAGTTCGTCACGCCGTAGCCCACCATCCCGGCCACGCCGGGCTTGTCTTCGCCGCCGTCGCGTCCGAAAACGACGAGCGGATTGACTTTGAACTTGAAGTTGCCGCGGTCGATGGTTTCGGCCGACTCCATGACGCCGAAATCCTGCGCATGGAGCGCGGCAGGCAGCAGGAACGAGAACATGACGGCCGATACAAGAATTCGCAGACGCATTGACAGCCTCCGGCGCGTACGCAATCGCGCGCCAGCCGTTGAAGGTTGCATAAGGCATTCCAGGACGGCCTCGCACCGCCCCGACTCAGGATGGACATCTGGATGCCCAGTCTCGGCGTCACCGGGCGCATCGGGGCTCCCGATGGACGAGGGCTTATGCCCAAGCCGGACCGCTGCCGTCCGCGAAGGCCAATCGACTACACTCCCCCCGGGCGCATGGTTCTCACCACGGCGGACTACCTCGTCATCGCCGGATACCTGATCGCGATCACGCTGTTCGGGTCCTGGTTCGCAAAGTTTCAGAAGACGACGAACGACTATTTCCTGGCGGACCGATCGACACCCTGGTGGGGGATCTGCTTCACCATCGTGGCCACCGAGACGAGCACGCTCTCGTTCATCGGGGTGCCCGCACAGGCCTACACCGGAAATTTCGCGTTCCTGCAGCTCGCCCTGGGCTACATCATCGGCCGCGTGATCGTCAGCGCCATCTTCATCCCGGCCTACTTCCGCGGCGATCTGGTGACGTCCTACCAGTTGCTGCACCGGCGATTCGGATCGCGCGTGAAGACGATTGCGTCGGCGATCTTCCTCGTCACGCGATCGTTCGCCGATGGCGTGCGGCTGTTCGCGACAGCGCTGGTGATCGCCGTCGTCACCCAGGTGCCGGTGACGTGGAGCGTTCTCGCGCTGGGCGCCGCGATGATCATCTACACGGTGCGCGGCGGGGCGGCGGCCGTCATCTGGACGGACGTCGTCCAGATGTTCGTTTATATCGCGGGCGCCGGCCTCGTGTTCTTCGCGCTGCTCGAGCGCATCCCCGGCGGGTGGGACACGGTCGCGACCACGGCGTCCGCGGCGGGGAAGTTCACTATCCTCAACCTCACGACCGATCCCCAGGTGACCTACACGCTCTGGGCCGGCATCATCGGCGGAATCGCGCTCACGCTGGCCACGCACGGGACGGACCAGTTCCTGGTGCAGCGCCTGCTGGCCGCCCGGTCCGCCCGCGAGGCCAGCACGGGCCTGATGCTCAGCGGCCTGCTGGTCTTCGCGCAGTTCGCGCTCTTCCTCGTCATCGGCGCGATGCTGTTCACCTACTACCAGCAGACGCCCGCCCCGGTGCTCAATCGCGCCGACGAGATTCTTCCCGCGTTCGTCGTCACGTCGCTGTCGGGCGGCGCGGCGGGGTTCATCGTGGCGGCCATCGTGGCCGCGGCGCTGTCGCCGTCGCTGAACGCGATGGCCGCCGTGACCGTGAAGGACTTCTACGTGCCGTTCGTGCGGCCCGACGCCGATGAACGGACGCTTATGCGTGTGGCGCGCGGGGCGACCATTGGCTGGGGCATCGTGCAACTGGCCGTGGCCGTGGGCGCCCAGTGGATGGATCGTTCGGTGCTGGACGTCGGTCTCTCGGTGCTGTCGCTCGCGGCCGGGCCCGTGCTCGGCGCGTTCCTCGTGGGCGTCCTCACACGAAAAGTCGGAGAGGACGCGATGCTTGCCGGGATGGCCGCCGGCATCGTGGTCCTTTTCGTGTTGTGGTGGACGGGCGCGGTGGCGTGGACGTGGTACGCGTTCATTGGCGCCGCCGTCACGGGAGGCGTCGCGGTGGCCGCGCACGCGGCGACAGGCCGCGGCGCCGAAGCCGCCAACCCGATAGCTGGCGTCTAGACGACGACTTTCTTCAGGTGGTCAGCCAGCCTGAGTGACAGCGCGACGAGAGTGAGCGTCGGGTTGACCGCGCCGCCCGTCGGGTACACGGACCCTCCGGCGGCGAACAGGTTCGAGATGCCGTGCACCTTGCTGTTCGCGTCGACCACACCCTGCTTCGGGTCGGCGTGCATCCGGGTCGTGCCCATGTTGTGCCAGCCGCCGCTCAGGTGGGTGGGCCAGGCCATGTCATCGCCGTCGAGGAGCCAGTCGCCCAGCCGGACGCGCCCGAGCTTGGCGCGTCCCAGTTCCTGGCCCAGCAGCTCGTAGAAGACGCGGATGGATCGCTTGTCGATAGGCGTCATCCGCCACTGCAGGTCGGCCTGCGGCATGTCCAGCGCGTCCTTCTCCGTGCGCGACGCCAGCATGCGCTGCGCGA